>NZ_QJSN01000017.1:0-39309 GCF_003217445.1 Staphylococcus sp. AtHG25 | reverse complement strand
CCCAACTTCGGTTATAAGATCCCTCAAAGATGATGAGGTTAATAGGTTCGAGGTGGAAGCGTGGTGACACGTGGAGCTGACGAATACTAATCGATCGAAGACTTAATCAATTTATTTCAATGTTTTGCGAAGCAAAATCATTTACTTACTATCTAGTTTTGAATGTATAATCATTCTCTTGTCTGGTGACAATGGCAAGGAGGTCACACCTGTTCCCATGCCGAACACAGAAGTTAAGCTCCTTAGCGCCGATGGTAGTTGGATTTACGTTCCGCTAGAGTAGGACGTTGCCAGGCAAATTGTATGGATGCGATGAGCCGATATCGAGACCGAAAGGTCTCTTTTTTTATGCATAAAAACAAAACCAAAGGTTTAATAAGATAACAACAAATAAAAGTGTAATAGCTTTACGAGGAGAAAGTGTTTGAAGCTGATGAATTGAGAAATTGAGAAGTGAGTTTAGTTGAGCTAAAAGAGCAAGCAATTTTAGAAAATGAGGAAGGAAGCGAGCGCTTGTCTCGAAGTAAAGTAAGTTTCTTAGCGCCGGTGGTAGCAGATTTACGTTCCGCTAGAGAAAGAATTATACCTTAACGAATAGAAAGTTAAAGTATTGAGTTACTTTACTTAGTTAAATCGCTTGTCTACACTGTAATTAAAGGAGTGCTAAGAATGATAATTAGAGCTTTAGAAGAAACAGACTTACAATTTGTACATCATTTAAATAACGAATATACGATTATGTCTTACTGGTTTGAAGAACCGTATGAATCATTAAGTGAGTTAAAAACGTTATATCAAAAGCATATTTTAGATGAATCAGAGAGAAGATTCATTATTGAAGATGATCGCACGTCTATCGGTGTTGTAGAACTAGTGGAAATTAACTTTGTACATAGAAATTGTGAAATTCAAATTATTATAGATTCACAATTTGGAAATAAAGGCTATGCTAAAAAAGCATTTAAAATGGCAATTGATTACGCCTTTTTAGTCTTGAACCTGAATAAAGTTTATTTATATGTGGATGTGAATAATGAAAAAGCAGTGCACATATATAAAAAAGCAGGTTTCATTATAGAAGGTGAATTAAAAGAACATTTTTATACTCAAGGAAAGTATAAAGATTGTTATGTCATGGGACTATTGAAAGCAAAGTGGATTGAACAACGCGATGGCAATGATGATTTATCGCAAGTGCACTAAATAATTAGAAAGTGTGTATAATATGGAACTTCCAATTTTTCATAAATTATCTCAATTGGTAAATGAAAATGCTATTTCTTTACATGTACCTGGTCACAAAAATGGAACAATCGGTAATGTAAAAAATTTGGACTTTAAGATGGATATGACTGAAATTACGGGACTTGATGATTTGCATCACCCAGAAGATATCATATTAAAAAGTATGCAACATATTCATAAGCAACCGGATTATGACGCGTATTTCTTAATTAATGGAACAACCTCAGGAATTTTATCAGTGATACAGTCATTTTCAAAATTAAAAGGGAATTATTTGATTAGTCGTAATGTGCACAAATCAGTCTTTCATGGATTGGATATTGTACAGCAACCTGCTGATATAATAGCAATGACTAAGAGTAATGATAGTAGTCAATATTTAGGTCCGGACACACAAAGTATGACATTTAATAATCAGAAGTTAGCTATTGTAACCTATCCAAACTATTATGGTGAATGCTTTGATATCAAAGCATTTGTAGATAGAGCACATCGTGAAGCGATACCAGTATTAGTTGATGAGGCACATGGTGCACATTTTAATTTAAAAAACTTTCCAAAATCTGCACTTGAAAGTGGCGCGGATTATGTTGTGCAGTCTTATCACAAGACATTGCCCGCACTCACGATGGGATCTATATTGTTTATTCATAAAGATGCGCCATTGAAAGATGAAATAGTGCGATATCTAGGATACTTTCAGACTTCTAGTCCTTCATATTTAGTGATGGCCAGTCTTGAGCTAGCACATCAATTTTATGTTGATTACGATAGTACGCTATTTTTTGAAAAAAGAAATCAACTTATTGATACGCTAAATATGATTGGATTAACTACTATTTGTGTAAGTGATCCTTTAAAATTATTAATTCAGTATCAAGGGTATTCTGGATTTGAAATACAAACATGGTTTGAACAAATGGGTATATACATTGAATTAGCTGACGACAAGCAAGTTTTATTTGTATTGCCGTTATGGCATGAGGACGATAAGTATCCATTTGAAACACTATTAAACAAAATCACTAAAATCAATCTACCATGTCCATTGTCAACTAAACAATCAACATCAATACATATACCGTTAGATGAAGGTACATACTTCCCACAAGATAGTGGTAACGTAACATGGGTTGATATTGATCAATCGATAGGTAAGATATTAGCAATGCACATCATACCATATCCACCGGGTATCCCTGTTTATTTAAAAGGGGAAAGAATAACCCAAAATATGATAAAATTAATGCGAGAATATCTTCAAAAAGGCGATAGAGTTGAAGGTATAAAACAAGAAAAAATATTAGTTAAGGATGAATAAAATGTCGGCGTTTATAACATTCGAGGGTCCTGAAGGTTCAGGTAAGACAACTGTATTGCAACGTGTGTCTGAAAAGTTAGCTCAGGATTATCAGTTGATTGCTACTAGAGAACCTGGAGGAGTACCAACTGGTGAAGAAATACGTAAGGTAGTATTAGAAGGGGAAAATATGGACATACGTACAGAAGCAATGTTGTTTGCTGCTTCTAGAAGAGAACACCTAGTAGAAAAAGTTGTGCCCGCGTTAAATGATAATAAAATTGTCTTATGTGATAGATATATTGATAGCTCTCTTGCATATCAAGGTTATGCAAGGGGTATAGGTATTGAAGAAGTGAAGCAATTAAATGATTTTGCAATAAATGGTCTTTATCCAAATTTAACCATTTATTTAGATATTACGGCAGAAGTCGGTAGAGATAGAATACTTAAAAATCAACGAGATCAAAATCGGCTTGATAAAGAAGATATTGCATTTCACGAGAAGGTGATTGAAGGATATCGACAAATCATTCAAGAAACACCTCAGCGTTTTGCAGTGGTAGATGCGACACGTAATATTGATGATGTAGTCAATGAAACTTATGAGATAATCTTAAATTTTTTAAAATAATTATGATATAATAACAAGAAGAGGTGTTTTAAGATGAAAATGATTATAGCGATCGTTCAAGATCAGGATAGTCAAGAACTTTCAGACCAACTCGTAAAAAATAACTTTAGAGCTACAAAATTAGCAACTACTGGTGGATTTTTAAGAGCAGGTAACACTACTTTCTTATGTGGTGTAGATGATGACCGTGTAGATGATATTTTATCAGTCATTGATCATACTTGCGGTAATAGAGATCAACTTGTTTCACCAATGACACCAATGGGAGGTAGTGCAGATTCTTACATACCATATCCTGTTGAAGTGGAAGTAGGAGGCGCTACAGTATTTGTAATGCCAGTCGAATCATTCCATAGATTTTAACATTTAAAAGTAATGAATAATGAAATTAAGACACCTTAGATGAATAAACAATATTCGAGGTTGGGACATTATGGCTTATGCTCTGGAACACTGATAGACGGTGTTTGAAGGCAGATTTAGCAAACTTTTTTGCAACATGTTAAGTTGTAGAGAAACTCGATTCGACAAAATTTGAAATATAATTTTGCTAATCGGTAAGTTTGCATAAATTCTAAATGCTTTGGTCCTAACCTCTTTTATATTATAAAGTTGAATAAGGAGTAAGCAAGCATGGATGAACAACAAAAATTAGCGAATGCGTATCATTCAAATAAACTATCGCATGCCTACCTTTTTGAAGGTGATGATGCACAATCAATGAAGCATGTAGCGATGGAATTTGCAAAACTTATTCTATGTAATGGGAATCAGCAATGTGAAATGAAAGTTGAAACCTTCAACCAACCAGACTTCATGTATGTATCTTCTGAAGAAAATTCAATTAAGAAAGAGCAAATTGAGCAATTGGTACATCGTATGAATCAACTTCCTATTGAAGGAACACATAAAGTTTATATCATTGAAGATTTTGAAAAGCTTACTGTTCAAGGGGAAAATAGTATATTAAAGTTTTTAGAAGAACCACCTGAGAATACGATAGCCATTTTGTTATCAACGAAGCCAGAACAAATCTTAGATACAATTCATTCACGTTGTCAGCATGTTTATTTTAAACCAAGTGATAAACAAGACTTTATAGATAGATTAGTTGATGAAGATATTAATAGAGCTGTAGCTGAAATGCTAAGCACCTATACTACGCAACTAGAAACTGCAATAGATTTAAATGAAGAACATGATTTAGTTACACTTAGGAAAGTGATTTTACATTGGTGTGACTTATTATTAACGAATAGACCTATGGCATTAATTGGAATAATAGATTTATTAAAAAATGCGAAAAATCGTAAGTTACAATTACTAACGCTAGCAGCCGTTAACGCGTTTTTTGAGGATATTATGCATGCCAAAATAGGAATTGAACGAGATTTTACATACACAGATTTAAAAGGTAATATAGAAAAATATGCGAATCAGTTATCGCTAAACCAAGTTATAACAATGTACAACCAAATTACAGAAGCGCACAAAAAATTAATGCAAAATGTTAATCCGACGCTTGTATTTGAACAAATAGTAATCAAAGGTGTGAGTTAGAATGCCAAATATCGTAGGTGTACAATTTCAGAAAGCAGGGAAATTGGAATATTATGCGCCTAATGATTTAGACGTAAATGTAGATGATTGGGTTGTTGTCGAATCTAAACGAGGCATTGAAATTGGAAGTGTAAAGTTTCCACCTAAAGATGTTGAAGATGGTGATGTTACATTACCTTTAAAAGAAATTATACGCGTTGCTACAGAGCAAGATATCGAAACGTATTATCAAAATGATGAAGATGCCACTAATGCATTACAATTATGTAAAGACTTAGTTAAAGAACAGCAACTGGATATGCGATTAGTTAATTGTGAATATACATTAGATAAATCAAAAGTAATTTTTAATTTTACAGCAGATGATCGTATTGATTTTCGTAAACTCGTAAAACATTTAGCACAAAATTTAAAGACACGTATCGAATTAAGACAAATCGGTGTTCGAGATGAAGCCAAATTACTAGGTGGTATTGGTCCATGTGGTCGTTCACTATGTTGTGCCACATTTTTAGGGGATTTTGAACCGGTTTCAATTAAAATGGCTAAAGATCAAAATCTGTCATTAAATCCTACTAAAATTTCTGGTGCTTGTGGTCGATTGATGTGTTGTTTAAAATATGAAAATGATTTTTATGAAGAGGCAAGAGCACAGTTGCCTGATTTAGGGGATAAAATTGTGACACCTGAAGGCAAAGGACAAGTCATTGGGTTGAATATTCTAGATATTTCAATGCAAGTTAAAATCGATGGTTTAGAACAGCCGTTAGAATATAAAATGGAAGAATTAGAAGCTTTTAATTAAGGAGGCACGTTACTTTTGAATCGCAATGACTTATTTGAAAAAATTGTAAAACTTGAAAGTAATGTTAATCAATTAAATCAGGAAATGAGTGAACTGAAAGCATTATCTATCCAACTTATTGAAGAAAATGTTGCCTTACAAGTTGAAAATGATAATTTAAAATCATTGATGGCTAAGAGTGAACAAGAGGTTGAAGATGTCAGAGTTACTAATCGTATTGAAAAAGACAACAAGCCAATGAGTAAGGAAAGAGATAATAAAAGTTCAATTAAACATGTTAAGAAACCATTGCCAAGTAAGGATAACTTAGCAGTATTATATAGCGAAGGATTCCATATTTGTAATGGAGAATTATTTGGTAAACACCGATATGGTGAGGATTGTTTACTATGTATGAATGTATTAAATAGTTAGACCATTGGTCAGTTGATATTGCCAGTGGATTGACAGTACGTCGCAAATGTAAAGTGAAATTGATTAAAGCGTACGCTAATGATTAGGGATGGATTTCAACACTTTGAAATATAACGATGTGTTGTAAAGACATCTCTTTTTTAGGAGAAAAAATTATGTTAAAAGCTAATGAGCGTATTGATGACTTATTTAAAGAAAATTTGAAAATTATACAAAATGACGATGTTTTTTCATTTTCAACAGATGCTTTATTGTTAGGGCATTTTACCGAAGTGAGGAAGAATGACAAAATATTAGACCTTTGCGCGGGAAATGGTGTGATTGCACTCTTGTTATCAGCTAAAGGATCGCAAACAATTGAGAGTATCGAGATACAAGAACAATTGGCTGATATGGCTCGTCGTAGCTTCGAATATAACGATTTAACGAATCGATTATTAATGCATCACATGGATTTAAAAGATGTGTACCAAAACTTTAAACCATCTCAATATACGTTAGTCACGTGTAATCCTCCTTATTTTAAAAGCAATCAACGTCATCAACATCAAAAAGAGGCGCATAAGATTGCGAGACATGAGATTATGTGTACATTAGAGGATTGTATGTTGGCAGCGCGTCATTTATTAAAGCAAGGTGGTCGACTTATGATGGTTCATCGAGCTGAAAGGTTAATGGATGTCTTAACTGAGATGCGCAAAGCCAGTATTGAACCGAAACGAGTGGTTTTTATTTATAGTAAAATTGATAAATCGGCTGTTACGATTGTAGTAGAGGGACGCAAAAACGGTAACCAGGGATTAACCATTGCACCACCATTTTACATCTATAACAATCAGGGTGACTATACTGATGAAATGAAAGAGGTGTATTATGGCTAAACATTATGTTTATATAGTTAAATGCAAAGATAATTCATTATATACGGGTTATACTACCAATGTAGAGGCACGTATTGCGACTCATAATGCAGGAAAAGGGGCTAAATATACTAAAACAAGACGTCCGGTAGTGTTAGTTTATCAAGAAATGTTTAGTTCAAAATCAGAAGCAATGCGAAGAGAGTATGAAATTAAAACATATAGCAGACAACAAAAATTAAAAATGATTGAGGAGCGTTAAATATGGCGACATTATATTTAGTGGGAACGCCTATAGGAAATCTAGGTGATATTACATTTCGTGCAATTGAAACTTTAAAAAATGCTGATTTTATAGCTTGTGAAGATACACGAGTGACCAAAAAGCTTTGCAATCATTATGATATTCAAACACCGCTCAAATCATATCATGAACATAATAAGTCACAGCAAACTGAGTATTTAATTGACTTGTTAAATGAAGGTTACAATATCGCTTTAGTGTCAGATGCAGGTTTACCTTTAATAAGCGATCCGGGTTATGAGTTGGTCGTTGCAGCCCACAGTTATGACATTCATGTAGAAACCGTGCCTGGTCCTAATGCAGGTTTAACTGGACTAATGGCAAGTGGCCTACCATCCTATACGTATACATTTTTAGGCTTTTTACCTAGAAAAGAAAAAGATAAAGTAGCAGTATTGCAGGAACGAATGTTTCAAGATAGCACATTAATTATTTATGAGTCACCATTCCGTGTTGTTGAAACGTTAAAAGCCATTTCCAAAGTTGATGATACTAGACGTGTTGCAGTGGGTCGTGAATTAACTAAAAAGTTTGAACAAATTGTGATGCAAGAAGTTGGGCACTTAATAAATGCATTTCAAAACGATGAAATTATGCAAAAAGGTGAATTTGTAATCTTGATTGAGGGCGCTAAGCCTCTTGAAACTGAACAATGGTTTCAATCACTTACCATTTCAGAGCATGTCGAACACTATATATCAGAACAAAATATTAAACCTAAAAAGGCGATTAAGTTAGTCGCAGAAGACCGTCATATGAAGACTGGAGAAGTTTATGATATATATCATGATGTCAATCAATGATGTGGCAATGAAACGTTGATTAATTAAATATTTTTCTGGGAAAATGGGCAATGAAAATCTTATGAAATACCCCATAAATTAATGAATTTATGGTAATGTTAATAGGATACGACATTAGAAAATTGATATGAGTTATAATAAGAAATAACTTAATATAAAAGGATATCGTGATGCGTTTAAGTATCAAAATCCATAATGAACAAAATAACACGTATATATTATTATTTTGTAAACGATGAGGAGGACTATTGATGGCGAAAGAAACATTTTATATTACAACCCCAATTTATTATCCGAGTGGTAATTTACATATCGGCCATGCATATTCAACAGTAGCTGGTGATGTAATTTCACGTTATAAACGTATGCAAGGCTATGATGTTCGTTACTTAACTGGTACAGATGAACATGGCCAAAAAATTCAAGAAAAAGCTCAAAAAGTAGGTAAAACTGAATTAGAATATTTAGATGAAATGATCAGTGGTATTAAAAGTCTTTGGAGTAAGTTAGAAATCTCTAATGATGACTTTATTCGTACTACAGAAGATCGTCATAAACAAGTAGTAGAAAAAGTTTTTGAGCGTCTTTTAAAACAAGGTGATATTTACCTTGGTGAGTATGAAGGGTGGTATTCGGTACCAGATGAAACATATTACACTGAATCGCAATTAGTAGATCCAATATATGAAAATGGCAAAATTGTTGGCGGAAAAAGTCCAGATTCAGGTCATGAAGTTGAGTTAGTTAAAGAGGAAAGCTATTTCTTTAATATTAATAAATACACAGATAGATTATTAGAATTTTATGATGCTAATCCAGATTTCATTCAACCGCCTTCAAGAAAAAATGAAATGATTAACAACTTTATTAAACCTGGTTTAGAAGATTTAGCTGTTTCACGTACATCATTTGACTGGGGCGTCAGAGTGCCATCCAATCCTAAACACGTTGTATATGTATGGATTGATGCATTAGTAAACTATATTTCTGCATTAGGATACTTATCAGATGATGATGAATTATTCAAGAAATATTGGCCAGCAGATGTGCATTTAATGGCTAAAGAAATTGTACGTTTCCACTCAATTATTTGGCCAATTTTATTAATGGCGTTAGACTTACCGCTTCCTAAAAAAGTATTTGCACATGGTTGGATTCTGATGAAAGACGGTAAAATGAGTAAATCTAAAGGTAATGTGGTAGATCCTAACGTATTAATTGACCGCTATGGTCTTGATGCAACACGCTATTATTTAATGCGCGAACTACCATTTGGCTCTGATGGAGTATTCACTCCTGAAGCTTTTGTAGAGCGCACTAACTATGATTTAGCAAATGACTTAGGTAACTTAGTAAATCGTACAATCTCTATGATTAATAAGTATTTCCAAGGTGAACTGCCTGCATATGAAGGTCCTAAACATGAACTAGACGAAGATATGGAAGCATTAGCACATGAAACTGTGAAACATTTCAATGAAAGTATGGAAAGTTTCCAATTCTCTGTAGCTTTATCTACTGTATGGAAGTTTATTAGTCGTACAAATAAATATATCGATGAGACTACACCATGGGTATTAGCTAAGGATGATAGTCAAAAAGATATGCTTGGTAATGTCATGGCACATTTAGTTGAAAATATTCGATATGCTGCAGTGTTACTACGTCCATTCTTAACACATGCACCTAAAGAAATTTTCAAACAACTGAATATTAATGAACCTGAATTATTTGAATTAGAAAGTCTTGAACAATATGGTGCATTAAAACAACCAATTATGGTAACTGAGAAGCCAACACCAATCTTCCCACGTTTAGACACTGAAGCGGAAATTGCATATATTAAAGAATCAATGCAACCTCCAAAGTCTGAAGAATCTAAAGATGAAGTGGAAGAGCCAAGTAAAGCGCAAATTGATATTAAAGATTTTGATAAAGTTGAAATTAAAGCAGCAACAATTACTGATGCTGAAAACGTTCCAAAGTCTGATAAATTGTTAAAAATTCAAATTGACTTAGGTTCAGAGCAACGTCAAATTGTTTCTGGAATCGCTAAGTTTTATCGTTCAGAAGATATTATCGGTAAAAAAGTTGCAGTGGTCACTAACTTAAAACCTGCTAAATTAATGGGTCAAAAGTCAGAAGGCATGATTTTATCAGCTGAAAAAGATGGTGTCTTAACATTAGTTAGTTTACCAAGTGCAATTCCAAATGGTGCAGTTATTAAATAGTAATAAATTGTAAAATTAGGAGAGATAAAATGTTAATCGATACACATGTCCATTTAAATGATGAACAATATGCGGAAGATTTAACTGAAGTCATTTCTCGTGCGAGAGAAGCAGGCGTTGATCGCATGTTTGTCGTTGGTTTTGATACACCGACAATCGAACGTGCTATGGAACTGATTGATCAATATGATTTTATTTATGGAATTATAGGTTGGCATCCTGTTGATGCGATTGATTTTACAGATGAACGTTTACAATGGATTGAAGAGTT
The DNA here is from genome assembly GCF_003217445.1 of Staphylococcus sp. AtHG25. Taxonomy (NCBI): domain Bacteria; kingdom Bacillati; phylum Bacillota; class Bacilli; order Caryophanales; family Staphylococcaceae; genus Staphylococcus; species Staphylococcus sp. AtHG25. Next base: position 28,882 of record NZ_QJSN01000017.1, on the reverse strand, counting down.
ATCAAAGCATCCTAAAGTTATTGGTATTGGAGAAATGGGCTTAGATTATCATTGGGATAAATCTCCAGCTGAAGTTCAAAAAGACGTATTTAGAAAGCAAATTACTCTCGCTAAAAGAGTGGGCTTGCCTATCATTATTCATAATCGCGAAGCTACGCAAGATTGTGTAGATATCTTAATGGAAGAACATGCTGAAGAAGTAGGCGGAATTATGCATAGTTTCAGTGGTTCTCCTGAAATTGCAGATGTAGTTATTAATAAGCTGAACTTCCATATTTCTTTAGGTGGTCCAGTTACATTTAAGAATGCTAAGCAACCTAAAGAAGTCGCAAAACATGTACCTATGGATAGATTGTTAGTTGAAACAGATGCGCCTTATCTTTCACCTCATCCATATAGAGGTAAACGTAATGAACCAGAACGTGTGACTTTAGTTGCTGAACAAATTGCAGAATTACGTGGTATGTCATATGAAGATGTATGTCATCAAACTACGGAAAATGCTGAACGTTTATTTAAATTAAAATAATAATATATGTCTGAGAAAGATGTTAAACCGTGTCTGTCATGGTATGATTTTATAAACATGACACACGACATCTTTCTCATTTTTTATGTGATAAGTAGTTATAATATATGTGAAATGAATTTGAAAGGTAAGGATTTTTTATTATGAAAATCAATGAATTTATCGTAGTAGAAGGTAGAGATGACACAGAACGAGTAAAGTCGGCTGTTGAATGTGATACGATTGAAACAAATGGGAGTGCTATCAATAAAGAGACTTTAGCAGTCATCCAAAATGCACAAGAAACAAGAGGTGTTATCGTATTAACTGATCCTGACTTTCCCGGTGATAAAATACGTCACACGATTACAGAACACGTTTCAGGTGTTAAACATGCATACTTAGATAGAGAAAAGGCTAAAAATAAGCGTGGTAAAATCGGTGTTGAACATGCGCATCCAAAAGATATTAGAGACGCATTAATGCACGTCAGTTCTCCTTTTGAAGAAGCGGAAGAATCAATCGACAAAAGTGTTCTCATAGACTTAGGATTAATAATTGGTAAAGACGCACGTCGTAAAAGAGAAATACTAGGTCGTAAATTACACATCGGACATTCAAATGGCAAGCAACTGCTTAAGAAACTCAATGCATTTGGTTATACTGAATCAGATGTGCGCGAAGCGTTATCTATGGAAAAGGAGAGTGAATAAAAGGTGGAGAGAAAAGATATTGCGACACCTTCAAGAACTAAGGCATTGTTAGATCAGTTTGGATTTAACTTTAAAAAAAGTTTAGGACAAAATTTCTTAGTAGATGTGAATATCATTCATAAAATTATAGATGCAAGTGAAATTGACGACAACACAGGTATTATTGAAGTTGGTCCCGGTATGGGTTCTTTAACAGAGCAATTAGCTAAAAGAGCTAAAAAGGTGATGTCATTTGAAATTGATCAACGACTTATACCTGTACTAAAAGAAACGCTAGCGCCATATGACAACGTTACGATAATTAACGAAGATATATTGAAAGCAGACATTGGTAAGGCGGTTAAAACGTATTTGAATGATTGTGACAAAATCATGGTCGTAGCTAATTTACCATATTATATTACAACACCAATTTTATTGAATTTAATGCAACAAGATATTCCGATTGATGGTTATGTTGTTATGATGCAAAAAGAGGTTGGTGAACGTTTAAATGCCCAAGTAGGAACAAAGGCTTATGGTTCATTATCTATTGTTACACAATACTATACAGAAACAAGTAAAGTGTTAACGGTTCCTAAAACAGTTTTCATGCCACCACCTAATGTAGATTCTATTGTTGTTAAATTAATGCAAAGAGAGACGCCACTCGTCAGCGTGGATGACGAAGAAACTTTCTTTAAATTAGCTAAAGCAGCTTTTGCGCAAAGACGTAAAACAATTTACAACAATTATCAGAATTTCTTTAAAGATGGAAAAAAGCATAAAGAAAGTATATTAAAATGGCTTGAACAAACAGGTATTGATCCTAAAAGACGTGGGGAAACGCTATCAATACAAGATTTTGCACGATTGTATGAAGAAAAGAAAAATTTCCCAGAATTAGAAAATTAAATTGTTGACAAAGCGCTACTACATTGATAAAATTTAAATTTTATTTGACATAACCTTGCAAAATATGGTATTATGTAACTTGTAGCGAGGTGGAGCAATATGCCAAAATCAATTTTGGACATCAAAAATTCTATTGATTGTCATTTAGGAAATCGTATTGTACTAAAAGCCAACGGTGGTCGTAAAAAAACAATCGAACGTTGCGGTGTTTTAAAAGAAACGTATCCTTCAGTATTCGTTGTTGAATTAGACCAAGATAAGCATAATTTTGAAAGAGTTTCGTATACATATACGGATGTTCTTACAGAGAACGTACAAGTTTCATTTGAAGAAGATAATCATCAAGAAGTAGTTGCACACTAATTTAGACATAAATATAGAGTGGTTTAGTGTACTACAACTCTATAAATTAAAATGTATTGGGTGTTGGGCTTATTAAGTTCAACACTCTTTTTTTGTAGAAGATTAAGATATGCGTCAAACGTGAGACAGTGAATGCTTCTATCTCACTTCCAATCATTTTACTTAAAAATAATATAATTTCATTAGAAAACGTATATTAGTGAATTAAATTGATTGTTTTATTAAGATTTTACATAAATTTGTCATGTATCTATCAAATATTTTAAGTCTTTGTGTTAAAATCATCTTATTACTATAGATGAAGAGAGGGCGGAAAAATGATATATGAAACGGCACCAGCCAAGATAAATTTGACGCTCGATACACTTTTCAAAAGAGATGATGGATATCATGAAATTGCAATGATTATGACGACAGTTGATCTGAACGATCGATTATCTTTCCAAAAAAGAAAAGATAAAAAAATCGTTGTTGATATTGAACATAACTATGTTCCAAATGATCATAAAAATTTGGCTTATCGTGCAGCGCAATTGATGATGGAAACCTATGATTTAAATGAAGGTGTCACCATTACTATAGATAAAGATATCCCCGTTTCTGCCGGTTTAGCAGGAGGATCAGCTGATGCAGCTGCTACGTTGCGTGGTATTAATCGTCTGTTTAATTTGGATAAATCTTTGCATGAACTAAGTGATTTGGGAATACAAATTGGAACAGACATTCCGTTTTGCATCTATAACAGAACTGCTGTATGCAAAGGTAGAGGTGAAAAGATACGCTTTTTAAAAAAGCCACCTTCAGCTTGGGTAGTTTTAGCGAAACCTAATTTAGGTATATCATCCGCGGATGTATTCAAAGCGTTAGATTTGGATGATGCACATCATGTAGATACAGAAATGTGCGAGAAGGCGATTGTTGAAGGTGATTATAAACAGTTATGTGAAAGCTTATCGAATCGTCTAGAACCAGTATCAATGTCAATGCATCCTGAAATTGAAAAAATAAAAAATAATATGTTGCAATGTGGTGCAGATGGCGCATTAATGAGTGGTAGTGGTCCAACCGTATATGGGCTTGCTCAAAAAGAAAGCCAAGCGAAAAAGATATATAATGCTGTTAATGGCTGCTGTAATGAAGTGTATTTAGTAAGATTATTAGGATAGAAGGGTGAACAACAAATGAGGTATAAAAGAAGTGAACGTATCGTCTTTATGACACAGTATTTAATGAATCATCCAAATCAGTTAATACCTTTAACTTTTTTTGTGAAAAAATTTAAACAAGCGAAGTCTTCAATTAGTGAAGATGTTCAAATTATTAAGAATACTTTCCAAAAAGAAAAGCTAGGTACAGTTATTACGACTGCAGGTGCTAGTGGTGGTGTAACTTACAAACCAATGATGAGTAAAGAAGAGGCTTCGGAAATTGTTGAAGAAGTTATTGAACTACTTCAAGAAAAAGAACGATTATTACCTGGTGGATATCTTTTCTTATCAGATTTAGTAGGTAACCCTTCTTTACTTAATAAAGTTGGTAAATTAATTGCTAGCATTTATATGGAAGAAGATCTTGATGCGGTTGTAACAATCGCTACAAAAGGGATATCGCTTGCCAATGCGGTAGCTAACGTATTAAATTTACCTGTAGTAGTAATAAGAAAAGACAATAAAGTTACTGAGGGATCTACTGTATCGATTAACTACGTGTCTGGCTCTTCACGTAAGATCGAAACGATGGTGCTTTCTAAACGTACATTAGCTGAAAATTCTAATGTGCTTGTCGTGGATGATTTTATGAGAGCAGGAGGTTCAATCAACGGTGTCATGAATCTTATGAATGAGTTTAAGGCACAAGTTAAAGGGGTATCTGTACTTGTAGAATCAAAAGAAGTTAAACAAAGATTGATTGAGGATTATACTTCTTTAGTTAAATTATCTGATGTTGATGAATACAATCAGGAATTTAAAGTAGAACCTGGCAATAGTTTGTCTAAATTTTCTTAAAAGGAGTTTATTACATCATGAAAACAATTAACACTAAAAAAGCACCAGAAGCTTTAGGACCATACTCACACGCTATGGTTGTGAATAATTTAGTATTCACATCTGGACAAATCCCATTAGATACTGAAGGGAATATTGTCAGTGATGATGTGAAAGAGCAAACAAAACAAGTGCTAGACAATTTGTCTGTCGTACTTGAAGAAGCTGGTTCGGATTTAAACTCAGTTGTGAAAGCAACCATTTTTATCTCCGACATGAATGAATTTCAACAAATAAATGAAGTCTATGGTAGTTATTTCAGTGAACATCAACCAGCGCGTAGTTGTGTTGAAGTTGCAAGATTACCTAAAGACGTTAAAGTTGAAATTGAAGTTGTAGGTAAAGTAAAAGGAATATAATTTCCTTGATTAAAGAATTGTCAAGCTTCTAACAAACAAAGATATATATACTAGGGGGGCTCACTACATGAAAGTGACAGATGTTAGACTTAGAAAAATAGAAACAGATGGCAGAATGAAAGCACTTGTTTCAATTACATTAGACGAAGCTTTTGTAATTCACGATTTACGTGTAATTGAAGGGAACTCAGGTCTTTTCGTTGCTATGCCAAGTAAACGTACACCAGATGGTGAATTCCGTGATATCGCGCATCCAATCAACTCTGATATGAGACAAGAAATTCAAGATGCCGTTATGAAAGTATATGACGAAACAGATGAAGTTATTCCAGATAAAAATGCTTCATCAGAAGATTCAGACGAAGCTTAAATAAATCATACATTATAGCAGGTTCAGCATTTAAATTTGTTGAACCTGCTTTTTAAATATCAAGTGCGGTATAAAGCGTTCTACTAGTGAATACATATTTTGAAAAATTTAAATAGACTAAATTATAAAACCTTCTAAATCTTGAAACTCGAACTTGAGTTAAATTATAATAAATTAGAAGTGTAAAATTTATTGGAGGGTTACCACTCATGCAAAGAAATGCGGTAATATTAGCAGCTGGAAAAGGTACTAGAATGAAATCAAATAAATATAAAGTGCTACATAAAGTTGCTGGAAAATCAATGGTAGAACATGTGTTAACAAATGTTAAGAATGCTGGTGTTAACCAAATCGTGACAATTGTAGGTCATGGTGCTGAAGACGTTAAAGAAACATTGGGGAACCAATCGTTATATAGCCATCAAGAAGAACAATTAGGAACAGCACATGCTGTAAAGATGGCTAACGAACATTTGAAAGAAGTGGAAGGTACAACTTTAGTTGTTTGTGGAGACACACCACTCATTACAGCTCATACGTTACAAAAGTTAATTGAGCATCATGAAAGTACTCATGCGCAAGCGACAGTATTATCAGCAACTGCTCAGATTCCGTTTGGTTATGGGCGAATTGTTCGCGATGAACAACGTAGACTACAACGTATTGTTGAAGAAAAAGACGCGTCAGAAACACAAAAAGCATTAACGGAAATTAGTTCTGGAATTTTTGCGTTTGATAATCGAGTTCTTTTCTCTAAATTAGAAGAAGTTAAAAATGATAATGCTCAAGGTGAATACTACTTGCCAGATGTGATCAGCTTAATCTTAGCTGATAATGGTGTTGCTGAAGTTTATCACACAGACGATTTTAATGAGATTATGGGTGTAAATGATCGTGTCATGTTAAGTAATGCGGAAAAGGCGTTGCAACAACATATTAACATTGAGCATATGAGAAATGGTGTAACTATTATCGACCCTACAACTACATTTATTGGACCAGATGTCAAAATAGGTATGGATACAATTATTGAACCTGGTGTACGTATTAATGGTGAAACAGAAATAGGAGAAGAAGCTGTCATCGGTCAATACTCTGAAATCAACAATAGTCATATTGGCTCACAAGTTGACATTAAACAATCAGTTATTAATGATTCAATCGTTGGTGATAAAACAAAAGTTGGACCATTCGCGCAACTAAGACCTGGTTCAAACTTAGGTTCAGATGTAAAAGTGGGTAACTTTGTCGAAGTGAAAAAAGCAGATCTTAAAGATGGGGCTAAAGTATCTCACTTAAGTTATATTGGAGATGCTGAAATCGGTGAACGTACAAACATTGGTTGTGGTTCAATCACAGTAAATTATGATGGTGTTAATAAATTTAAAACGGTTGTAGGTAAAGATGCATTTATTGGATGTAATACTAACTTAGTGGCACCTGTAACTGTTGGTGACGGTGTGTTAATCGCTGCAGGTTCAACAATTACCGACAACGTCCCTAATGAAAGTTTAGCCCTTGCGCGTGCCCGTCAAATCACAAAAGAAGGATATCTCAAAAAATAATTTTTTGATAAAATTTGGTATCTCTTTTCCACAATTTTTTGTTGAACATAGTAAAAGCGATTAATTTTTTATATAATGAAAGTGTCTAAGTTAAAAATTGGAGGACTATAAATGTTAAATAATGAATACAAGAATTCATCTTTAAAGATTTTCTCTTTAAAAGGAAATGAGCCATTAGCACAAGAGGTAGCTGATCGAGTAGGGATTGAATTAGGGAAATGTTCTGTTAAACGCTTTAGCGATGGAGAAATTCAAATCAATATTGAAGAAAGTATTCGTGGATGTGATGTTTTCATTATCCAACCAACTTCAAATCCGGTTAATTTACACTTGATGGAGTTATTGATTATGATTGATGCTTGTAAGCGTGCATCAGCAGCTAATATCAATATTGTGGTTCCATATTATGGCTATGCACGTCAAGATAGAAAAGCACGTAGCCGTGAACCTATTACAGCTAAGTTAGTAGCTAACTTAATTGAAACAGCTGGTGCTAATCGCATGATTGCATTAGATTTACATGCACCACAAATTCAAGGATTCTTTGATATTCCAATTGACCATTTAATGGGTGTACCAATCATTGGTCAACATTTTGAGAATGACCCTAACATTGACCCAGAAGAATGTGTCGTAGTATCACCGGACCACGGTGGCGTTACACGCGCACGTAAACTTGCTGACATTTTAAAAACTCCGATTGCAATTATTGATAAACGACGTCCTAAACCAAACGTAGCAGAAGTAATGAATATTGTTGGTGAAATTGAAGGACGCACTGCGATTATTATTGATGACATTATTGATACAGCAGGAACAATCACTTTAGCTGCGCAAGCTTTAAAAGATAAAGGTGCTAAAGATGTGTATGCTTGTTGTACACACCCAGTTTTATCAGGTCCTGCTAAGGAGCGTATCGAGAATTCAGCAATTAAAGAATTAATCGTTACAAATTCAATCTTATTAGATGACACACGTAAACCATCAAACACTAAAGAATTATCAGTAGCTGGATTACTTGCTCAAGCAATTATTCGAGTATATGAACGTGAATCAGTAAGTGTATTATTTGACTAAAGTTTACAATTGCGTTTGACTTATACATTTCAACCGTGTATAATACATTCGTTCGTGGTTTTACGAACTAATAAACACTTACAAGCAACTTATAAAGTTGATGGGTAAGTGAAGGGAAGTCCAGAACTTTATATTCTCACGATAATAAGTATCTAGACTTGAAAATGAAAGGTGGAAATACGAATGGCTTCATTAAAGTCAATCATCCGTCAAGGTAAACAAACACGTTCTGACCTTAAAAAATTACGTAATACAGGTAAAGTACCTGCAGTAGTTTATGGTTATGGTACTAAAAATACTTCAGTTAAAGTTGATGAAGTTGAATTCATCAAAGTTATCCGTGAAGTAGGACGTAACGGTGTTATCGATTTAGGCGTTGGTTCTAAATCAATCAAAGTTATGGTGTCAGATTATCAATTCGACCCACTTAAAAACCAAATTACACACATCGACTTCTTAGCAATCAACATGACTGAAGAACGTACTGTTGATGTACCAGTTCACTTAGTAGGTGAAGCTGCTGGTGCTAAAGAAGGTGGCGTAGTTGAACAACCATTATTCGACTTACAAGTTACAGCAACTCCAGAAAATATCCCTGAATCAATTGAAGTTGACATTACTGAATTAGAAGTTAATGACAGCTACTCAGTTTCAGATATTAAAGTTTCTGGCGATTTCACAATTGAAAACGACCCAGAAGAATCTGTTGTAACAGTAGTTCCTCCAACTGATGAACCTACTGAAGAAGAAGTTGAAGCTATGGAAGGTGAAGCAGTAACTGAAGAACCTGAAGTAGTTGGTGAAGAAAAAGAAGAAGATAGCGAAGAAGAAAATAAAGACGAAGAATAATTCGTTGATTGTTATCTTTATGGGAGTGGAACATGAATTCTTAATGAATTCTGTTCTACTCCCTTTTTGTGTTATTATAGGGAATGTTATAAAATAATGAATAATTGATATATGCACAATTCTATTCAGTTAGTCGTTATAAATGAATCACAATGGAGGTAACATCGTATGAAATGTATTGTGGGTCTTGGGAATATAGGCAAGCGATTTGAGTTAACAAGACACAATATCGGTTTTGAAGTCATTGATTACATTTTGAAGAAACATAATTTCTCATTAGATAAACAAAAATTTAAAGGTGCTTATACTATTGAACGTTTAAATGGTGACAAGGTTCTATTTATTGAACCAATGACTATGATGAATCTTTCTGGTGAAGCAGTAGGGCCATTAATGGATTACTATAATGTTGAAGTGGAAGATTTAATCGTCTTGTATGATGATTTAGATTTATCTCAAGGTCAAATCCGCTTGCGTCAAAAAGGTAGCGCTGGAGGACATAATGGTATGAAGTCTATCATTAAACATTTAGGTACAGATCAATTTAAACGAATTCGTATTGGCGTAGGGAGACCAACGAATGGTATGTCAGTACCTGATTATGTATTACAGAAATTTTCAAAAGAAGAGATGATTACTATGGATAAAGTGATTGAACATTCAGCACACGCTGTGGAAGCTTTTATTGAAAGTTCACGCTTCGACCATGTAATGAATCAATATAATGGAGAAGTCAATTGAGACCTATCATTTCAGACTATATTCAAAATGATAAACGTTTCCAGGAACTCGATGATGTATTCGGTCATCAAAACATTCTTGTTACTGGTCTCTCTCCCTCTGCGAAAGCTACGATTATCGCTGAAAAGTATCTAAAAGATCAAAAACAAATGTTGTTAATCACTAACAACTTATATCAAGCAGATAAATTAGAAACTGATATTTTACAATATATCGATCATTCTGAAGTTTATAAATATCCTGTACAAGATATTATGACTGAAGAATTTTCAACGCAAAGCCCTCAACTTATGAGTGAACGTGTAAGAACACTGACTGCATTAGCTCATAATAAGAAAGGGTTATTTATCGTTCCTTTGAACGGATTGAAAAAGTGGCTCACGCCATTTGAACTATGGAAAGATCATCAAATTACGCTTAGAGTAGGCGAGGATATAGATGTCGATGAATTCTTAAATAAATTAGTGAATATGGGATATCGTCGCGAGAGTGTTGTATCACATATAGGCGAGTTCTCATTGCGTGGAGGCATTATCGATATTTACCCACTCATAGGTCAACCTGTTCGAATAGAATTGTTTGATACAGAAGTTGATTCAATTCGTGACTTCGATGTTGAGACGCAACGTTCAAATGACAATATTGAAGAAGTTTCAATCACAACAGCAAGTGATTACGTTATTACAGATGATGTCATTCAACATTTACAATCAGAATTGAAGACCGCATATGAAGCAACACGACCAAAAATTGACAAGTCTGTTCGTAATGATTTGAAAGAGACATATGAAAGTTTCAAGTTATTTGAAACAACGTTTTTTGATCATCAATTATTACGTCGTTTGGTGGCATTTATGTACGAGCAACCTTCAACGCTTATTGACTATTTTGCAAAAGACGCCATCATTGTAGCTGACGAATATAATCGCATTAAAGAAACTGAAAAGACGCTAACAACTGAAGTGGACGATTTCATTCAGAACTTAATAGAAAGTGGAAACGGATTTATCGGTCAATCATTTATGCAATATGATGGTTTTGAGTCGTTATTGAAGGATTATCCAGTGACGTACTTCACTTTGTTTACGTCCACTATGCCTGTTCAGTTACAACATATTATTAAGTTTTCTTGTAAACCAGTACAACAGTTTTATGGGCAATACGATATTATGCGTTCTGAATTCCAACGCTATGTACACAACGACTATCATATCGTGGTGTTAGTTGAAACTGAAACGAAAGTTGAACGAATTCAATCGATGTTGAATGAGATGCATATACCAACTGTTACTAATGTTCACAATGACATTAAATCTGGCCAAGTCGTCGTTACAGAGGGCAGTCTTTCAGAAGGTTTCGAATTACCTTATATGCAACTTGTTGTTATAACTGAGAGAGAATTGTTCAAAACAAAACAAAAGAAACAGCGTAAACGTACTAAAACTTTATCTAATGCTGAAAAAATCAAGTCATATCAAGACCTTAATGTTGGTGACTACGTCGTACATGTACATCATGGGGTAGGGCGTTATCTTGGTGTTGAAACTTTAGAAGTTGGAGATGTTCACCGAGATTATATTAAATTGCAATATAAAGGCACAGACCAACTCTTTGTACCAGTCGATCAAATGGATCAAGTTCAAAAATATGTTGCTTCAGAAGATAAGTCGCCTAAATTAAATAAACTTGGTGGCTCAGAATGGAAGAAAACAAAAGCTAAAGTTCAACAAAGTGTCGAAGATATTGCTGATGAATTAATCGCATTATATAAAGAACGTGAAATGTCGGTAGGTTATCAATATGGTGAAGATACCGCTGAGCAAAGTGCATTTGAAATGGACTTCCCATATGAATTAACGCCTGACCAAGCGAAATCGATAGACGAAATTAAAGGTGATATGGAACGCGAGCGACCAATGGATCGTCTATTATGTGGTGACGTAGGTTATGGTAAAACAGAAGTTGCTGTTAGAGCAGCTTTTAAAGCAGTAATGGAAGGGAAACAAGTTGCATTTCTTGTACCTACAACGATTTTAGCGCAACAACATTATGAAACGTTAATTGAACGAATGCAGGATTTTCCAGTACAAATTGAATTGATTAGTCGATTCCGTTCAACTAAAGAAGTCAAAGAAACTAAAGAAGGTCTTAAATCAGGATACGTTGATATTGTTGTTGGAACACATAAATTATTAGGCAAAGATATTCATTATAAAGATTTAGGATTATTAATAGTCGATGAAGAACAACGTTTTGGTGTACGTCATAAAGAACGTATTAAGACAATGAAGACGAATGTAGACGTACTGACGTTAACTGCAACGCCTATTCCTAGAACTTTACACATGAGTATGCTAGGAGTACGGGATTTATCAGTCATTGAGACACCTCCAGAAAATCGCTTCCCTGTACAAACTTATGTGTTAGAACAAAATAGTAATTTTATTAAAGAAGCTTTAGAACGAGAATTATCACGTGATGGACAGGTATTCTATTTATACAACAGAGTTCAATCCATTTATGAAAAGCGTGAACAATTACAGATGTTAATGCCGGATGCTAATATTGCCGTTGCACATGGTCAGATGACAGAACGTGATCTTGAAGAAACAATGCTAAGCTTTATTAATGGCGAATTTGATATTTTAGTGACTACAACGATTATTGAGACAGGTGTAGATGTACCTAACGCGAATACTCTAATCATTGAAGAAGCAGATCGCTTTGGATTAAGCCAATTGTATCAATTGCGCGGTCGTGTAGGACGCTCAAGTCGAATTGGCTATGCATACTTCTTACATTCTGCGAATAAAGTGCTAACTGAAACTGCAGAAGAAAGATTACAAGCTATTAAAGAATTTACTGAATTGGGTTCAGGATTCAAAATTGCTATGCGTGATTTAAATATTCGTGGTGCCGGAAACTTACTAGGTAAACAACAACACGGCTTTATTGATTCGGTTGGCTTTGACTTGTATTCACAAATGTTAGAAGAAGCGGTTAATGAAAAACGTGGAATTAAAGAAGAAGAACCAGATGCACCAGAAGTAGAAATGGAACTCAACTTAGATGCCTATTTACCTGCAGAATACATTCAAAATGAGCAAGCAAAAATTGAAATTTATAAAAAACTACGTAAAGTTGAAACAGAAGAACAATTATTTGATATTAAAGACGAATTGATAGATCGATTCAATGATTATCCAGTTGAAGTTGAACGTTTACTTGAAATGGTTGAAATTAAAATACATGCGCTACATGCAGGGGTAACTTTAATTAAAGATAAAGGTAAGCAAATTGAAGTGTCATTATCAACGAAAGCAACAGAACAAATGAACGGTGAAGAACTGTTTAAACAAACACAACCTTTAGGACGTGCAATGAAACTAGGTGTTAAAGAAAATCGCATGCATGTAACACTTACCAAGTCTAAGCAATGGTTAGATAACTTGAAATTCCTTGTGAGATGTCTTGAAGGAAGTATGGTTATTGAAGATGAAAACTAAAAGCATATCAGAATCTAAATCTACACAATCGTTATCATCTAAGAGTTCAAACGAGTTCAAACACATTGAACCCTCTAACTACACAGCGTTCAATGGCGTTGTGATTCTAACCCTTGCACTCATCATAGTTAAAATTTTAAGTGCAATTTACAGAGTGCCTTACCAAAATGTTCTCGGAGATACTGGGTTGTATGCTTATCAACAAATATATCCAATTGTGGCGCTAGGTATGATTTTATCTATGAATGCTATTCCAAGTGCGGTAACGCAAACGCTGGGTATTAATGGACAACCGTCTTCGTTTTCAAAAGTGCTAATACGATTTCAAACGTTAGGCATAGTAATATTTTTAATGCTCTTATTATTAGCGCACCCAGTGGCTATATTGATGGGAGATTCAAGACTTGCACCTATGATACGAATGGCAAGTTTGAGTTATTTATTTATTGGTATATTAGGTGTGTGTCGTGGTTATTATCAAAGTCAAAGACGTATGAATATACCCGCTATTTCCCAGGTTATTGAACAAATCATTCGTGTTGGTCTCATCATTGTAGCCATTGGTTTATTTATGATTAAAGATTGGTCGATATATCAAGCAGGAACGATTGCTATTTTAGCTTCTGCACTTGGTTTTTTAGGTTCAAGTCTCTTTTTAATAGTTATGAAACCTTTCTCTTTTAAGATGCAGAATTTATCAGCAAATATACCTTGGAAAGACTTACTTATGGCTACACTTGTATTTGCATTGAGCCAATTATTGGTCATATTATGGCAATTTATAGATAGCTTTACAATCGTTCATACACTACAATCACACGGCCTACATTTTAAAGAAGCAATCATGCAAAAAGGAATTTATGATCGTGGTGCTTCATTTATACAAATGGGTTTAATTGTTACGACAACTTTTAGTTTTGTGTTAATCCCACTTTTAACTGAAGCAATCGAACAACGAAATCAAATTAAAATGAATCGTTACGCTAATGCATCGCTTAAAATCACTATATTAATTAGTTCAACAGCTGGTATAGGATTAATTAATTTATTACCTATGATGAATGCAGTCTTCTTTAAGACCAATAGTTTAGGTTTTACACTTGGATTCTATATGTTAACGGTTATCTGTGTATCGCTTATAATGATGGATATTGCATTATTACAAGTACTCAATTGCATTCGTCCGATATTGATTGGTGTAACTATTGGCTTAGTAGTGAAAGCGATACTCAACGTCCTATTGATTCATCATTATGGTATTGCTGGCGCTAGTATTAGCACTGTTTTGTCCCTTATTTGTTTTGTAATTATATTGCATAAAGAAGTGCTTAAGCAGTATCACTTTAGTCAAATGAAACCATTCATTTTGAAAATGTTTACTGCGCTTGTCATCATGACGATAATCATTCAAATTATTATGCAGATATTACCTCAAGTGGGACGTATAGGTGGACTTATAGAGTTAGTTGTTGTGGCAATCATAGGCATTGCCGTATTATTAATATTAGTTATATATATGAACATCTTAGGTTATAAAGAATTAAAACATTTGCCATTTGGCGAAAAGCTTTATCATATAAAGAAAGGACGACATTAATGACACATACAATTACAATTGTTGGTTTAGGAAACTACGGTTTAGATGAGTTGCCACTCGGTATATATCGTTTTTTAATACAACAACCGCTTGTTTATACTAGGACACTAGACCATCCTGTAATTAATCAATTACAAGATGAACTTAAATTCGAAAGTTTTGATACTATTTATGAAAAGAATGAAGATTTCGATTCTGTGTATCAACAAATTGTTGATGTATTAATAGAAAAAGCGCAATCACAAGATGTTGTCTATGCCGTACCTGGACATCCACGTGTAGCTGAAACAACGACGGCCAAGTTGTTAGACTACAATGACCATCATCAAGACGTGAATGTTAAAATGCTAGGTGGTAAAAGTTTTATTGATGATATCTTCGCAGCGATTAACCAAGATCCTAACGATGGTTTCACTTTGTTAGATGGTACGGCATTGACCGAACAGTTATTAAATGTGCGTACACATACACTTATTACTCAGGTATATAGTGCTATGGTTGCAGCAGATATTAAAATTACTTTGATGGAACATTATCCAGATGATTTTCCAGTCAAAATAGTGACTGGCGCACATAGCACTGGCGCCTCTGTACTAGAGGTACCTCTATTTGAACTTGATCATCACGAAGACGCATTTAATAATTTAACAAGTGTCTACGTTCCTAAAGTGACAAATGATGAAGTATTATATCGAAACTTTGATTATGCAGTAGAGATTATAGATCGCTTAGTCGATGATGAAACTGGTTGTCCATGGGATCGTGTTCAAACTCATGCCTCCCTCAAACGCTATCTATTGGAAGAAAGCTTTGAATTATTCGAAGCAATTGATAATGAAGATGATTGGCACATGATAGAAGAATTAGGAGATATCTTACTTCAAGTTCTCTTACATGCAAGTATTGGCAAAAAAGAAGGCTATATGGACATTCAAGAAATCATTGAAAGCTTAAGTGCTAAGATGATTCGTCGTCATCCACATATTTTTGGTGATGAAAAAGCAGCATCGATAGAAGAACTAAATGACATTTGGCAGACAGCTAAAAGTAAAGAAGGTAAAGCACCACGAGTTAAATTTGAGAAAGTATTTGCAGACCACTTCATGGCATTGTATGATAAAACCAAAAATAAGGATTTTGATGAAGAAACCCTTAGAAACTTTTTGCAACAAGGGGAGAAAGATTCATGAGATTAGATAAATATTTAAAAGTATCGCGACTTGTTAAACGTCGTACTTTAGCGAAAGAGATAAGTGATCAAGGACGTATTACCATTAATGGGAATGTAGCTAAAGCTGGAACAGATGTTAAGGTAGAAGATGAATTAGTTATTCGTTTCGGACAAAAGCTTGTTACAGTTAAAGTAACTGGTTTAAGCGAACATGCTTCTAAAGAAAATGCTAAAGGTATGTACGATTTAATTAAAGAAGAACGTATTAATCAGAATCAATTTGAAGAAGAATAGACTGAAGGAGGTGACAAGCAATGAGTAAAAAGGTAGAAGAAATAGGAAATCAGTATACCTCCGATAAAAATCGAAAAAGGCAACGACAACAAAAGAAAATGCGTGTTGTTAGACGAAGAGTAACTGTATTCGGTGGGATATTATTAGCGATTATAATTATTCTATCCATCATGCTTGTCGTCCAAAAACAAAGCAATGATAAAGCAGCAGTTGAGCGTAAACATAAAGAGGAACAGTTTCAGAAAAAGCAAGACGAGGAAATCGCATTAAAAGAAGAACTTAGTAATTTAAATAATAAAGACTACATAGAGAAAGTAGCAAGAGACGATTATTACCTGAGCAATAAAGGTGAAGTTATTTTTAAATTGCCTAATAATGATGATGATTCTAAGTCTAAATCCTCTAATGACAACTGATAACATTAAGGATAATCGTTTTTCTTAAATAAGAATGAATTATCTGGTTTTATAGCATTGTGAAAATATTAAAACAGGAATATAATAAGGTTAAAATCGAATCAAAATCGGGAGGATTTATTTAGAATATGTCAATCGAAGTAGGAAACAAGCTAAAAGGTAAAGTTACTGGTATCAAAAAATTTGGTGCATTCGTAGAGTTACCTGAAGGGAAAAGTGGCTTAGTTCATATCAGTGAAGTGGCTGATAACTATGTTGAGAATGTTGAAGATCACCTATCAGTTGGAGACGAAGTTGAAGTTAAAGTCTTATCTATTGCAGATGACGGTAAAATTAGCCTTTCAATAAAAAAAGCAAAAGATCGCCCTCGTAGACCACAACATAAATCAAATCACAATAGATCACCACAACAAAAAGGTGAAGATTTTGAAAAGAAATTAAGCAATTTCTTAAAAGATAGTGAAGATAAATTAACATCTATTAAACGACAAACTGAATCAAGACGTGGCGGTAAAGGTTCAAGACGCTAATTTATAATATATTACTTATATAATAATTGGTAATAGCAAAGGTAACATTCACAGTAAGATAAACAATTGTCGTCCTATCGAATTGCCCTTTATTTTATGTAAGATATGTTATTTTTGCGGGGTGGAACTTAAAATTCAACAATGAATTTTAGTTCCACTCTTTTTTTGATGACTACATTGCAATATTGCAATAAGGTATATTCATGTTATTAAGGAGGTCTTTGTGTTGAAAGTTAATACGTCACTATGGAACAATACTGAACATATTGTGATTGCTGTTTCGACAGGTGTAGATAGTATGTCACTCTTCCACAATTTACTTTCACAATCATCTCGTACTTATAAACAATTGACCTGTCTTCATGTTAATCATGGCTTACGAGAAGCATCACATAAGGAAGAAGCGTTTATAGAAGCATTTTGTAAACAATATGAGATAACTTGCTATGTAAAGCATTTGAATTTAACGGATGTAGTAGCGCAAGGGAAGAGTATACAAGCTGATGCTCGACAATTGCGTTATGAGTGGTTTGACGAAATGATGAAAAGGTTAGATGCAGATGTATTACTTACAGCACATCATTTAGATGACCAGCTAGAAACAATCTTCTATAGACTATTTACTGGACGTTCTACACGAAGTACTCTAGGGATAGATGTTCAATCAATTCGTAATCATTACACAATATGTCGGCCATTACTTGAAGTTTCAAAAGAAGACATACGCGACTATCAGCACAAATATCAAGTTCCTTATTATGAAGATAGCTCAAACAGTGACAATAAATATGTTAGGAATGACATTCGCAATCGACTATTACCAGCGATTAATCAAAATGCAGATCTTGATAGTACGCATTTACTAAAATTGAAACGTTGGCATGATATTCAATTACAGGAGAGTCGAAAAAAAGCCCAATCCTTTATAGAGAATGATTGTCTAATTAATAAAAATGGAACTCAAATACAATTTTCACGAAATGCATTTAATCAACTTGATGATATAGCTAAAATGATATTGTTAGATCAGCTCTTCGAACAACTGCAGTTGAATAAGGCATTTTCAGAGAAACAATATCATGAATGGTTTCATCAGATTAGTAATCAAATCGCACAATTTGAGATATCCCTCACTGAAAAATGGATAATTCAAATAGCATATGATAAATTTATTATATTGGCGAAAAATGAGCCGTCATTATTAGATAATCAAATCGTGAATGATGCAGATACATATCGTTTCGGACATTATCTCGTTGTTATACATCCGACGATTCCTAAACAACAATTACCATTATTGATACGAACTCGCCACAATGGAGATAAAGTCGAACTAAATGGACAAAAAGGTCATAAAAAAGTGAGTCGTTTGTTTATAGATCACAAAATTCCAAATGATGTGCGCATGCAAATGCCATTAATTGAAGATCAATACCATCAAATTATTGCTGTAGGTAATTTATATATTGCTAAAGCATATAATCAACATATAGAAATCAAAAAAATTGGAGATGAATAACGAATGAAAGACGATTTAAAAGAAATATTGTTAACTGAAGAAGATATACAAAATATTTGTAAAGATTTAGGAGAACAATTAACTAAAGATTATAAAGATAAACCACTTGTATGCGTGGGTATTCTAAAAGGTTCTGTTATGTTTATGGCAGACCTAATTAAACGCATCGACACACATTTAGCAATTGATTTTATGGATGTTTCAAGCTATCATGGCGGAACTGAATCAACTGGTGAAGTTCAAATCTTAAAAGATTTAGGTTCATCTATTGAAAATAAAGACGTCCTAATCATTGAAGATATTTTAGAAACAGGTACAACATTGAAATCAATTACTGAATTATTGCAATCACGTAAAGTTAATTCACTTGAAATTGTTACATTACTGGATAAACCAAATCGTCGTAAGGCTGATATTGAAGCTAAATATGTTGGTAAGAAAATTCCTGATGAATTTGTTGTAGGTTATGGATTGGATTACGCTGAACATTATCGGAATTTACCTTATATCGGCACATTAAAACCAGAAATTTATAACAAATAAGTGAAATTCATTTAGATGTTAATATAATTAAATCGTGTTTAAGATATAATAACTATACTTAATAAATGAATTAGTGTAGACTCATTTTATATGCTTAAACACATTTTAAAAACTTATCGTTTTTTAGAGAATTTAAGTTTTAAAAAGTTTGATAACACAAGGATTTTGAAAAGTATTACAAAAGTTGAAATGCTAGCCTTTAAGAGAAGTGTTGTGTTACAATTTTTGTTAGCTTTATTATAGAAATAGGAGGAAATGACGCATGCAAAAAGCTTTTCGCAATGTGCTTGTTATCGCAATTATTGGCGTTATTATATTCGGCGTATTTTCTTACATAAATGGGAATGGCAATACACCGAAACAACTTTCCTATTCACAGTTTGTAGAGAAATTGGATAAAGGTGATTTAAAGACCTTAGAAATCCAACCTGAGCAAAATGTGTACTTGGTAAGTGGTAAAACAAAAAATGATGAAGATTACTCTTCAACGATTTTATACAATAACGAAAAAGACTTACAAAAAATTACAAATGAAGCAAAAAGCCAAAAAGGACTAGATTTTAAAGTTAAAGAAGAAGAGAAACAAAGTGTCTTCGTAAGTATGTTGACAACATTAATTCCTGTATTAATTATTGCTTTCCTATTCATTTTCTTCCTTAGCCAAGCACAAGGCGGCGGCGGTGGCGGTCGTATGATGAACTTTGGTAAATCCAAAGCTAAAATGTACGATAACCAAAAACGTCGTGTACGATTCTCAGATGTCGCTGGTGCAGATGAAGAAAAACAAGAATTAATTGAAATAGTAGATTTCTTAAAAGATAATAAGAAATTCAAACAAATGGGTTCAAGAATACCTAAAGGTGTATTACTTGTAGGCCCTCCTGGTACAGGTAAAACATTACTAGCACGTGCCGTAGCTGGTGAAGCGGGTGCACCATTCTTCTCAATCAGTGGTTCAGACTTTGTTGAAATGTTCGTTGGTGTCGGTGCAAGCCGTGTGCGTGACTTATTCGAAAATGCGAAAAAGAATGCACCATGTATTATCTTTATCGATGAAATTGATGCAGTAGGACGTCAACGTGGTGCAGGTGTTGGTGGCGGTCACGATGAACGTGAACAAACGCTTAACCAATTACTAGTTGAAATGGATGGTTTCGGTGAAAACGAAGGTATTATCATGATTGCTGCAACTAACCGTCCTGATATCTTAGACCCAGCGTTACTACGCCCTGGTCGTTTCGATAGACAAATTCAAGTTGGCCGTCCAGATGTTAAAGGTCGTGAGGCTATTCTTCATGTACACTCTAAAAACAAACCACTTGATGAAACTGTCGACTTAAAAGCTATTTCACAAAGAACACCTGGCTTCTCAGGGGCAGATTTAGAGAATTTATTAAATGAAGCATCTTTAATTGCTGCACGTGAAGGTAAAAACAAAATTGACATGCGTGATATCGAAGAAGCTACAGACCGTGTTATTGCTGGTCCAGCTAAAAAATCACGTGTCATTTCAGATAAAGAACGTAATATTGTAGCTCACCATGAAGCGGGTCATACAGTTATCGGTATGGTACTCGATGAAGCAGAAGTTGTTCATAAAGTAACAATTGTTCCTCGTGGACAAGCTGGTGGTTACGCAATGATGTTACCTAAACAAGATCGTTTCTTAATGACAGAACCTGAATTATTAGATAAAATTTGTGGTTTATTAGGTGGTCGTGTATCCGAAGATATCAATTTCCATGAAGTATCAACTGGTGCATCAAATGACTTCGAAAGAGCAACTCAAATCGCACGTTCTATGGTTACTGAGTATGGTATGAGTAAAAAACTTGGACCATTACAATTCTCATCTAGCGGCGGTGGACAAGTATTCTTAGGTAAAGATATGCAAGGTGAACCTAACTATTCTGGTCAAATCGCTTATGAAATTGATAAAGAAGTTCAACGTATTATTAAAGAACAATATGAACGTTGTAAACAAATCTTATTAGACCATGAAAAAGAACTTAAACTTATCGCTAAAACATTGTTAACAGAAGAAACATTAGTAGCTGAACAAATCCGTTCATTATTCTATGATGGTGTATTACCTGAAGTAGATTATGATGCTGCTCGTGTTGTTAAAGATGAAGATTCTGACTATAGCGAAGGTAAATATGGTAAATCTTACGACGATATCCGCGAAGAACAACTAGAAGAAGGAAAAGAAGACATGCGAGAAGATCGTAAAGAAGATAATGACATGAATCGCGAACGTAGACATCGTCAAAGAGATGATAGAGATAATCAAACAGGACATGATCAATTACGTGACGGTTCAAATGGAGACAATGATCAACATCGTGGACATTCAAATAATGAAGAAGACACAGGTCATGAACAATCTCCAAATATTGACAAACCATATAATCCAAACGATCCAAACAACCCTAGCAATAGATAAGTTTAAACTGGATTATTATCTCCTTTGAGTAAGGCAATTCCCCTTAGTCAAAGGAGATTTTTTAATATGTAGTGATCGTCAAAGAGACAATATTAGAGTTGAAAGCAAGTTACTTCATATTCTTATTAAACAAGTGTAGAATAAGTATCCTTAAAGGGAAAATATAGAAATAATTGAAAGATTAAAGTATAAATAATATCAATATAAAAATAAATGTACTAAAGGAGTTTATAAGGATGACACATGATTATATCGTTAAATCACTAGCTTTCGATGGAGAAATACGTGCGTACGCTGCGCTAACAACTGAATCAGTGCAAGAAGCACAAACACGTCATTATACTTGGCCAACAGCTTCAGCTGCTATGGGCAGAACAATGACAGCAACTTTATTAATGGGTTCGATGCTTAAAGGTGAACAAAAATTAACAGTAACAGTTGATGGTAAAGGACCTATTGGAAGAATCATTGCGGATGCAGATGCTGAGGGTAATGTACGTGCGTATGTGGATAAACCACAAACGCATTTTCCATTAAATGAACAAGGTAAATTAGATGTTAGACGAGCAGTTGGTACAGACGGGTCCATCCAAGTTGTGAAAGACGTTGGTATGAAAGATTATTTCTCAGGTGCAAGTCCGATTGTATCAGGTGAATTAGGAGAAGACTTCACATACTATTTTGCGACAAGTGAACAAACACCTTCATCAGTTGGTTTAGGTGTGTTAGTAAATCCTGACAATTCTATTAAAGCTGCTGGAGGATTTATTATTCAAGTAATGCCAGGCGCTAAAGATGAAACTGTAACAAAATTGGAAAATGCTATAAATAATATGCAACCCGTTTCTAAGTTAATTGAACAAGGATTGACACCAGAAGGTATTTTGAATGAAATTCTTGGTGAAGATAACGTTCAAATCTTAGAAACTATGCAAGCTCAATTTGAATGTAACTGTAGTCATGAGAAGTTTCTAAATGCAATTAAAGGTTTAGGAGAAGCTGAAATCCAAGATATGATTAAAGAGGATCATGGCGCGGAAGCTATTTGTCACTTCTGTGGTAATAAATATAATTATTCAGAAGCTGAACTTGAAGACCTATTAGCTTCAATGAATGCATAATTAAAAATATACTAAAGGCGATAAACCATCACGTGTTTATTGCCTTTTTTATAGGGAAACTAAAATAATGTAAAAGTAAAATGTAACTTCAATCCTAAAATAAGAGAATTAGCTTTGTCTTTTTAGAAAATTCTGATAGAATATAGTTATATCCGATAAAAAAACTAAGTTTTAAATATGAAAGTTAAAGGAGCGTTTTTTCAATGGCACAAAAACCAGTAGATAACATTACTCAAATTATTGGAAATACACCGGTAGTAAAATTAAGAAACGTTGTAGATGAAGATGCAGCAGATGTATACGTAAAATTAGAATATCAAAATCCAGGTGGTTCAGTAAAAGACCGTATCGCATTAGCTATGATCGAAAAAGCTGAAAAAGAAGGGAAAATTAAACCAGGTGATACGATTGTAGAACCAACAAGTGGTAACACAGGTATCGGTTTAGCTTTCGTATGTGCAGCTAAAGGTTATAAAGCAGTATTTACAATGCCTGAAACAATGAGTTCTGAACGTCGTAACTTATTAAAAGCTTATGGTGCAGAATTAGTTTTAACACCAGGTTCAGAAGCTATGAAAGGCGCTATTAAAAAAGCAAAAGAATTAAAAGAAGAGCATGGTTACTTCGAACCACAACAATTCGAAAACCCAGCAAACCCTGAAATTCATGCGTTAACTACAGGCCCAGAATTAGTAGAACAATTTGAAGGTAAACAAATTGACGCTTTCTTAGCAGGTGTAGGTACAGGCGGTACTTTATCTGGTGTAGGTAAAGTCTTAAAAGAAAAATATCCTAATGTTGAAATCGTTGCTATAGAGCCTGAAGCATCACCAGTATTAAGTGGTGGTGAGCCAGGACCACATAAATTGCAAGGTTTAGGTGCAGGGTTCGTACCGGATACTTTAGATACAAATATTTATGATAGTATCATCAAAGTAGACAACGATACAGCTATGGAAACATCACGTCGCGTTGCTAAAGAAGAAGGTATCCTAGCAGGTATTTCTTCTGGTGCTGCAATTCATGCCGCAATTCAAAAAGCTAAAGAATTAGGTAAAGGTAAAACAGTTGTAACAGTATTGCCAAGTAATGGTGAACGTTACTTATCAACACCTTTATATTCATTCGATGATTAATTTGTAATTAATATTTAAACGCTAGGGAAGCTTGTTATTGCTTCGCTAGCGTTTTCTTTTTTGGAAAATGAATATCTTATTTTAAATTATTAAATGTTTTGCATGCTTCATCAGCGATTATAAACACTGAAATGTTTAGAAAATGAGTGTATCATTATGATGTGACTATTAAGCAAAAGTAGACATTGTTCTACATATCATTTTCAAAAAGAACGAAGGGTGACGTGACAAGAATGACTAAAACAAAAATTATGGGAATATTGAATGTAACACCTGATTCATTCTCTGATGGTGGTAAGTATAATTCAGTGGATAAAGCGGTCAAACGTGCTAAAGAGATGATAGAAGAAGGTGTGGATATCATTGATGTCGGTGGCATTTCTACACGACCAGGATTCACAGAAATTATTTCAACGGAAGAAGAGATTGAGCGTGTAGTTCCTGTAGTGAAAGAACTTGCAAAATTAAATATTCAACTTTCAATAGATACATATCGTAGTGAAGTAGCGGAAGCGTGCTTAAAATTGGGTGCAACGATGATCAATGATCAATGGGCAGGGTTATATGACCCTAAAATACTTGATGTTGTGGCTTCTTACGATGCTGAAGTTGTATTAATGCATAATGGTGACGGACATCGCGAACAACCAGTTGTTGAAGAAATGCTATTATCACTTATTACTCAAGCGAACAAAGCAGAAATGGCCGGAATTCCAAAACATAAAATATGGCTAGACCCTGGAATTGGATTTGCCAAAACACGTGATGAAGAAAATGAAGTAATGGCACGTTTAGATGAACTTGTAGCAACTGAGTATCCTGTTTTATTAGCAACGAGTCGAAAACGTTTCATTAAAGAAATGATTGGTACAGAAACTAAAGCGTTAGAACGTGATGAGGCGACAGCTGCTACAACAGCTTATGGTATAATGAAAGGCGTCAAAGCTGTGCGTGTACATAATGTGCAATTAAACGCTCGATTAGGTCAAAGTATGGATTTCT
The DNA here is from genome assembly GCF_003217445.1 of Staphylococcus sp. AtHG25. NCBI lineage: Bacteria > Bacillati > Bacillota > Bacilli > Caryophanales > Staphylococcaceae > Staphylococcus > Staphylococcus sp. AtHG25. Next base: position 4,117 of record NZ_QJSN01000017.1, on the reverse strand, counting down.
TAAAGGAGAATGAAGATGAACGACACAATCTTTCTTAATGGTATGAGATTTTACGCATACCACGGTGCCTTACCTGCTGAAAACGAGATAGGTCAAATTTTTGTAGTAGATGTTACGTTGAAAGTGAATTTAGAAGAAGCCGGCCAATCTGATAAAGTAATCGACACTGTACATTACGGAGAAGTGTTTGAAGATGTTAAAGCAATCGTTGAAGGTCCACCATGTAATTTAATCGAACATCTAGCTGAACGTATTGCAAAACGTATAAATTCACACTATAATCGTGTAATGGAAACGAAAGTCAGAATCACTAAAGAAAATCCACCTATTCCAGGTCACTATAATGGTGTAGGTATAGAGATAGTGAGGGAGAATCGTTAAATGGTACAAGCGTATTTAGGTTTAGGAAGCAATATTGGTGATAGGGAACAGCAATTACAAGAAGCTATTAAAATAATTGACAGTATTGAAGGCATTACTGTGACTAAAATCTCTCCAATATATGAAACTGCACCAGTAGGGTATACCGAGCAGCCTAATTTTTTAAATTTGTGTTTAGAAATTGATACAGAATTGGAGCCTAAAGAACTTCTTAAATATTGCTTAGAAACCGAACAACGATTACACCGAGTTAGAGACATTCGTTGGGGTCCAAGAACATTAGATGTCGATATTTTATTATATGGGGATAAGGTTATAGAAGAAGATGACCTTGAAGTTCCCCATCCGCGAATGAGTGAACGTGCTTTTGTGCTAATACCATTAAATGATATTGCACCAACACAAATTGAACCTCGTTCAAAAACTCGTATCTCTGATTTAGTCATACCAGATGACACAGTGAAGAAATATAAAGGTTAAGTAGTATTAATTATGTATTTAATTAATATTATTGAAATGCGAAAATAGTGATGATCATACTTTGAAAGTGATACATGTAATGTCAATTTTGTAAAACAATACAATTAAGTAACACTACATTAGTAATATGATATCCTATAAGTAATTTAGAAATAATCCATGGAATAATTTTCATTGAAATGAAATTTAAAGGAGAGAAAGTTATGTCAGAAGAAATGAATGACCAAATGCAGGTCCGTCGTCAAAAACTACAAGAATTAATTGATTTAGGAATCGACCCATTTGGAAAACGTTTTGAGCGCTCAGCTACTGCTAGTGAACTAAAATCACAATGGGATGAATTCTCTAAAGAAGAATTACATGATAAAGAAGATGAAAGTCATGTTTCGATTGCCGGACGTTTGATGACTAAACGTGGTAAAGGTAAAGCTGGTTTCGCACATGTCCAAGATTTGACTGGTCAGATTCAAATTTACGTGCGTAAGGACCAAATTGGCGAAGAAGATTTCGACAATTTATGGAAAGGTGCAGACCTAGGCGATATTGTTGGTATTGAAGGTGTAATGTTCAAAACAAATACTGGCGAGCTATCAGTAAAAGCTAAGACATTCACTTTATTATCTAAAGCGCTTAGACCTTTACCTGATAAGTTCCATGGTTTACAAGATATTGAACAACGTTATCGTCAACGTTATTTAGACTTGATTACAAATCAAGATAGTACTCAAACATTTATTAACCGTAGTAAAATTATTCAAGAAATGCGTAATTACTTAAATAAACAAGGTTTCTTAGAAGTTGAAACACCAATGATGCATCAAATTGCAGGTGGTGCAGCAGCACGACCATTTGTTACGCACCATAATGCACTAGACGCTACTCTTTATATGCGTATAGCAATTGAATTACATTTAAAACGATTAATTGTTGGTGGCCTTGAAAAAGTCTATGAAATTGGACGAGTATTCCGTAACGAAGGAGTATCAACACGACATAATCCAGAATTTACTATGATTGAATTATATGAAGCATACGCTGATTACCACGATATCATGGATTTAACTGAATCTATGGTAAGACATATCGCTCAAGAAGTATTTGGTTCTGCAAAAGTTCAATACAATGAAGAGGAAATTGACCTAGAGTCTGCCTGGACACGCCTTCATATTGTAGATGCAGTGAAAGAAACTACAGGTGTAGACTTCTATCAAATTAAATCTGATGAAGAAGCAATCGCTGCAGCTAAAGAACATGGTATTGAAATTACTAATAATATGAAATATGGTCATATCTTAAATGAATTCTTTGAACAAAAAGTTGAAGAAACGTTAATTCAACCAACATTTATTTATGGACATCCAATTGAAATCTCGCCTTTAGCGAAGAAAAATCCAGAAGATCCTAGATTTACAGACCGTTTCGAGTTGTTTATCGTAGGTAGAGAACATGCGAATGCATTCACTGAATTAAATGATCCAATTGATCAACGTGAACGTTTCGAAGCACAACTTGTTGAAAAAGCACAAGGTAATGATGAAGCGCATGAAATGGATGAAGATTATATTGAAGCTTTGGAATATGGTATGCCTCCAACAGGTGGTTTAGGTATCGGTATCGATCGCTTAGTTATGTTGTTAACTGACTCTCCATCTATTAGAGACGTATTATTATTCCCTTACATGAGACAAAAATAGATTAAATTAAATATTAGAGATTGAGATAAAGTTTAGGGTTTATTCAAATGTTAACCTAATATATCTCAATCTCTTTTTTTATTTTGAGCCAGTTATTGTTAATAAAAGAGGCAAAAGGAATAATTAGTTTTCGATTTATATAAAATTAAGGGATTAAATATATTGGTGTGATAAAGGGTTATTATCAAAGGGAGAGTTACAAAAGTAAAAAAGAGTAGAGAAGTTATTATAAAACAATATAAAAAAGTGTAGTCAATATGCTTGCGATGTGCTAACATAGTAAAAGTGTTCAAAGAAGCGGAATCGACAAATAATAAACTTGTTAAATAAAAAAAGTTTTAAAAATTAGTTGACTTTGCTTTTTGAATGTTGTAAGATATAAAAGTCGTCGAAAACGAAAGTTAATTTTGTAAAATACTTGTAAAGATAACTTTAACAAAGTGTAAAATTAACTATTGAAAATTAAAATAATCGACATTATAATTAATTGAGTAAGTTATTGTCTGGTGACAATGGCAAGGAGGTCACACCTGTTCCCATGCCGAACACAGAAGTTAAGCTCCTTAGCGCCGATGGTAGTTGGATTTACGTTCCGCTAGAGTAGGACGTTGCCAGGCTTACACGTTGGAGAATTAGCTCAGCTGGGAGAGCATCTGCCTTACAAGCAGAGGGTCGGCGGTTCGAACCCGTCATTCTCCACCATTCTTAATTAATTAGCCGGCCTAGCTCAATTGGTAGAGCAACTGACTTGTAATCAGTAGGTTGGGGGTTCAAGTCCTCTGGCCGGCACCATCTTTGAGCCATTAGCTCAGTTGGTAGAGCATCTGACTTTTAATCAGAGGGTCAGAGGTTCGAATCCTCTATGGCTCATACGATTGTTTTAATAGCCACATGCGGAAGTAGTTCAGTGGTAGAACACCACCTTGCCAAGGTGGGGGTCGCGGGTTCGAATCCCGTCTTCCGCTCCATTATATTGCCGGGGTGGCGGAACTGGCAGACGCACAGGACTTAAAATCCTGCGGTGAGAGATCACCGTACCGGTTCGATTCCGGTCCTCGGCACCATCTTAAATAAAGCGCCCGTAGCTCAACTGGATAGAGCGTTTGACTACGGATCAAGAGGTTATGGGTTCGACTCCTATCGGGCGCGTCATTTAAATTTTATTTCTTATTTAATTACATACGGGAAGTAGCTCAGCTTGGTAGAGCACTTGGTTTGGGACCAAGGGGTCGCAGGTTCGAATCCTGTCTTCCCGACTTCTTAAATAATTCGGGGGCTTAGCTCAGCTGGGAGAGCGCCTGCTTTGCACGCAGGAGGTCAGCGGTTCGATCCCGCTAGTCTCCACCATTTTATAATGATTAAATGAACATTGAAAACTGAATGACAATATGTCAACGTTAATTCCAAAACAGTAACTTAAATGTTACAAACACTATTTAGTATTATGAGCTAATCAAACATCATAAATTTTTATGGAGAGTTTGATCCTGGCTCAGGATGAACGCTGGCGGCGTGCCTAATACATGCAAGTCGAGCGAACAGACAAGGAGCTTGCTCCTTTG
>NZ_QJSN01000016.1:0-44145 GCF_003217445.1 Staphylococcus sp. AtHG25 | reverse complement strand
AAGGCATTATAAATTACTTATTAGGTGTAGATGTAGAATTATTTAATACATATCACTACGTTCATGAGCTAAGAAGATTATTAAAAGAAAATCAAGTAGAGAAATTTAATTATAAACTCTTTTCTATTCATCTTTCAGATGTGTGTCCTAAATTACGCCCAGTCATTAGAACTTTAAGACGATTAGCAGCTTTCATTGAAAATACTATGACATATTCTAACCTGACCAACGGTCCGTTAGAAGGAATTAATAATAAAATCAAACTCATTAAAAGGGTATCTTTTGGTTATAGAAATTATGATAATTTGCGTAATCGAATTATTATAACTTCGCGACTATTTGCCTCAACAACAAAAAAAGAGATTAAACAACCTAAGGTTGCTTAATCTCAATATTTGGACTCATCAGTCCGATTTGACGTAGAGCCGTTTTTATTATTTTGATTTTTTCAAGATTTGATTTAACTCATCAAATTGTTTGATTGTTGTTGAAGTTGAACCATCGCTAAAGTACCATAGTTTAGGATCTAATTCATAAACATTACCATTTTTAACTGCATTTATATCTTTAATTACATCATTAGATAACGTTTGTTTTGCACTTGATTTGCCACTTACAACTTGTCCTCTATCCATTGCTAAGATAATATCAGGATTTTTACTTGTAATATACTCATTATTAATATTTTGGCCATGTGGACTTGCTTTGACATGCTCATCTGTAGGTTTAAATCCTAATGTATTGTAGATTAAACCTCCAAATCTACCACCTGGTCCAAATGTAGATAATTTACCTTCATTAACTAAAAGATACATTGCTTTCTTATCTAATTTTTCAACTTTCGCTTTTGTATCCGCTATTTTTTTATTCAACTCTTCAATTAATGATTTACCTTTATCTTCTTTACCATAAATTTTTCCTAATTTAGTTGTTACAGATTTCATATCATTTATATAATTTTTCTCACTGGCACCAACATAAACGATTTTAGTCTGGTGCAGCTTTTTTAAGTTCATCTATATTATTCACTGTTGCTGTTCTTCCAGAAATATAAATGACCTCTGGTTTGGCTTTAGCTATTTTATCAAAATTAATTTGTATTAAATTACCAGTATTGATGTATTCATCATCTTTGAATTCTGAAAGAAATTCAGGTAACGCAGCATTTTTCTCACCTTTAAGTAATCCAATAAAATAATGCGGTCTCGAACGCCAAACGTTTTTAATACATCAACGGCACCATAATCAAAGACAATTGCACGTTTTGGATTCTTCGGCACATCAACAGTTTCTTTAATTTCTTTGGTATCATTTTTATCTTTTTTCTCGCCTCTTGTCTTATAATTATTTTCAATTTGAACTATGTCTTTATTGTCATTCTTCTTCGAAGTATCATTGTTACCGTCAGAGCTTTTACCACACGCTGTTAAGACTAAAGCAAGACTTAATATTAAAAAAATATCGCCCTATTCTGGGCGATATTGAAAACTTATACCATCAATTTATTTATCGACTACTTCTTCTAATTCATCAATTTGTTTCATAGTTGTTGTAGTTGAACCAGAAGCAAAGTACCATAATTTAGGATCTAATTGATATACTTTATCATTTTTAACTGCTTTAACGTCTTTAATAACATTATTACTTAACACTTTTTTAGCAGTTGATTCTCCGCCTACAACTTCACCACGGTCCATTGCTAAAATAACATCTGGATTATGCTTGCTAATATATTCATTATTTACGTTTTGACCATGTGGACTATTGCTAACATTCTTATCTGCTGGTTTAAAGCCTAATGTATCAAATACTAAACCACCAAATCGACCTTTAGGACCAAATGTTGATAATTCACCTTCATTTACTAATAAATACATTACAGTTTTATTGAACTTCTTAGTTTCATCTTTCATTTCAGATATTTTTTCATCTAAGTCTTCGTTAATGTCTTTGGCTTTATCTACTTTGTCGTAAATTTTACCTAAGTTTTCAGTGTTTTTCTTCATGTCTTTAACTAAGTTTTTCTCATCCGCACCTACGTAAACGATTTTAGCGTCTGGTGCAGCTTTTTTGAATTCATCTAAATTCTTCTGATTTGCCGTTCTACCTGAGATAAATATAACTTCTGGTTTAGCAGCAGCTACTTTGTCGAAATTAACTTCTTTAAGATTTCCGGTGTTAACATATTTATCATCTTTAAATTCTTTTAAGAAATCAGGTAATGATTCGTTGTTTTCACCTTTTGGTAAGCCTTTTACTTTATCAGCCACACCTAATTCTTTAAGTACATCTAAAGCACCATAATCTAAGACTACTGCATTTTTAGGATTTTTAGGAACTTCAACAGTGTTGCTTACTTTCTTAGCGTCACTACCATCTTGTTCTTTACCTGAAGCTTCGAAATTATTTTTAATTTTCACAGTTTCTTTTGAATCTTTGCTATCACTCTTAGAACCTGAATCGTTACTACTTGATCCATTACTACAAGCTGATAAAACTAATACTAAAGATAATACTAAAAATAAGACTGTTTTTTTCATATGTACGACTCCTCTAAAAATATTTAACCTTTATGCTACGCATCAATTGGACTTCTCTCTTGTCTACGTCTTCGAATAGCATCACCCCTTTGAAATATCAGGTTAAATTATTTAATTATAAAAGTGAGTCAAAAGTGTCTTCATCATAATACAAACAAATTCGTTGTCCTCTAATTTCTTCGATATGAACATCCATCTCGTATAATTGTTTTAAAATCTCAGCTTGTATAACGTTATCTTTTGTATCTGCTTTGACAATTTCACCATTTTTTAGTGCAATGATGTCATCTGAATAGCATGAAGCAAAATTTATATCGTGTAGAACAATGACAATCGTTTTATTTAAGTCTTTGCAGAGGCGACGTAACGTCTGCATAATCTGTACAGAATGTTTCATATCTAGGTTGTTTAACGGTTCATCTAATAATATATAATCTGTATCTTGAGCAATTGTCATTGCAATATAAGCACGTTGTCTTTGACCACCAGATAACGTTTTTATGTTTCGATGACGAATATTCTGGAGTTGTAATAAGTCTAGTGCATATTCAACTTGTTCATAATCTTCTTTCTTCATACGACCTTTTGAATATGGAAATCGACCAAAATTAACTAATTGCTCAACTGTTATATTCATTTCTATATGATTTGTTTGTTTTAAAATACTTAATTTTTTAGCTAAATCATCATTTTTATAATCTACGACAGCTTTACCTTCAATCTTAATTGCTCCCTTTTCATACTCAAACAGACGACTAACAGCAGACAGTAAAGTACTTTTACCGGCGCCATTAGGTCCTATAAGCGATGTTAGTCTACCTTTTTGAATGTCGACGTTAATATTTTTTAAAATTGGCTTATTCTGTATAGCTTTGTCTAAATTTTTAATTTCAATCAATTTGCACTTCTCCTTTTGACAAGTAAGTAAATGAAGTAACTTCCACCGATTAAATCAATGATTAAGCTAAACTCTGTTGTCGCTTCAAATAAATTCTCAACGACCCATTGCGCCATAAATAAACTAATACAACTAATTAATATCGTCGCTGGCAATATATATTTATGTTCATATGTCTTCATTAATTCATGGGCTAAATTTACAGTTAGTAATCCTAAAAATGTAACAGGACCAACTAAAGCAGTGGAAATAGAAACTAATAGTGCCACTAATATGAGTAGCAAGCGCGTCATTGTCTCGTAAGAAACACCTAAATTGATTGCTTGTGCTCTTCCAAGTAGTAGTACATCTAAATATGGACGCATTATCACGGTAATAATAATTAAGACAAGCAATAAACATATAGATACTAATACCAATCGTGAGTTTGAGGCTTCGAAACTCGCAAACATGGCACTTTGAACCGCTAAGAATGACTCAGGATCCATGATTAGCTGAATAAAGCTAGTAATGCTTCGGAAGAATGTTCCTAAGATGACTCCTACAAGTAAAATGAAATATACTGAGAAATGTCCTAATTTAAACATGCCTTCAAAAAGCAATAATGAAAATAAGACCATCGCAATTAACGTCACAAAAAAGTTTAAATACACATTTGTAACCACTGCTGCTTGCGTACCGACTAAAAAAACTGGCAACACTTTTACAAATAGATAAACAGAGTCGAGACCCATGATTGATGGTGTTAATAATCGATTCGTTGTTATCGCTTGAAATATAACAACTGATGCCCCTATAGCACCACCAACAATGAGTATAAGTATTAATTTTCTTAATCGACTCTGAAATTGATATTGAAAAATTTCAAAGTCTAAACCTACTAATAAGTAAAATGCTGCCATGCAAATTGTCGCAATAATTAATATGATGATTTTCTTGTTAGAACTAATTTGCATAATGCTTTCTACCTTTCATTAGTAAGATTAGGAATATCACTGTCCCAAATACACCTATAGTCAATCCAATATTAATTTCATAAGGATAAACGATTAATCTACCGAAGATATCAGCGAATAATACAAATATTGACCCTAACATCAACGTATGTGGAAGTGCATTTTTCAGATGGTCCCCTCTATACATTGAAATAATATTTGGTACAATGAGACCTAAAAATGGCAAAGTACCTACAGTAACAACAACTAAAGCCGTCAATGCTGCTGTAATAAATAATGCAATGTTTATAATTTTTTCATAACTTACACCCAAATTATGACTAAAGTCTTTCCCCATACCAGCAATCGTAAAATGATTCGCAAAAATAAATGCGATAATGAGTAATGGAACTACAAGATAAAGCACTTCATAACGTCCGCTTGTGATAATTGCAAAGTTACCATTCATCCAGTTGCCAATACTTTGTAATGCATTGGTTCTTAACGCAATAAAAGTAGTAAAGCTAGATACAATACCACCTATCATAATTCCTAATAATGGTACGAATATAACTTCTTTAACACGAATCAAATTAATTAACTTCACAAATAAATATGTCCCTGCTAAACTCAATCCTACTGAAAATAACAACTTGATTAGGATGTGACCTTTCGGAAAAAAGATAAGCGAAATCAAAATACCTAACTTGGCCCACTCCATTGTTCCTACCGTAGTTGGACTTACAAATTTATTTTGCATCATCTGTTGCATAATTAATCCTGCTAACGCGAGTGAACTACCTGAAAGTAGGATACTAACCGTCCGTGGAATACGACTTGAGAACAAAATATTTTGTTGCTCTTCACTTAAGTGGAAAATATCTGAAAGAGAGAGCTGACTCACTCCAACAAATAAGGAGACTATAGTTAAACAAACTAATAAAATAAGTAAAACATAACCCTTAAATAAAAACTTCACTAATAATTCTCCTCATCTTGCTATATGTATTAAAATGATAATCGTTATCAACGATAATGATTATCATTGTTGTTAATATTAATATTAAAGATTACAGACGTGAATTTCAATAGTATTTTTATACATAAGTAAATATTTATTTTTGTTCAAATACGATGTACTCTTTTTGATACAAAAATAAGCCACTAAATTCGTAGTTGTTATCAACAACACTGAATCTAGTGGCTTATTAATGTTAGTCTTTGATAATTATTTATCAAAAATGAAATCTTCGTCTTGTAAGGCTTCTACATTTAATGCCAATGTGTATCCGTCACCTTTAACTGAGAAGAAATCATGGTTTTTAGTTGTAGTATCTAATGCATTTTCAATGATAGGATTAAATTCTTTTTCTTCAAAGTATGGTTCAAAGCCTAAGTTAGATAATGCTTTGTTTCCATTGTATTGGACATAGTTCAATACATCTTCACTTAAGCCGATATCATCGTATAACATATGTGTATAAGATACTTCATTAGCGTATAAATCTTCTAATAATTTATACATCTCTTTATCTGCTTTTTGTTTTTCATTTTCAGATAGTTCGTTACGTAAACTTTGAGCATCTAATCCTGTAAACACACCATGGATTGATTCGTCTAGTAAAATCTTTCTAATGATTTCACCAGAAGTAGTCATTTTACCTTGTCCAGCTAAATACAAAGGATAATAGAAACCAGAGTAGAATAAGAAAGTTTCTAAAAATACACTTGATACCCTTGCAATATATTGATCATATATAGAGGCTTCTTTGCCCCACAATTTGTGATAGTTTTCAATAATTTTATCAGATTTATATTTTAAATGAGGCTCTTCTATTACCCAAGTATCTAGTAAATAGTTTGTTTCACTAGATGGAAGTAAAGTTGTAAATATATGTGAATAACTTTTCGCATGAATTTGTTCCATCATTGCCATAAATGAATACACTGCTTTTTTACGTAAGTCTGTTGTGTGTAACATAATTAACGGCATACCATCATCTGCTTGATGTGTATCCAATCCTGTTAATCCTGCTAACGCACGTTTGAATGTATTCTTCTCGTCTTCAGTTAGTGTCTTCCAACTTGCAATATCTTTTGATACTTTAAATTCTGTTTCTACCCACATTTGAGAAATATTTTGACGCCAAAACATATTCGTCATATCTTCTTGGGTATTCCAATTGACGGCCTTCATTTATAAATCCTCCTTAATTACTAAAAAGCAAATCTCATTCGTTTAGAGGATAAGTTGAGAGTCATTTTTAAGTTTTGACTCTACAACCTTCCTCCTTTTCAAAATTTGTTATCTTAAGTTTCTTAAATTAGATAGCACAGCTTGTACATTCTTCTACACTCAATAATTTGTTACGAGTATAATATAGCGATTTAAGCCCTTTATGGTGAGCATAAACATATAATCTTGATAATTCACGTGTTGAAATTTCAGAATTCACATATAAAATTGTTGAAATACCTTGGTCCACGTGTGTTTGAATCGTAGCGATTAAATCTATTAATTTCATTTGGTCAGTATTGAATGCTGATTTATAATACCACATTGTTTCAGGAGACAAGAATGGCATTGGATAAAATGTTTCAGCATTACCATAAGTACGACGTTCAATTTGATCAACAATTGGCATAACTGAACTTGTTGCATTTTGTACATATGAAATACTTTGTGTAGGTGCAATTGCAAGTCTATATGCATGATATAAACCATGCTGTTGAACTTGTTCTTGTAATGCTTTCCAATCTTTAGCAGTTGGAATATCGATGTGATCAAATAGTCGTTTCACTTTCTCAAATTTAGGTTCAAATTCTTGAGAAGTATAAAACTCAAAGTATTTACCACTAGCATAATCTGATTGATCAAAGTCTTGATATACTTCACCACGTTCTTTCGCAATTTCCATTGAACGTTCGATTGAATAATAGTTCATCATCATGAAGAAAGTATTTGCAAAGTCTTTAGCTTCCTCTGATTCATATCCTATTTTATTTTTAGCTAAATAGCCGTGTAAGTTCATTACGCCTAGACCGACAGAGTGTAACTCACTGTTAGCTTTTCTCACACCTGGTGCGTTTTGAATATTTGCTTCATCACTAACTACTGTTAATGCATCCATACCTGTGTGAACAGAATCTTTAATTTTACCTGTTTCCATCACATTTACAATGTTTAAAGAACCTAAGTTACAAGATATGTCACGTTTAATTTCATCTTCGATACCATAATCATTAATCACTGATGTCTCTTGTAATTGGAAGATTTCTGTACATAAATTACTCATTTTAATTTGACCAATATTTGAATTGGCATGTACTTTGTTAGCATTATCTTTAAACATTAAGTATGGGTAACCTGATTGTAATTGTGTTTGGGCAATCATATTCAACATTTCTCTTGCGTCTTTTTTCTTCTTAACGATATTAGGGTTTGCAACCATGTCGTCATAGTATTTTTCTAAATCAATATCATCGAGTGTTACACCATATTCTTGTTTAACCGTATGTGGCGCAAACATATAGAAATCTTTACCTTCTTTTGCTAAATCAAAAAATTTAGACGGCACTATAAGACCAGTAGAAATTGTTGATAAACGTAAGTCTTCATCAGCATTTACCTTTTTAGTGTCTAAGAACTCTTCTACATCATAATGGAAGATATTTAAATATACTGCACCTGCACCTGGACGTTGGCCAAGTTGATCAGCATAGCTAAATCCGCCTTCTAATGCTTTGGCAACTGGTAACACCCCTTTGGCTACACCTTTAATACCTTTGATGGCTTCACCACGAGCACGTAATTTAGAAAGATTTATTGCTACACCGCCACCAATTTTACTTAATTGCTTGGCAGTAGAATCAATGAAATTGATAGAGTTCAAGCTATCATCTACCTCTAATAGGAAACATGATACTAATTCACCACGACGTGCGCGACCAGCATTCAAGAAAGTTGGTGTTGCAGGTTGATAACGTTGCTCGACCATTGCTAAGATAAATTGTTTCGCTTGCTGCTTATTACCGTCCGCTAAATATAGTGCAACGATTGCGACATGTTGATTATAATCCTCTAGATATTGTGATTTATCATTAGTTTTTAGCGCATAATCTTTATAAAACTTACTAGCAGACATATAGCTTGCAAATTCAAAGTTGATAGATTTTGCGAATTCAGTGATTTCAACTAAATCTTCTTCGCTATATTTGTCGAAGACATTAAAATAAAAATTATTATCTACTAGATAGTGTAAACGTTCAATCTCACTGTCAAAATAAATTGTTTTATCATGGATTTCTTCTAGATAAACCGCTAATGCTTCTTGATCTTTCTCCAAGTTAAAGAAACCATTTTCTTTACGTTTCGTAACTTCATTATTTAGTTCAATATGATTGTACTTTTTCTCGTTCATAATTTTCATTGAAATGCCCCACCTTATTTTTAAATTCAATAACATCTTTATTAGAACCTTGTACTTCAAACTCCATTAATAAAGGTACATGGTATTTTTCGGAAATTGTTCTACCCGCTTTCGCAAAGTTTTGTCCCCAATTACGGTTACCACTTGCCGCGACAGCGCGTAAATTATGATGATTAACTTCTAAAAACGATTGTACTTCTTTAGGTACTTCACCAAATCCAATTGTTCCCGTAACTAAAATATAAGGTTCTTCAAATGGATCTGTACAATTATCCTTAGTAATCTCCATTACATCTGAAATTTCACTTCGTTTAATAAATCTTCTTACATTACCTGAAAAAGAAAAATAAACTACTTTCATTGGAACGCCTTCTTTCGTCAATCCATAATATTAATTAAAAAGAAGTTCTCTTAATAGATAAGAAAACTTGCTAGACAATAAATACGACATATTTTAGACATTTAATTGGATGTCAACTAGCTGATGATTAATATACTAAAAGAAGTGACTTTCATTTCTAGCCACTACATGTAGTGTTTAGACTAAAATTTCGAGACTATTTCATCTATATGCTCGTTCGTATTAATAGTATTAAATTAGGAATTTCAACTTAAAATAAGTGTGAAATTGCCTTTAAAATGAATAATTTGTATAACACAAACTTTTTATACAACCACAACATGTTGTGGTTCGTTTCATGTTTTAATACTATATTCTGTGTTTCATTATACAGAATTGCTTTCTTAATTAAAAGTAACTATTTCGTGACAAAAGTTCGGAAAAACGTCTGAATGTGCATCAGACCAACTTAAATTAACGCAAATAATTATTTTTGAATATTTGATGTGTTTTAGTTGCATTTTTAGCAGCTAAATAAACTATTGAATTGTCGGCATTCTTGAAGTCCAATCATTTAAATTATCAATATATTTTGCGCAATTATTCAAATGTTAATTATATTTTGCTTCAAAAACACGAATATAACATTTGTAAAAAAATAGTATTTAACGTGTTTTTAATACAAACAGAACATTTGTTCGTATATAGATAATAATACATCTTGGTATTATTTTCAAGTATTCATGCATTAGCATTTGAATTATGCTACTATGTATACGGTAATTTATTACAAATGAGGCGATTAACCTTGAATCCAAAAGTTAAAGGTATTATTGCAATTTTAATTTCAGCTGTCGGTTTTAGTTTTATGTCAGTCTTTTTTAGACTCGCCGGAGATTTACCTGTATTTCAAAAATCCCTAGCTCGAAATTTTGTTGCAATGTTCATACCATTATTCTTCATATTTAAATATAAACAACCTATGTTTGGGAAATTAAGTAGCCAACCCCTTTTAATTTCTCGATCTACACTAGGCCTTATAGGTGTCTTATTAAATATATACGCTATAGATCATATGGTATTAAGCGATGCGGATACACTGATGAAACTTAATCCTTTTTGGACGATACTACTCAGTTTAATTTTTCTTAATGAGAAAGTTCGAAAATATCAAATCATTGCTATGATTGTAGCAATCTTAGGTATGTTATTTATAGTTAAACCAGAGTTGTCTTCAACAATGATTACTTCTTTAGCTGGATTATTTTCAGGTATCTTTGCTGCCTCTGCGTACACATGTGTTCGTGCATTAAGTAACAGAGAAGCACCATATACTATTGTTTTTTATTTTTCATTATTTTCAGTTGTCGTTTTAATACCGTTTTCAATCGCAACTTATGAGCCAATGACGACAATACAAATAATTTATCTTTTAGGGGCAGGCCTTTCTGCTGCAGTTGGCCAAATCGGTATTACACTAGCCTATAGTTTTGCACCTGCAAAAGATATTTCTATCTTTACGTATGCTTCAATCATTTTCACGGCTATATTCGGATTTATATTATTCGGTGAAACACCTGATTTCTATGCTCTTATCGGTTATGTCATTATTATTGGTGCAAGCTATTATATGTTCGAAAAGGCACGACGACAAAACCGCTATAACTAAACAACAATCTAACACTAAGGAGTGATTCAATTGACTCAAGGACGTCAAAAAGAAGAACTACAAGATATTACTTTATTAGGTAATCAAAATAATAAATATGAATTTGACTATACACCAGAAGTTTTGGAAACATTTGATAATAAACATCAAGGACGCGATTACTTCGTAAAATTCAATTGTCCTGAATTTACATCTCTTTGCCCAATTACAGGTCAACCAGATTTCGCAACGATTTATATTTCGTACATTCCAAATATTAAAATGGTAGAATCTAAGTCATTGAAATTGTACTTATTTAGCTTTAGAAATCATGGGGATTTCCATGAGGATTGTATGAATATCATTATGAATGACTTAATTGACTTAATGGACCCACATTATATTGAAGTTTGGGGCAAATTCACTCCACGAGGCGGTATTTCAATAGATCCATACACTAATTATGGACGCCCAAATTCTAAATATGAGAAGATGGCTGAACACCGATTAATGAATCATGATTTATATCCAGAAAAAATAGATAACAGATAAAAGATTAACTTAACCACTAAATTGTCAAACAATTTAGTGGATTTTTTCATTATTTGTGAGATTTTATTTAAATTTACTATTGCCTATTAGTGAATTAAAGCGTATTTTATTATTATCATTTAAAATTCCAAAAGAGTAAGATGATCTAAATAAAGCAACTTATTCTCATACAATTTTAAATCATCAACTCATTGACTGAAATTTCTAAAAATTTCTATTTTTAAGAAATTAATCAATTACACCTATCATATTCATGATTTTAAATTTCAGTCTTTAAAGAAAGAAAGGATTGGGATACATATGGCAACAAACAATTCCCATGAACAAGCTGTTCAAACAATACCTCAGCGAGGGTTCTTCGGACACCCTAGTGGTTTAGGAGTACTATTCTTTGTAGAATTTTGGGAAAGATTTAGTTATTATGGCATGCGTGCCATGCTTATTTTCTACATGTATGATCAAATTAAAAATGGTGGTTTAGGAATTGATCAAACGACTGCAATGTCTATCATGTCAGTCTATGGCGCATTAATTTACATGTCTTCAATTCCTGGTGCATGGGTCGCAGATAGACTATTCGGTACTAGAGGGGCAACCTTGATTGGTGCAGTACTCATTATCATCGGACATATTTGTCTAAGTTTACCATTCGCAATGTTCGGTTTATTTGCATCAATGTTCTTTATCATTATTGGTTCAGGCTTAATGAAACCAAATATTTCAAACATCGTTGGACGCTTATATCCTGAGAATGATACTCGTATGGATGCCGGTTTCGTTATATTCTACATGTCAGTTAACCTAGGTGCGCTTATCTCACCTATCATTCTGCAACATTTCCTAGACGTGAAAAACTATCATGGTGGTTTCTTAATTGCAGCGATTGGTATGGCATTAGGTTTAGTATGGTATATGATTTTCAATAAAAAGAATTTAGGTTCTATTGGTATGAATCCAACCAACCCGCTATCTTCTGAAGAAAAGAAAAAATATGGATTAATTGTAGGTATCATTGTAGCAGTCATTGCTATTGTACTATTAGTTACATATTTCACAAATACTTTATCATTCAATCTTATTAGTAATACGGTTCTAGTACTTGGTATAGCTCTACCAATCATTTACTTCACTACTATGATTCGAAGTAAAGATGTTACAGATGTAGAGCGTTCTCGTGTTAAAGCATTCATTCCGTTATTTATTTTAGGAATGTTATTCTGGGCAATACAAGAACAAGGATCAAACGTATTAAACATTTATGGTTTAGAACGTTCTGATATGAAAATGAATTTATTCGGTTGGACAACTAATTTCGGTGAGGCATGGTTCCAATCAATTAACCCATTATTTATTCTTTTATTCGCACCAATCGTATCTGCGATTTGGTTAAAAATGGGTAAAAAACAACCAAGCCTTCCAATAAAATTTGGAATTGGTACGCTATTAGCTGGTGCTTCATACATTTTAATGGGACTTATCGGTATGAGTTATGGTGATACACACTTCTCAGTAAACTGGGTTATCCTATCATACGTTGTATGTGTGGTTGGTGAATTATGTTTATCACCTACTGGTAATAGTGCGGCTGTTAAATTAGCACCTAAAGCATTTAATGCTCAAATGATGAGTGTTTGGTTATTAACAAACGCATCTGCACAAGCACTTAATGGTACATTAGTTAAATTAATCAAGCCTTTAGGGCAAACGAATTATTTCATCTTCTTAGGAAGCGTTGCTATCGTAATTACAGTAATCATCTTAGCTTTCACTCCTAAAATTTCAAAAGCAATGAAAGGTATTCATTAATCACCTTTGTATTGTTAAAAGATGACATTTAAACAAAACAAATAATTATCTTTAAGCATTTTCATAGTAATTTTATAACTATGAAGGTGCTTTTTCTATTTAAATTATCCTTATTGAGAAGATGACAAGGCATTTGAAAAAAATTCTATCTTGTCATTTCTTTGTATATCAACTAAAAAAATGTAATGATAAATACTTAAGCATTTGTTTTACTCAAATTATAATTAAGCAAATAACATTTCGGGTAAATAAATGTTAAATCAGAGTAAATAAATGAAAGTAGGCATACGTATGGGTCAAAAATTTAATCATGGTGTTCTTTTTTACCATGAACATAGTGGTCTCAAAGATATATATGAAGGTTTAGGAGAAGTAACTAAATCACTTACTACTATGTGCAAACACCTATCAATTCAACTAAGTGAAAATGAAGGCGACATTATTAAGTATTGTGAAAGAATTAAAAATCAAGAATATAGTAGTGATGTTGATATCGTTTTTATCCTAGGTGGAGATGGTACAGTTAATGAATTAGTTAATGGCGTTTTAGCAAATGACCTAAATGTACCTATTGGAATTATTCCTGGAGGTACATTTAATGATTTCACTAAAACATTAAACTTGAACCCTAACTTTAGTAAAGCTAGTGAACAACTTAAAACGTCTCACTTGGAATCATATGATATTATGAAAGTGAATGGCACTTATGTGCTTAACTTTGTGGGATTAGGACTTATAGTTCAAAACGCGGAAAACGTGCAAGAAGGTCGTAAAGATATCTTCGGTAAATTAAGCTATGTTGGTTCAACTGTTAAAACATTAATGAATCCAGAAGATTTTGATTATACATTAACTGTAGATGATAAAGAACTTAATGGTAATACCTCTATGCTAGTCGTTGCTAACGGTCCTAATATCGGTGGCAGTAGAATACCACTTATGGATTTATCACCTCAAGATGGTAAAGTGAATAGTTTCATTTTTGACAAACAAAGTTTTACTATTCTCAATGATGTATTCAAAAAACGCGATAGTATGGATTGGAATGAAATTACAAACGGAATTGATCACATAGCCGGCAAACATATTACATTATCGA
This sequence comes from Staphylococcus sp. AtHG25, assembly GCF_003217445.1. NCBI lineage: Bacteria > Bacillati > Bacillota > Bacilli > Caryophanales > Staphylococcaceae > Staphylococcus > Staphylococcus sp. AtHG25. Next base: position 29,897 of record NZ_QJSN01000016.1, on the reverse strand, counting down.
CGGATCCAGTTATGAAAGTAGATATTGACGGTGAAATTAGTCTTGAAACGCCAATTACAATTGAAGTTCTACCAAAAGCGCTTCAGATTCTAACTTTTCCAGAGAATGCTGAACAATAAGAATTTATTATACTAATATAAAAGCGATTAAGGTTAATGATTGGAATATCATACCTTAATCGCTTATTTTAACTACTCCCCTAGAAAGAATGCTTCTACATCTTTCCAACCGTTAACACGTTTAAAACGTTCTTCACTAACATTGTGAGACGCAGTAAAAATGATTGGTTCACCTTCAAATATTTGTAATTGACGAGGATTATCATCTATTAAATAATCAGTTTTCACTACATTTTTACGACCACAGAAGACAAATTGCTGCGGATCTAAAAATGGAAAGAATTCAAGTAACCACTCATATTTATCATGAAATGAAGTTGGAACATCCATAGCTGCAGTAGCAATGTAAACATCATATTGCTCAGTCAATTTCTTAACGACTTCTTGTGCATGAGGCATAACAGTTAAATTTCTAAAGAAACCTGGCGCTCTTAAAATATCACGAACTAAACCATCATGCTCTGGTATTACATTTTTAAGCTTTTGTCCATTTAAAGACTCAACTGTAATTCCTAATTCTGTTTTTACGTTAACCGCTTCAATAATTGCACCTAACGTGTCTGCTAATACTTCATCCATATCTATTGCTATAGATTTTCTAGACATACTATCTCTCCCTTAATCATCACCTATATACTTCTAAAGTATAGCAAAAATTTAAAAGGGAGTGCTACAAGACATTTAGAATCTATTGTAGCCCCCCCTTGCATAATCAACTTATGATGTACTTCTAAAACTCAACTAATCATTTTAAGTTAAAGAGCTTACGTATTTGACCAACTTAATAATCAAAATGTTTTAATACATCAATCATTCTGTCATTTTGTTCTGGGAATCCGATTGTAATACGAACGCCAGTTGGAAACGGACGTGTGATACAACCCACTTTTAGTAACGCTTCATATAATTCTTGTGCTTTTTTAGTTGCAACAAATACAAAGTTCGTCTGACTAGGTAAGAAATGTTCACTTTGTGGTATCTCAAAGAATTTTTCACGTTCTTTAGCATTTTTAGCTGTAATATCTTTCAAATAAGCTTGATCTTCTAATGCTGCAATCGCTGCGTATTCTGAAATACGAGTGACATTGAATGGTGGTCGAATGATGTTCCACTTTTCAATAGCTTCATTTGTAGCTACGACATACCCTACACGCAACCCAGCTAATCCATATGCCTTAGAAAATGTTCTTAACAAGAATGCATTATCAAAGCGTTCTTGCAATTTCAATGTATCTGGATAATCTTCTACTGTCACAAATTCAAAGTAAGCTTCATCAATCAATACAGGCACATGACTAGGTACGCGTTCTAAAAAGTGTTCCAATTCATCATGATTGAAATAGGTTCCAGTCGGATTATTCGGATTACATAACCACACTAAAGCAGTCTCTTCATCGACCTCTTTAATAATATTCTCTAAATCAAACCCACCATTTAGTAGAGGTACTTGAACAACTTCAGCAGATTCTACAATTGCATTATGATAATATTGTCCAAATGTGCCTTCACTTGTAACAATTTTATCTCCAGGCGTTAGCACTGCTCTTGAAATCATCAAGATGACTTCGTCTAACCCTGCACCAAATAGAATTCGAGAAGGATCCACGTTCAAATGTTCACTAATTGTCTTACGTAATGAAGGTGAGCCAGTCTCAGGATAATAAAATAACTCATCCAAATGTGCTTGAACTGCTTGCTTTGCTTTTGGAGAAGGACCGTATAAATTTTCATTTGAAGCAAGTTTATATAATTCTCCTTCTATACCGTGCTTTTCTTTAAGTGCTTGTGGTGATAATCCTGGTTGATATGCTGCTAATTGATTTAATTGTTGTTTCATTGCCAACCACTCCTTTTTCAAAAAATTAAAATGTTTATTTAATTATAAACCTGTTCCTCTAACATTGTTAAATTACAAGTCATTGACTAGTTAAAATTTATATTAACTTAATGTACACCATTCATCGCTCTCTTAACCATTGGAGAAATAGTTACTAAGATAACACCAATAAGCAGTGTAAACAATCCTGAGTATAAGAAGAACTCTTTCTCACTAATAATCTTAAATAATACAACGATTTGGCTATTGAGACTTTGTGCAGTGGCGTTACTGAGCATCCACAATGCCATCATTTGTGCAGAGAACTTTGCAGGTGCTAGTTTAGATGTTACAGATAACCCTACTGGTGAGATACATAATTCACCTAACGTGATTAAGAAGAAACTTAACACTAACCATATAGGGTGAATCAAATGCGCATCACTATTCAAAGGTATAATCATAACTAAATATGATAAACCTGCAAAGATGGCACCCAATGCAAATTTATATACTGTATTTGGATTATGTCTGCCTAATTTAGTCCATAAACTAGCAAAGACAGGTGCTAACATAATAATAAATACTGGATTGACAGACTGGAACCAAGCTGCTGGTATGTGGAAATCTAACACACCATTAGTCAATTTAGCTAAGCTAAGTTCTGTCTTCTGGTCAGCAAAGTTAGCCAAAACGGTCGAACCTTGTTCTTGAATCATCCAAAATGCAACAGACGTAATAAACAACGGTATGTAACTATAAATTCTAGAACGCTCTTCTTTGTGCGTCTTATTACTTGATAACATATAAACAAAAATACAAATTGGTAACACGATACCTATAATCGTTACAATGACACTGAAACTAGATAAACTCAATTTTCCAATAAATTGCAAGATAAGTAGGATAATTGCGAAAATTATTACGACAGTACCAGTAATAATTGATAATTTTTTGATTTCTTCTTTTCGAAGTGGGTTAGGAACGCTTAAACCAGCCAATCCTAGATTCTTTTTATTTGTAATAAGATAAGTGACTAATCCGATGAACATCCCTATAGCTGCTACCGCAAAACCAAAGTGGAACCCTAGTCTTGTTTGTAAGTAACCTGTCGCAAATGGTGATAGGAAACTACCTAAATTGATACCCATATAGAAAATAGTAAAAGCAGCATCTAAACGTCTATCATTATGGTCATATAATTCACCAACTGTAGTTGAAATATTAGGTTTCAATAAACCTGTACCAATAATAAGAAGTAATAGTGCTATCATTACTACTGTTAAACTACCTGGTATCGTTAACATGATGTGACCAAACATAATTAATATGCCGCCATAAAATAATGCATGTCTTGTACCAATGATTCTGTCTGCTATCCAACCCCCGATGGTACCAGACATATAGATGAGTGCACCATATAATGATACGATTTGTAACGCTGTACCCTGCGGTAAGCCGAAGCCACCTTTACTAACTGAATAGTAGAGATAATAAGCTAGAATCGCTTTCATACCATAGTAACTGAATCGCTCCCAAAATTCAGTAAAGAATAGTGTACTTAAACCTTTGGGATGTCCAAAGAATCCCTTTTGAGGCACACTCTTAACAATTTCTTGTCTCGAATAATTTCTAGTATTCACATTCTCCCTCCTAAAAACATACACGCTTTTTGTGTATTTATAGAATAGTGTAATTAAAAATAATTCAGATTACAATTGTATTTACAAATTTTGCTCTGTAAAAAAAGAACAAAACAACGAACTCATGATTAATTCGTTATCTTGTTCCAACATTTTCACGTGACTATTTATTTTACTAAACCTTCTTTTTCAAGATAATGTTTCGCAACATTATACGGATCTTCATTTTTCACGGTAACTTTGTAATTCATTTCTTGCATCTCTTCATCTGAAATTTTACCCTTTAATTTGTTGAGCGGTTTTTTAATTTCTGGATGTTGTTTTAAGAATTTTTCTTTAAACATTGGTGCACCTTGATATGGTGGGAATACGTGTTTATCATCTTTTAAGACTACCATATCATATTGTTTTAATTCTGCATCTGTTGAATATGCGTCAATTAAATTAATGTCACCTTTTTCTACTGCAGTATAGCGTAATTTAGGCTCCATTTTTTTAACATTAGATAAGTTGAGACCATATGCTTTTGCTACAGCTTTATAACCATCAGATCGATCATTAAATTCCATAGTGAACCCTGGTTTAATTTTATCTTCAACCTTTTGTAAATCACCAATTGTTTTAATATTATTTTCTTTAGCAAAGTCTTTCTTCACCGCTAAAGCATACGTATTATTATATTTCATAGGTTTTAACATCGTCATGTCATATTTCTTCTCTAGACTTTGTTTAGCTTGTTGATATACTGCATCTTCTTTTTTGGATTTTAAATCTTCTTTAGTTAATTCACCTAAAACTGTCCCTGTAAATTCTAAATATCCATCGATGTCGTCTGATTTTAATGCATTAAATAGGAATGATGTTTTACCCATACCATCTTTAACATCAACTGTATCATCCGTTTCATCCTCAATTAAAATTTTGTACATATTAGTAATAATTGAAGGTTCTGAACCTAATTTACCTGCAAGCGTAATTGTGTCACCTTTTTTACCGAAAAGTGGTACAACAATGACTAATAGTATAATAAGAATCATTGCACCTACAGTGATTAGTAGTTTCTTATAAGATAATTTCTCCATATAACGTAGTATTAAATCAAACATAATTGCGAGTAGTGCAGCAGGAATCGCTCCGATAAGGATTAGAGACGTATTGTTACGGTCAATACCTAGTAAAATTAAATCCCCTAGTCCACCAGCACCAATTAATGCGGCTAAAGTTGCTGTACCGATAATTAGAACCATAGCAGTACGAATACCGGCCATCATCACTGGCATAGCTATTGGCAATTCTACTTTAGTCAAACGACGCATCGGTTTCATACCAATACCTTTAGCAGCTTCAATAAGAGACGGATCAACTTCAGTAATGCCTGTATATGTATTTCTCAAAATTGGCAACAGTGCATACACAACTAATGCAATAATTGCTGGCACGCGACCAATACCAAATATTGGAATCATTAACCCTAATAATGCCAATGACGGAATGGTTTGTAATATAGCAGCTATATTCATAACGACTTCAGATAACCGCTTCGTCTTCGTTAAAGCAATCCCTAATGGCACGGCGATTAAAATTGCGATTAGCAGTGCAATAAATGAAATTTGGATATGTTCCAAGATGGTCGTAAGTACTTCGCCTTTACGATCATCGAGTGTGCTAAATAATTCGCTCATGCTTTAGCCCCCTTGTCGTTGTCTATCTCAGATAAATACTTAAAGATATCTTCACGTTTTAAGAGTGATTGCGTAGAGGTTGATATATCATTAACAATAACCGCTTCATGTTGGGCTAATGTAGAATAAACTGAACGTAATTGCACATCACTATTAATTTCCGGATAATCATGGTGTGTTTCTTTTTCTGTGAGTGGCGAAGTAATATTAAGATCTTTCAACTGTAAGCTTTCTTTATCTTGTTCTAAATGGCTTCCCATAAACTCTTCTACAAATTTATTTTTAGGTTGATTACGGAATGCTTGTGGTGTATCTATTTGTTCAACATGTCCATTGTTAAGTAAACAAATTCGATCACCTAACTTCATAGCTTCTTGAATATCATGCGTTACAAATACAATTGTCTTTTTGATTTTAGTTTGTAATTCTATTAAATCATCTTGTAGTTTTTCGCGACTGATTGGATCCAGTGCACTAAAAGGTTCATCCATCAATATAACTGGTGGATCTACAGCTAATGCTCTTACTACACCAACCCTCTGTCTTTGACCACCTGATAATTCATCTGGTTTACGATCTCGATATTTTTCAGGTTCTAAACCAACCATTTCAAGTAATTCGTCAACAAGTTGATCTATATCTTTATCTTTCCATTTTTTCATCTGTGGAACCTGTGCAATATTCTCTTTAATGGTCATATGAGGGAAAAGTGCGATTTGTTGCAACACATATCCAATATCCCATCTCATTTCATAAACAGGATAATCACTTATTGGTTTATCTTTAAAATAAATATAACCTTCACTTAACGGAATAAGTCTATTAATCATTTTCAAAGTAGTTGTTTTACCACACCCTGATGGACCTATGATTACAAAAAACTCACCCTCATTAATTTTAAAACTTACATCATCAACTGCCACATTATCCCCATAGCGTTTTGTTACATTTTTAAATTCAATCATTTAGTCACCTTCATTTGCTCTACTTATTCAAATAGTTTGCATTCTTATTCCCTATTTAAACATGTTTAATGAGGAATTCATATTAAATTAATCTAAATATAGAAATTACATTTAAAATTAATAATGTGACAATAGAATAAAGGTAAGGTTCGCTACAGAAATAGTAACAACCTTACCTTTCACTTTATATACTCGCTTTATATGAATGTATAATTTCTAAGAATTTTGGGCAATAATGTTTCAATTTATAGCTACCAACACCATCTATTGATATCATTTCTTGTTTGGATTCTGGCTTGCGTTTAGCAAACTCTTCTAACGTGTAATCAGAAAAAATACTAACCGGTGCAATATCCAATTTCTCACTTAACTTACGTCGAACTTCAACTAATTCACTGTATAATGCTCGATCTACACCTTCAACTGTATTGATATAGACTTTTTCTTTGGATTTTTGTTTAAATGGTGTCGTAAATACTTTCTCTTTATTGTTAAGTAACTTTTTAACACTTTCATCACATATTAAGATTTCATCATTTTCGTTTAAAAACCCTTTGAAGCGCAATTCATCAATTAAATGACTTAATTCTGAAGTGGTATAATCTTTCATCAAACCATGTGTTGTCAACTTATCATAATCATTATATTTAATATAATCACTTGTTTCTCCACGCAAGACTTGAATGATTATGCTATAGATTTCTTTTTGACGCATGCGTGCGATACAACTAATGATCATTTTAGCTTCTTGCGTCATATCATATGTTTTATTTTGTTGAATGCAGCTACTACATTGCCCGCACTCTTCTAATTTTTCGTTAGGTTCAAAGTAATGTACTACAGTCGCTTCAAGGCATTTTTTCGTTATCGTGTATTGAATCATTTTAGTGAGTTTCTCACCCATTTTATCCTTATAATCTTCATCAGCCTGTGAAACTGTAATAAAATATTCATGCAATCCTTTATCACGTTCACTAAATAAAAGAATGCATTCACTTTCTAATCCATCACGACCTGCACGGCCTGCCTCTTGATAATATGATTCTAAATCACCTGGCATATTATAGTGTATAACGTATCTAACATTTGATTTATCTATCCCCATACCAAAAGCATTTGTCGCTATAACAACCCTCACTTTATCATATACAAATTCGTTTTGAGCAGTCTCACGTTCTTTATTTGTTAAACCAGCATGATAAATTGCCGAAGAAACATTGATAACATCTAATGCTTCTTGTAACTCCTCAACTTGTTTACGTGTAGAGCAATAGATAATTCCTGCTTGTTCTTTATGTTTCTGCACATAATCTACAACAAATTTCTGACGTTGATAGGTAGGATTCACTTTAAAAATAAGATTCCGACGTTTCGTACTTGTTTTTACTTCATCTCGTCTATCGATGTTTAATTTTTCCATAATATCTTGTTGTACTTCTGCAGTAGCTGTTGCTGTTAGTGCAACGATTGTAAAGTTTTGAGGTAACGTGAATACTTTCTTAATTACACTTTGATAGCTAGGTCTAAAGTCATGCCCCCACTTAGAAATACAATGTGCCTCATCAAATGCGATAAGATGAATATCAATTCGACTTAATAAACTTAAAAAATATTGATTATCAAAACGTTCTGGCGCAACATATAAAAACTGAATATGACCTTTCATTAAATCATCTTCGATTTCTTTTTGTTGCTTCTTAGTTAAACTACTATTTAAGAATGCTGCTTTAATCCCCATTGCTTTAAGTTGATCAACTTGGTCTTTCATTAAAGATATTAGTGGACTAATTACAATTGTCGTTCCACCTAACATTAATCCAGGAACTTGGTAGCAAATTGATTTACCACCACCTGTAGGTAATACACCTAAAACATTATGATGATCCATTATTTTAGTAATGATTTCTTTTTGACCAGGTCTGAACTTGTCATACCCAAAATAATGCGATAATGTTGCTTTCATACTTTACATTCCCCTTATTGCTCTTTTAGTTCTTCTAATTCACTCCATCTCGTGATGTCTGTTTCATATGTTAGTTCTAATTGTTCTTTCTCTTCATTTAATTCTTTGATTTTGGCATAATCAGCACTGGCCTCAATCATCTCTTCATCTATTTCTTCTAAGCGTGTTTCAGTTTGTTCTATACGATCCATTAAAGTTTCGTATTCTCGTTTTTCCTTATAAGACAACCCTGATTTTTTTCGCACCGTTGTTTTTTGTTTTGGTTGTTGTGCTTGTTTCTCTAGTGCAACTAATTTATCCTGCTCTTTCTTATAAGACTCATAATCTTCAAAGGCACCTACAATACGTTCCATCTTTCCGTCATGAATATACCAGTACTCTTGAGCGACTTTATTTAAAAAATAGCGATCATGACTAACAGTTATAACTGAACCACCGAAACTACTAATATAATCTTCTAAAATAGTTAATGTTTCTGTATCTAAGTCATTTGTCGGTTCATCCAGTAACAGTACATTAGGTTGATGCACGAGTAATCTTAATAAATATAAGCGTTTTTGCTCTCCGCCTGATAATTTGTATATCTTCTTACCATGTGTTGAGCTTGGGAACAAGAAACGTTCTAGTAATTGAGTTACAGAAATTGAAGTTCCATCCTTCTCTTTAGCCACTTCACTCTCTTCTCGTAGGTAATCAATCATACGTATATCTCTATCTAACGTTTCTTCTGTTTGTTTAAAGTATGCTACTTTTACAGTTTGGCCAATTTTAAGTGTGCCTGTATAATCGTTCTCTTCTCCGCTTAAAATATTTAATAACGTGGTCTTTCCAGCTCCATTTGGCCCAACTATACCAATACGTTGCCCACTTTGAATAACTTCAGTAATATCTTCAAATAATGTTCTGCCGTTAATTTGTTTTGAAAGTTGTTCCAACTCATACACTTGTTTGCCTAATCTTGAATACGCTAGACTCAGTTGCCCTTTATCTTGAACGTGTTGAGCTTGTACTTCTGATTCCAAATCATTAAAACGATTGATACGCGCTTGTTGCTTTGTAGTTCTTGCCTTGGCGCCAGCTCTCATCCAAGCTAATTCTTGTTTATATAAAGCCTTTTGTTTTTCTTGTTGTTTTTGTTCAATAATTTCATTTTCTGCTCGCATTGCTATGTAATCTTCATAATTACCTGGATAAGATTTTAATTTACCTCGATCTAATTCAATGATTCTACTAGCAATTTCATTTAAAAAGTAACGATCATGGGTTACGAACAATACAGTATGAGGGTACTGCTTCACATAATTAATTAGCCATGTTATGGATTCAAAGTCTAGGTGGTTTGTAGGTTCGTCTAATAATAATAAATCAGGTTGTTCAATAAGCGTTTTAGCTAGCACAACACGTTTTTGTTGACCACCTGACAGTTCGTTCACCTTTTTAGTCGTATCATTAATACCTAGTTTAGATAATATGGTTTTAATTTCAGCATTATAATCCCATGCACTATTTTGGTCCATAGCCTCTTGTGCTTCCATCATCTTTTGAAAATGCGCGTCATCTTGTTGTTGTGTATATGCATTAACTGCTTCTTCATAAGCTTTTATAATTTGAAGAGTCGTTGTGTCTGAGGTAAGTACAGCTTGAAAAACAGTCATATCTCCATCTAGATCCTGCTTTTGAGAAGAATACCGTATACGATATTGATTAGGATGCGTAATATCAGCTGTATAATCATCATCTATATTCCCGATAACTTTAAGTAGAGTACTTTTACCAGTACCATTTATTCCAACCAATCCTATTCTTTCATGTTCAGAAATAGATAGGTTTAAATCATCGAAAATGATTTTATCCGCATATGATTTATTTAAGTTCTCTATTTTATACGCTTCCATGCATCTACTTCCTTTTCCAAATCGAAATATCGAATTTTTTAAATATTTTTGATAAGCTTAAATCAGTTCTATATATTATACACCTTTTTAGGCTTAAATGATACAAGGAGACAAGAGTTATGATTGACTTTTTCGAAAATTTACCGCCTTATATACAGGCGCTTTTAGCAGGTATTATTACTTGGCTACTCACAGCATTAGGTGCTGCTTCTGTATTTATATTTAAATCCGTAAATGAACGAATACTAACATCTATGCAAGGATTTGCTGCGGGCATTATGATAGCTGCCAGCTTTTGGTCTTTATTACAACCCTCTATTGACTATGGTAAAGATGGTAGTTTACCTGCTTGGTTACCTGCTGCAATTGGCTTTTTATTTGGTGGTATCTTTATACGTGTCCTCGATTCAGTTATTCCTCATTTACATCAAAGAATTGGCGATAAGAGTCAGTACCGCGAGGGTGTTAAGACTTCTTTAAGTAAGAATACATTATTAGTACTAGCTATTACGTTACATAATATTCCAGAAGGACTATCGATTGGTGTTGCTTTTGGTGGTATAGCAACTGGAAATAGTCAAGCTACATTTCTAGGTGCTTTAGGGTTAGCAATTGGTATAGGAATACAAAACATTCCGGAAGGTGCAGCATTATCTATGCCTATTAGAGCGGCAGGCGCGTCTCGTTGGAAAGCGTTTAATTACGGACAAGCTTCTGCAATTGTAGAACCTATCTTTGCTACTATTGGCGCTGCATTGATTTTAGTTATTACACCTGTTTTACCTTATGCATTAGCTTTTGCAGCTGGAGCTATGATATTCGTTGTTGTTGAAGAACTTATACCTGACTCACAATCTGGTAACAACACGGATTTAGCAACACTAAGTCTAATGTTAGGCTTTACAATTATGATGATTTTAGATGTAGCGCTTGGATAAAATTTGCAATTATCATAGATATTTAAATTAACTATTAATCAGCAATTATTTAAATTACAACATCATTTAAGACATGTATCTATAGCATCAACTATATATTGCAACTCAACATGTTGCACATAATCAAAATCATATTAAAAAAGACAATTTCTATTTATTTCAATAGAAATTGTCTTTTTTCATTAGTCTAAAAAATTTATATTATAGACTCTACTTGATTATTTTTGGTTCCCTTTAGGACCAGTTTTGTATTCATATTTAGACGGGTCAATTTTTTTGAAATCAGGATTTTTATAGAATCTGAGCAAGTCACCATTTAAGACATTGTCACTCATTTCTAAATCTTTCTCAACCTGTTTCTTATTCTTATCTAAATCTTTAGGTTCCGTTTCTAATAATTCATTAGTTTTATTAGAATATGCTTTACCGTTTACATATTTGTAATCTTTCGTAATGAAATCACCATTACGGAATGGAATTACATCATTATGATCTTTAGATAACATGTCAGTACCAAACATTAAGAAGTTTTTAGAGTCAATTCCTACTAAATGTAATATAGTAGGCATAACATCCATTTGACCAGCATATGTCTTATCTACTGTACCTTCTTTACCAGGAATTTTTAGCCAGAAACCTGTACGGTTTAAGTCCATAAATTTCGCTGGCGTAATCTTTTCACCTAATAATTTTTCCATCGCATTATTATGGTTCTCTGAAATACCATAATGGTCACCATATATCATAATAACTGAATCGTCGTATAAACCTTTCTTCTTAAGATCTGTTACGTACTCTTCAAGTGCTTGGTCTAAATAATGCGCTGTTTGAATGTAACCATCAACAGTTGAATCACCTGTATTAGGTTTATCAATATCTGCATCTTCCTCACTCAATGTGAATGGGTAGTGGTTTGTTAATGTAATTAAGTGTGAATAGAATGGTCCTTTCATTTTAGATTGATATTCTGCTGACTCTTTAAAGAACGGTTTATCTTTTAAACCTAAGTTAACAATATTATCGTCAGACATATCATAATATGTTGCATCGTAGAACTTATCAATACCAAAATGTTTATAAACTTGGTCACGGTTCCAGAATGTTTTGTAGTCACCGTGCATAACATCAGAAGTATAACCTTGCTTTTGATCTAATATAGCAGGTAATGATTGGTAAGTATTATCACCTTTTAATGAATATGCAGAACCTTGTGGTAAACCATAAAGGCTGTTATCCAATGTGAACTCAGCGTCTGATGTTTTACCTTGACCAGTTTGATGGAAGAAGTTTGGATAATATCTAAAATCTTCGTTACCTGTCGATAATTTATTTAAGAACGGTGTTACTTCTTTACCATTAACCTTTTTATTGATTAAAAATGTTTGGAAACTTTCTAGATGTATTTTAATAATATTTTTCTTCTTAGCAGCACCAAAATACTCTGAATTTGGTGTTGTATTTTTTTGTTTCGTGTAATTCAATACTTTAGTTAGGTCATCTTCAGAAGCCAATGCTTTTTGTTGGTTATTCTGGATCGTTTTAACGCCATCATAAACTGTAAAGTTATATGGACCTAAATACTTCACTAAATATTTATGGTCAAACGTACGTGTTAATAACTCAGGACGATCTGTTTCAGCAAAAGCTAAGTTCAAGAAGAATAATGCTACTGAAGCAGCCATTACAACCGGTACAAACTTTTTACTGAAAACACGCTTATCTAACCAACTTCCTTTGAAAATAAGGATAAATAGATAAATAATAGTATCTATAAAGTAAACAAAGTCATACCATTTAAATGATGCCCCAACAGCACCACCCATAGACTCAACATTCCCCGCTTGGTTAAGTGTACTAAATGTTAAAAAGTCTGAGAAGAATCTAAAATAAACTACATTTGCATATAGCAAGAATGATAGTAAAAATCCTCCAATAAAGATGAACCAATATGCTTTTTTTCCTTTAAAGAATAAGAACACACTTAAAATAAGCGCGATTAAACTATATGGATTCATCAATAGTATTAAGTTTTGAACTAGTCCTTTAACACCCAAAGAAAAATCAACATAATATGAAAAATACGTCTTCAATGTCACTGTAAAAACAGTCAGTAAGAAAAACGCAAAAAGACTTATTTTCTTTTTGTGTAAACTCATGTATGTTTCCTCCGTTTATAGTTATTCAACTTTGAAGAAATGTTAAAGACTTAACCGAAGACTTAAACACTTACTCAAATATGACCGTTATGCAATTACTTACTAATTTTTAAATTTCGCTATTTTAATTTATTAAGAATATGTCATACACATACATTAAATACAAACGATAATTCACTCTTACATATTTGTCCCAATGACGAACTATCCGTTAGTAATGCCTTATGTATACAATGTTGGATGCTATTCTATTTAATTATTAATAAAATATTAACAAATTATGAACTTTGTAATATTATTGTAATATTGCCCGTAGTTCAATATATAAATATATAGTATTTTTACTCATTTATCAAGAAAAAACATCTTTATATATCGACATCTCAATAGTTTGTCACAAATATATACAAGTATAATGATGACGCACTGATTTATTTATTATAGCTTCTTATATGATATTTTTAATCAGACTATAGACCTACTCAATCTATTAAAAAAACCGTTTAAATAAGTCGTACATTTAATTAATTATTAACAGTTATTTCATCATTTCTAATTGCATTCTGAATTCAATGCCGTGAAACAGTTGATTCATCCAATTGCTAAATTTTACAACATTTTTTTCAGCGGTTTCAATATCAATAAATTGGAATTTCAAACGTGACCCTTGTGGTTTCTGTGCAAGTTTAGTCAAATGATAACTCGCAATCGTTCCAATTTGAGGGTAACTTCCTATTGTATAATGATCGTTTAATAAGATAATCGGTGTACCATCTCTTTTAACTTGAATCGTTCCTCTTTTAACAGATTGATGTGCAGGCATATCATCGTAATATGCTTTTATCTTCTCACCATCTAATAACATACCAACACGATTTGATTTATTAGTTACTTTATATTCGCCTTTAATAAAATGGGATTGCGTTTCCTTATCAAAGTCTTCAGTACCTTTATTAGCGATAACATGAAACACGTCAGAGATATAGTTGAACGACAATGCATAACCATCAATACCCCAATCAGTAGTACGCTTTTCTTTTAGATTTTCAAACAACTTATGATGACGTTCAGTATATTCTCTTTTCATTTCAACTTCATCGCCATTTTCAAGTTTACGCCCGTGATAGCCACCAATGTGAACATTTAAATCTGTAGAATTCGAACCCAGCCAACTGTCTAATTTAAATCCTCCACCTATAGCAAGATATACACGTGACGTTTTATTTGTTTCTTTAAAAGATAACACATCATCTTTACCTAAAAGGTATATTTTATAAGGTTTTACTCGCAGGTTTTGTGTATAAGCTTCAAAATTTTGACCTGTTAATGCAATTAAAGTAGGTTCAGTGAATCGAATTTTAGCCATAATATGTGTCATTTCAAGTGTTGCTTCATTCTTGTCATTAGCGACAAGACGATTTGCTATTTCATGACCTAGCGTGTCTAAAGCTCCACACGGAATAACACCTGCATATTCATATCCATGACGCCCGAAATCTTGGAAACTACTAAACAATCCGGCTTTTTCTATTATGATTGACATGGTTTAAATTCTCCTAATTCAATATCTTTGCGTTTTTCTGGTTTGAAAGTGACATTATCTCCTAATTTTAGCAGTGTAAAATCTTCTTGTTCAGGAGTAAACAACGTTATAGGCGTGTACCCTATCACTAACCAATCATTATATGTATCAGTTGTAACAATCCCGCATTTTTTCCCTTCAATAATAACTGAACCTGCAGTAACAAGTTTCTTCTTATTACTTGTATGATTAACATACAATGCTTCATTCATTCCAGTTAAATATGGAAAGCCAGGAGCATAGCCCATCATAGAGACAAAGTAAGCATTACCAGAATGTAATTGAATAAATTCATCTTTTGTTAATTTGTAATACTCTAGCAAATCCTGTAAATCGGGACCAAATTCATCACCATAAATAATAGGAATTTCATAGGTCGTGCTCTCATCTTTGTTCATTTCTAATTGTTTTATTTCTTCTTGTATAGATGTTACTAATGCCTTCATATATTGAAAAGGTGAAGTAATGTTATGATGTTTAATCATATCTCGAGCATCATAGCAAATCATCATATCTGATTCAGTAGGAACAATTTCAGTTATAAATGGTAAATCTTTCTTTAATAAATGATTACGTACTGCGATTAACTCAGTTGTTACATTTTTAGATACATCTTTTTCAACCGCAATTACAATTGCTTGATCTCCCTGACTATAAATCTTCATAACTCCACCTCAAAACAATTATATTTAATGATGATAAAATATATTTAGAAAATCAACCACATAAGGAATGATTGAATTAATTAAAAAATAAATGAATACACATTGAATTAAAACGGTAACGGTTGCCACAATACGTGCCTTAATGAGTGCATTATTATTTAAATATCGATCTGCTAAATATTTACTTATCACATTTAAAATCACAATAATTACAACCCATAATATTGCCATAATTCACTCCGTTAGTTCGTTTTTATCAATAAATACGCATATACTTCCAATATTATTTTATAGATAAATAGACACATCGGCAACCTCTCGTAAACTATTTAGTAAATAGATACGTACCTGCTGATTATTTAATTTCTCACTGAGTTCTGTTTTAGTATAATTTTTGATTGAAAGTTTTCCTTCATCTATAAGAGATTGACGCATGCACCCCAATAAAAAGTCGTTGTCATAACTCGGCGTATAGTATGTACCATCTTCCTCTATCATTATATTACCAATATCAAATTCCAGAATTTTACCTTTTTCATCATATAATAATATTAAATCTGTCTCATGATCGTGTGTTAAATGCTGGCGTTCTGTGGTTTTGTTAATGATATATCGTTCGTTATAATGCGTTTGAACTTGCTGAAATTTAGCCGTAAATAGCGACTTTGGAGATAAAGGTTTAATTACATAATTCATATCGCCAGTTTTATCTATTTCTATTTTAAGTCGGAACGTGCCCTGTTGATGATTTTTTATAATCTTTTTTACAAGATGTAACCAGTTCTCCTTTGAAAAGGCATAACCCAAACGTCCACATGATTGTTGTATTCGATTAATATGATATTGAAGTCTTGGAATTTCACCATTTTCCAGACGCATCGTTTCAAACAAGTTCATTTATAACATCTCCAATATCTTTGTTTTATCTCGAAACTCTTGTACTTCTTTTTCAGGTATAGAATCAATTGTAATACCTGCACCTACACCGTAATGAACTTTCTCATTTCGATACTCAAGCGTTCTAATTGGAATATTAAATATCATTTTATCATCCGGAGATAATAATCCAATTGTGCCACAATAAATATTTCTAGGATTAGGCTCAAGCGCTTTAATGTATGACATCGTATTAAGTTTCGGTGCGCCCGTAATGGAACCACATGGAAACAGCGCTTTTAAAATATCAGTCAAACTCGTTTCGGCTTCTAATCGACCCGAGACCATACTCGTCATTTGATAAACAGTCTTATAACTTTCTATAAAGAATGGCTTATTAACGTGTATAGTTCCTGGCTTAGAAATTCTAGAAATATCATTACGCAATAAATCAACAATCATTACATTTTCAGCACGATCTTTAAGAGAGTTTTTCAATATGTCATAATTCATCAAATCTTCATCTTTATTAATACTACGTGGCATTGTCCCTTTCATCGGTTTACTTACGACTACATTTTCTTGGTTATTAAATGCTCCTTTTTGAAAGAATAATTCAGGAGAAATTGAGGCAACTTTAATCTCTTCTACATCTAATAATGCAGTATAACCACCATTATTTGTCTGGGTTAAATAATAATATAAATCAGAGATTGGGTAATGGATATCACTAACTAAACGCGTTGTATAGTTCACTTGATACGTTTCTCCATCAGTGATTGCGTCTTGAACTTGTTTGATCTTATCTTGCATTTCTGCATCACTCTCCAAAAAGCGAAACTGATGTTTAGGTATGTAGCTTTGTGAAAGATTGTTAGACAGATGTTTAGCCATATTAGGATTGAAACTATATGCAAGAGCTATGACTTGATTATTATCCAATTCATGCGTAGCCATTTCTTGATTAAAAAATTTTGCCGCTTCATATGTAAGATAAAGTGCTACGTAACGTCCGTTTGATTGTTCATCTTGAGCAAAGCGAACTACTGCACCGATGTCATTCAAAGTGTAAGCCACTTTTTTAGAGGCATACGTGCCAAAATTCAATGCTACTGTTTCAAAATGGTCAGGTGTCGTATAGTATCGATAATTAAATGCGATTTTCATAGTCTATCCCCACTTTTTCTAAAAATAGTCGTATCTGTTCATGACCATATTCACTTAAAATAGATTCAGGATGATACTGAACGCCATAAATAGGATATTTATTATGTTCAAAAGCCATTATAATCCCCTCTTCGTTATAAGCTGTCATATTTAAAACGGTAGGAATATGATTTTTATCTGCAATGAGTGAATGATATCTCATTACTTCAAACGATTGAGGTAGTCCTTTAAATAGTCCAGTTCCTCTATGAGTTAACGTTGTGGTATGACCGTGAACCGGCTTTAATCCATGAATAATAGTACCTCCATAATATTCATAAATAAATTGGAAACCTAAACAAACACCTAATATAGGAATTTCACCCTCAAATTGATTCATAATTTCAATTAAAATTGGATAGTCACTAGGTTTACCTGGACCTGGCGAGATGACAATTGCCTCTACGTTAGATGACCTTAATAGATCAACGGAAACGTCATCTACCTCGTATACAACTATCCCTTTATCAGTTTCTGTCTTAAAATAATCTATTAAATTATATGTAAATGAATCTTTATTATCTATAACTATAATCATTTATGTCGCTCCAACTCTATGTTAAATAACTTCATCTATAACCTTATTATAATTAATAATTTTTTGAAAATGTAAGGGTTTACTATTTATATTACTTTAAAATATAGCTTGATTTTAAGAAGTGAATATATTACGCTAACTAGCGTACTAAAAACTCAAAAGAGGTTCCTAGCTGAAACCCTCTATAAAAAACTAGACAATAATCGAAATATTTAGTTTGAAGGTAACATTACTTTTATATAACTAGTTGAAATGTTTCTAAGTCTATCTTTTTTATAGAGATAGACTTTTTTTATGTTCTCATGGCTAGGTTAGAGACAACATAAAGTATGATCTAATCTTTTCAAAAAAGGAGAATATTCATGACAAATCAAAATTTAAACAAGGACAAAACCATTGTAGTATTTAGCGGGGGGCAAGATAGCACAACGTGTTTATTTTACGCTAAAAAACATTTTAAAGATGTTGAATTGGTAACATTTAATTACGGTCAACGACATGATGCAGAAATTGAAGTTGCTACACGCATCGCAAAAGAGCAAAATTTAAAACATCATATTTTAGATATGTCACTATTATCACAATTAACTCCAAACGCCTTAACACAACATGATACGGACATTGAAACTGGTGAAGACGGTATTCCAAACACGTTTGTACCAGCACGTAATTTATTATTCTTATCATTTGCTGGTGCATTAGCTTATCAACGCAATGCCAAACATATTATTACCGGGGTTTGTGAAACGGACTTTTCAGGTTATCCAGACTGTCGTGATAGCTTTATTAAATCAATGAATGTAACGCTTAGTTTATCTATGGATAAAGACTTTGTTATTCATACCCCTTTAATGTGGTTAGACAAAGCACAGACATGGGAACTTAGTGACGAATTAGGTGTTCTAGATTATATTCGACACAATACACTTACATGCTATAACGGTGTTATTGGTGATGGTTGTGGAGAATGTCCAGCATGTCAATTAAGACAACGTGGTCTACAACATTATTTAGAAATAAAAGGAGCGAATTAAAATGATTCAACAACTTTATCCGTCAGTTACCCACCCCTATAGTTTTGAACTTAATAAAGATTTTAATTTTTCAGCCGCGCATTACATTCCAAGTGAAGATGCCGGTAAATGTATGAGAACGCATGGACATACTTACTTTGTTAATTTAACAATTGCAGGGGATAAACTTGATCATAATGGTTTCTTAATCAATTTTAGTGATTTAAAAAAACTAATCCACGACCAATTCGATCACTACTTATTAAATGATTTACCTCAACTTAAAGATAAGAGTCCTTCAACTGAAGTTGTAGCTCAAACAATATATAAAATGGTCCAAACTCATCTACAAAACTGTGATAATCAACCTCAATGTGTTCAAGTTTATCTACGTGAAACGCCGACTAGTTATGTCGTATATCGCCCAAAGGAGTATAAATAATGGCTGCTAAAATTCCAGTACTAGAAATTTTTGGACCTACGATTCAAGGTGAAGGACGTGTTATAGGTCGCAAAACGATGTTTGTTAGAACTGCAGGCTGTGATTATCGTTGTAGTTGGTGTGACTCTGCTTTCACTTGGGATGGAAGTGCTAAAGAAGACATTCAGTTAATGACAGCTGAAGAAATATATAATCAACTGAAAAAAATCGGCGGTGACTGTTTTGATCACGTTACGATATCTGGAGGTAACCCAGCACTAATTAAAAGTATACAAGATTTAGTGGATTTATTTGAAGAAAAACAGATATACACTGCTTTAGAAACTCAAGGAAGTAAATTCCAACCATGGATGAGACAAATTAACGATTTAACTATAAGTCCTAAACCACCAAGCTCTAATATGAAACCTAACATTGACATATTAGATAGTGTAATCGAACAATGCATTGAATCAACACTTAATTTAAAGGTCGTTATTTTTGATGATGATGATTACGAATTCGCCAAAATGATACATCATCGCTACCCAAACATTCCTTTTTACTTACAAGTAGGTAATCCCTACCTAGATGATGATGTTGACAACCATACAGAGAAACTTTTGAATCGATATGAAGCATTAGTTGATAGAGTGATGGCTAGTAATGATATGAACCAAGTTTATGTTTTACCACAGTTGCATACGTTATTGTGGAGTAACAAAAAAGGTGTTTAATAATTACTTTATAAATGAAAAATATTTTTTAAGTGTTTTGAAATGATTAAGTTTGTTTTAATTGGTATAATGTTCTAATGAACTATGTGAGATAGGAGTACAGCATGATTATATATGTATTAATTAATATCGCCGTAGTGCTTGGTGTACTCGGCTTTGACTTATATAAGCACCAATTCAAGCAACTTAAATTTAGCTCCGTATTAATAGCAATAACGATTAACGCTTTAATTAATGCTATCGTCATCGACAAATTTAATTTTATAACATTATGCTCAATCGCTTTTTTTATATGTTGGTTGGGACTTCAATATTACTTGAATCATCAACACTATACACTTGTTATTTATGAGTATAAATCTATTGCCTTGATATTTTCTATCATAATAAGTTGCTCATTATTTATTACCTATGGATCAAGTGATCAATCAATTTACATGTCTGTTCCATACTTAGCGCCAACAATATTCTTAATAGGTGCTAGTGCGATATTTTTAGGTACTTTCTCTAGAGGAGAACTTGGAATTTTTAAATTTATAAAAAAGCTTAAATTTCCAATTACTATAGGCTATATGCTTATTATAATTTCGATTGTATTATTAACTATTTTGACACCATTCTGGTATATCTTCTTAATCATTTATATTCTTTTAGGTATCTATCTAGCATGGCAACTTAAAAATACTAATTTAAAACCTCATATAGAAAATAATTAAACGCTTGAAGTTTCATCATTTAAAACTTCAAGCGTTTATTTTGATTTTTATTAATGTACTTTTTCTTTCTCTTGCTCTACTACTTTGAGATCGTGCGTTGGTTCTTTTAAATTTGATGCTTGCACAATATATTTAGGTCGTTGCTTAACTTCATAGTAAATTCGTCCAATATATTCACCTACTACACCAATAGAAATCAATTGAATTCCGCCAATAAGTAATACCGCAGCTATCGTTGTAAAATAACCAGGATTATTAATGCCATTGACCATTATACCTATCAGCAGATACAAGATATAAACGATACTTAAACTGAATATCGTCATTCCTAGATAAATCATCGCACGTAAAGGTTTATTATTAAATGAAATTAGCCCATCAATACCATAATTTAATAATTTAGTGAATGTCCATTTAGAATGACCCGCTTCTCGTTCTACATTTTGATATGTAAAGATTTTAGTATTATAACCAATCCATTCAAATAAACCTTTTGAAAAGCGGTTATATTCTTTAAGAGAAGCCATTGCTTTAACTGCACGCTGACTCAATAATCTAAAGTCACCGACACCGTCTATGAATTCAATGTCTTCGACAAAGCTATTTATCAATTTATAATATAACTTAGTCATTGACTTACGGGCTATGTTCTCTCCTGTTCGATCTCGCTTAGCAATAACTTGGTCATACCCCTCTTGGAATCCTTCTATCATTTGTGGAATGAATTCTGGTGGATGTTGTAAATCTCCATCTACCATCACCACAGCATCACATTCCACACTATGTTGAAAACCAGCTATCATTGCTGATTCTTTACCAAAATTTCGGCTGAAAGAAATAT
The DNA here is from genome assembly GCF_003217445.1 of Staphylococcus sp. AtHG25. Lineage (NCBI taxonomy): Bacteria > Bacillati > Bacillota > Bacilli > Caryophanales > Staphylococcaceae > Staphylococcus > Staphylococcus sp. AtHG25. The sequence continues at coordinate 8,125 of NZ_QJSN01000016.1, read as the reverse complement.
ATTTAACATGTAGATCTAAGCTTGCTAAATATTGAACATGGTCGATTGTGTTATCTTTACTACCATCGTCGACAAATAAAAGGTCATAATCATACCCTTTGTCCAAACTATCTTTCATCAAAATTTCAGTCAATTTGTCGTAAGTTTTTGTTACGACTTCACCTTCGTTAAAACAAGGCACAATGACTCTGATTTTCATTAAATTACATCCTTTTCATCATTCTTAGTACTATTTTATCAATAAAATAAATAACTATTCTACTAAAAACTATGCAATTAACAAATAATTAATAAAAATTAAATAAAAAATATACAATCATTTTATAATTTTCAATGTCTGATTCCATTTAATAGAAACCAATTTATTTCAAATCACCTATACTCACTTCATCAGGATCTTTACCTTGACGCGCATTGCGATTTAAACTATCTATTTCAGCTATTTCTGTTAGTTCTAGGTTGAAATCAAATATATCATGATTTTCTCTTATACGTGATGGTGTTTTAGATTTTGGAATGACAACACGATTATGTGCCACGTGCCAACGTAATACGATTTGCGCTGGTGTTTTATCATACGCTTTTGCTAGTTTTGTTATAGTAGGATCGTCTAACAATCCTCTGTTTCTCATTAATGGCATCCATGCAGTAACTACTATATCATGCTTATCACAGAAATCTTGGACTTCTTGTTGATTAAAGTAAGGATGTACTTCAATTTGATTAACTTGTGGTACAATATTAGTTTCACGCATTAATTTTTCTAAGTGATGCACTTTGAAGTTACATACTCCAATTGCTTTTATTTTACCTTCTTCATATAATTTTTCTAATGCCTTATATGTTTCAATATAAAGTTCATTTTTTTCGCAAGGCCAGTGAATTAAATATAAATCGATATATTCTAAACCTAAATTATTTAATGAGCGATTAAAATACTCAAGTGTACTATCATAACCTTGATGGTCGTTCCATAGTTTAGTTGTAATAAACAAGTCTTCACGAGGCACTCCACTATTTTTTAGTGCTTTACCGAGTGCTTCTTCATTGTTATAAAAATATGCTGTATCAAATGCACGATAACCATCATCTAATGCAGCTTGAATCGCTGTTTCCATTTCTTCATCTGTAACCTTATAGACACCTAAGCCAAGTCTCGGCATCGGATAACCATTGTTTAAAATTTGTGTGTCATTTACCATAATATCTTCTCCTAACGTTCTTGATAATTTTAATCTATTAGTAATTAGGATAACTCTAATAGAGTCTATTGAACAATTAAAAGGACTGGAACTGAATTCTTTAGAATTCGTTGTCCCAGCCCTCAAAATTGAAAAGAACTGAGAAACACTTCATTTAGAGCGCCTTCTCAGCTCAGTCAGCTTATGCAAATTTGCGATATAGCTTTGTATAATATTAATTCATCCAATACTCTTTAAATTATTCACGACTTTCATCGCTATTATCTTTTTTATCTTCACTTTCATCTTCGTCTTTACCGAATGTTGGTCTATTATTGATGAACTCATATTTAAGTACAACCCAAACTAGTTGATGATTGTCCATTTCAGACACAATCCAACGATCATATTGCGTATCGATATGATCTTCAACTTGTAAATTAGTGTTGTGGGCTTGGAGCCAACCACCTATTGTATCAATGTCTTCTGAATCTTCAAATTCAATGTTGAATTTTTCATTGAGGTCATCAAGAAGGACACGTCCATTAATCTGATACGTATCTTCACCAAGTTTAACGATATCATTTACTTCATCATCATCAAACTCATCACGTATTTCACCGACAATTTCTTCAAGAATATCTTCCATTGTTAAAATACCAGCTGTACCACCGTACTCATCAATAATTAAACTGATATGTACGTGTTCACGTTGCATTCTAACTAACGCATCACTAATGGGAGTTGTCTCTGAAATCATCGGTAATTCATGGATATAATTATTGATTTTGATAGGTTTCCCAGAAGCATACTCTGTTAAGAATTCTTTAACGTTAATGAAACCTTTAATATGGTCTTTGTCTCCATCCTCAGTAATGGGGTAACGTGTAAATTGATGTTCTTTAATCGTCTCTAATAATTCGTCAACATTAAATGGTTCATTTAAAGTCACCATCTGAGTACGTGGTACCATGATATCTTTTGCATGTCTCTCATCAAATGAAAAGATGTTTTGCATATAGTTTAATTCTGTTTGATTGATTTCTCCACCATTATAACTGTTGTTAATAATGATCTTAATTTCCTCTTCTGACATAGCATCAGTTTGAGCGTCTGGATCAACACCCAACATTCTAATTATCACACGTGCTGAACCATTCATTAACCAAATCAAAGGTTTCATTATATTACCGAAATAGTACAATGGTCTAGCGTAAGTTAGGGCTAATTTTTCTGTATGTTGAATTGCTATAGATTTCGGTGCTAATTCACCTAATACTACGTGTAAGTATGTCACTACGATGAATGAAATTACAAATGAGATTGTTGTAGTTAATGCATCAGGTAACTGTAATAAGTTAAATAGAGGATGCAACAATTTTTCAAATGTTGGTTCCCCTAACCAACCTAATCCTAATGAAGTAACTGTAATACCTAATTGACAGGCTGATAAATAATAGTCCAGATTCGCAATCATCTTTTTGACAATTTTAGCGCTACGATTACCTTCTTCAGCTAATTGTTCAATACGCGTTGAACGTACTTTAACTAATGCAAATTCTGAACCTACGAATACTGTTGTTAATGCTATTAATAGAAAAAATATTACTAAATTTATTATGGTCACTGTATCCAATTAATTCCCTATTCCTAGGGATTCACCTCCAAATAAATGTGTCCCATATGGGTAACACGAATTTAATTCGTAATGTGCTTTGACGATATAAAAACATGTTAAGACCTTCCCATTGCGACACCCCCGAAAAAATGTATTACTTTTATTTTATCATATATTAATTACCAATAGTTGATTGTAACGCTTTTGATTAAAAAGTTACAACTTATCATTAAAAACTAATATTGCGTAATAGTCAAGAGAGGACTACACTAAAGCGCTTGGAAGTCACAAAGCATAAATTCTTTATCACTAAAACGCTTTGCTTCCTATGAAATACTCTCATATGTCTACCCATTTTTACATATTTTAATGACTCTATATCAATTTGAAATGATAATGTTTATTATCACTGTAATTTATGACTAAGACAAAAATGAAGCAAGACATAATTCATAATAAATTCATTATCTTGTCTTAATCTTGATAATATAGACTCCTCGTCTAGTTATGAAGAATAAATTAAAGTATTAAAAAAATCTCTCGCCCAATTATTAGGGCAAGAGATTTTTATTTCTATTCATCCATAGCTTTTGAAGCTTCAATTTCGTTTTTAGTTACTTTTGGTTTCAATAAACCATACATAATTGCTGAAACAAGTGTACCTACAATTAAAGCAATTAATGTTTGTAAGATATGACTAAAGTCAGTCGCTGCAATAACAATGATACCACCGTGTGGTGCATTGATTCTTGAACCTAATGCTAATGCAATTGCACCACCTACACCTGAACCTACCATCATTGATGGAATCACACGTAATGGGTCAGCTGCAGCAAATGGAATTGCACCCTCAGTGATGAATGATAAGCCCATCACATAGTTTGGCACGATAGAACCACGTTGTTCTTTAGTGAATTTACGTTTAAAGAATATCATTGCTGTTGCGATTGCTAATGGTGGAATCATACCGCCTACCATTGCTGCAGTAATTGGTGCGGCATTTCCTTCTGTCAATGCTGCTGTAGCGAATACATATGCTGCTTTGTTAAATGGTCCACCCATATCGATAGCCATCATTGCACCGATAACTAAACCAAGTAATACAATATTTGAACCTGATAAGCTATTTAATCCATTTAATAATAAGTTATTTAACCATGCTGCAGGCGGGTTAAATGCATAAATCATTAATAAACCAGTGATAGTTACACTTAATAGTGGATAAATTAACGTTGGTTTTAAACCTTCAACTGCTTGTGGTAAGCCACGTGTAATATATTTAATACCTTGTGTTAAGTAACCTGCTAAGAAACCTGCAATAATACCACCAATAAATCCAGAACCACCAAAAATTGCTAACATACCGCCAACTAAACCAGCTGCGAAACCTGGTTTATCTGCAATACTACGAGCGATGAAACCTGATAAGATTGGAATGATTAAGGCAAAGGCACTCTTATTACCTATATTCCATAATTGTTCTGCAAAAGCGTTGTGCTCAGAGCTTTTAGGGTCAAATGAGTTAGCCCCGAATAAGAATACAATAGCCATCAAGATACCACCAGCAATTACTAAAGGTAGCATATTTGATACACCGTTCATTAAGTGTTTATAGAACGCTTTACCAAAGCTTTGTTTCTCATTACTTTCACTATCTGTAGATTTAGAGTTACCACCACGTGCTACAAATGGTTTACGACTTGTATCAAGTGCTGTGTTAATAAGTTCTTCTGGTCGTTTGATACCATCAGCAACTGGTACTTCAACTACGTTTTTACCGTCGAAACGATCTGTTTCAACATGAACATCTGCCGCTACGATAACACCTGTCGCACGTTCGATGTCTTGTTGAGTTAAATGGTTTTTAATACCGCCTGAACCATTTGTTTCAACTTTCATTTTAACGCCCATTTTATCGGCTTGTTTTTTCAATGCATCGCGAGCCATATAAGTATGTGCGATACCTGTAGGACATGCTGTAACAGCTAATACATAAGCCTCATTAGTATCTGTCGTATTTGCAGAACCACTTGTCGCACCAGCGGTCACTGCCTCTTGTTCTTGCGCTTCTTTTTCCTCTTCTTTAGTTGCTTCATCATCCGCATTATCAATAATTTGAAGCACTTCTTCAGGAGAGTTAGCATGTAGTAAGCTTTCTCTCACTTTATCATCCATTAAAATACCAGATAATTTAGCTAGTGCATCTAAGTGTGTTTGTGCGCCACCTTCTGGAGCAGCAATCATAAAGAATAAATGTGCTGGTTGACCGTCTAAACTTTGGTAATCCACACCTTCCTTAGATTTACCAAAAGCAATGGCTGGAGATTTTACTGCTGCTACTTTTGCATGAGGAATAGCAATTCCTTCTCCAATACCTGTTGTACTTTGTGATTCACGATTATGGATTGCTTCTTTAAATTGAGCAATATCACTTAACTTGCCAGCTTTATCTAATTGATTCACTAATTTATCAATGACACCATTTTTATCAGACGCTGATAAATCCATAGCAATTGTATCTTTTGTTAGTAATTCTGTTATTCTCATTAATTTCACTCTCCATCAAGTACTGTAATAGTAACCTGTGATTTAATTTTTTCTATATCTTCTATTGTCGCTAAATCTTCAGTAAATGCCGTTGCTGTCCCAGAAGCAACAGCTTGTTGAAATGCATCTTCAAGTGATAATCCAGATTCAAGACCTGCCACCATACCAGCAACAGTGCTATCTCCTGAACCAACCGTATTAACAACTTGTCCTTTAGGATTTTGAGCTTTTATACTACGTGCTTTATCTATATAAATTGCACCATCTCCACCTAAAGATATAATGACTGATTGTGCACCTTCTTTTAAGATTTCACGACCATACTTAACAACATCTTGGTCGCTCTCAACAGTCATATCAAACATTTCTTCTAATTCATCTTTATTAGGTTTAATAAATAATGGTTGATATTTTAGCACTGTGTTAACTAAATCTTTTTCAGCATCAACCACCAATTTTGCACCTGTGCTTTGAGTTATTTCTGCAATTTGAGCATACGCATCACTTGGAATACTCTTAGGTACACTACCAGCAACAATGACTGTATCTTCCTTTGTTGTCTGTTTAATTTGATTTAATAATGCTAGAAATTGGTCATAAGTAATAGACGGTCCAGGTGCATTAATTTCAGTTTCATCACCAGATTTAAGTTTTACATTAATACGTGTATCATCATCAACTTTAATAAAGTCCGTTTTAATTTGACTTTCTTCTAATGTCTGAGCTATAAATTCTCCAGGAAAACCTCCAGTAAATCCTAATGCTGTAGATGGTACACCTAGTGTTTTTAAAACACGAGATACATTGATACCTTTTCCACCTGCAAATTTATAAGTAGATGTCGCTCTATTTAACCCTTTTATTTCAAATCCATTAGTAAACATAATGTAGTCAATAGATGGATTGAATGTTACTGTATAAATCATGGTTACCCTCCTATAAACACGTACTTCTCTTTATATTGTTCAAAATGTGAAAGTGCTATTGTTTGCTTTGAAACCACCATTTCAACATGGTTTTGACTAATTGGCACATGTGCAAAATAAACTTCATCTATTTTTGAATGATCAAGTAAAACATATGATTGATTTGCTTGTTCCATGGCCTTCTCTTTTATTAGTGCCTCTTTTTCATCTGGCGTCGTAAGACCATATTTTAAATCTAAACCATTCATTCCTAAAAAAGCCTTATCAAAACAATAACGACTCAAGGTATCAAGTGCACTAGCACCTACTGTGGCAAATGTTGTTTCTTTAACCTGTCCACCTATCATCAAAGTTTTGATGCCTTGGTTAAGTAACTTTTCAACATGTGTTAACCCATTTGTAACCACTACAATATTTTGTGCTTTAATGAATGGAATCATTTCAATCGTTGATGAACCAGCATCCATAAAAATGCAGTCATTATCTTCGATGAGTTTTGCAGCAAATTGACCAATCACTCTTTTTTCTTTTAAATTTTGCGACAATTTATCCGACAGAATTGGTTCATTATTTCTATTACTATTTAATGTTGCTCCTCCATGAACTCTTTGAAGTCGACCTTGTTGTTGCAATTTCGATAAATCTCTTCTAACAGTTGAAGCGCTGCAACCTGTTCGCTCTATTAATTCTTGGAGTGTGAGAAAATCTTTTTTCCTTAATTCCTGAAGTATTAAGTCATGTCTTTTTTCAGAAATCATGTAACCACCCCGCTTCAACTCACATTATAATGTGTACGCTTACATTTTTCAATCACAAATTGTCAAAATCAATCAAAAACATTCATTTCGGTTTAAAAATTAACAGATATTACACAATTTGTCATCCCATTTGTAATATCTGTCACTATATTGCTATTTTTGAGTAATGTCTTCTACTTGTGCATTTGTCATTGAAACAAGATCTTCAAGTTGTAACACAATTTGAATTCCTCGTTGTCCACCACTCACGATAATTTTTTCGCGTAAAGAAGCAGATTGATCAATTGTAGTTGGAAATAAATGTTTCATACCTACTGGAGAACAACCACCTCGTATATAACCTGTTACTTGTTTCAAATTATCTAATGGCATTAGCTGTAATTTTTTTTCATTAACGACACTTGCCGCTGCTTTCATATCTAATGACTCACTGACTGGAACTACAAATACGAAATGATCATGTTCAGCATTTTCTAATACAAGTGTTTTAAAAACATCATGGACATTTTCACCGACTAATTCTGCAACGCGTTCACCATCCATATGCCCATCTTCCAATTCAAATGTTTTGACTTCATAATCTATTTTGGCTCTGTCTAACATACGCATCGCATTTGTTTTCTTATGTTTCATACACGTTCACCTCAAATTCATCTTTAATTATAATCGGCTCTACGTCAAATCGGACTGATGAGTCCAAATATTGAGATTAAGCAACCTTAGGTTGTTTAATCTCTTTTTTTGTTGTTGAGGCAAATAGTCGCGAAGTTATAATAATTCGATTACGCAAATTATCATAATTTCTATAACCAAAAGATACCCTTTTAATGAGTTTGATTTTATTATTAATTCCTTCTAACGGACCGTTGGTCAGGTTAGAATATGTCATAGTATTTTCAATGAAAGCTGCTAATCGTCTTAAAGTTCTAATGACTGGGCGTAATTTAGGACACACATCTGAAAGATGAATAGAAAAGAGTTTATAATTAAATTTCTCTACTTGATTTTCTTTTAATAATCTTCTTAGCTCATGAACGTAGTGATATGTATTAAATAATTCTACATCTACACCTAATAAGTAATTTATAATGCCTT
>NZ_QJSN01000015.1:1999-46458 GCF_003217445.1 Staphylococcus sp. AtHG25 | reverse complement strand
TAAATAATTCTGAATTTCTCTTTTACGCTTAAATCAGGATAATTCAATAAGTGCGTCGTTTCATACGTATCTTCATCAATCATTGAAAGAATACCGTTCGCCACTTTTTGAGCAGCTTCAAGATATTTAGGATTATTCTCATGTTTTAAATATTCACATATAGCGAATATAAATGAAGCATTTTGTCCTAATTTAATTTCATTAGCATCTTCCGTATCATCATAGATATATGCTTTATCTTCAACTTCAAGTAATTGATTTGAAATAACATAATCAATTGCCTTTTCAACAGGTTGTAAACTTGTGCCTAAATAGGCTAATCCTTCTATTAAAGCATATGTAGAAGATGAATGTCTTAAAATATTATAAAATCCAATTTCATTATCAAAATGTGGGAAATATCCATAAATATACTTACCATTATCTAACAACATATTCTGTAAAAAATGAGTGCTACTTTCAATTAATTGATCAATTTCATTCTCTAAATGAGCTACTTTTCTTAAACCTTTTCTATAACCATTACTATATAGTTCATATACTTTCTCATTACCTATGAAGAAACCATGTGTATAAAATTTAACAACTTCTTTTTCATTATAAAATTCACTAGAAAATGCCTTTTTATTAGTCGTATATTTACGTAAATAATTATTAATATTTTTTTCAGAAAGAAATAATTCTTTAGTAGAATTATCTGGTCGAACAAAAGCATTCGCATTAATTTCTTCAGGTAACACTGCTAAATTCCATTGACTATCAAATGCTATACCAAAATCCACATAATTACGTCTTGTATTAATCAATTCTTTTCTTAATTCTTTAAATAGAACTTTTTCTGTTGACGTAATAATATCTAATTTAATCCACTCTGGAAACTGACCTGTCTTCTTTTTAAATTTAAGTGCTAATTTCGAAATATCTTGCTTAAGATAATTAGTTTTTTTGATTAATTTAACTTGGGCTTTGATATTAGGTTTACCCAAACTTATAAAAACATAATTATTAATTTCGGATTTATTGTTTACTTCGGTTAATAATTTATCTAATTTATAGTCAAAATCCATAGTTTTCTCCTTATTAATTCTATTTATATCAATCTATATCATAGTATTTAAAAGAAAACCAGGCCTTTCATGGCCTGGTTTTAAATTTCATTGAGCAAATATAAAGACTACCTATTATTTTTCTTCATTATTTTTGTTTTTACGACGGCTGCCCACTAAGAATAGTCCTCCAAGTGCAGCAAATAATGAACCAAATAATGTGCCATTATTTTGAGTGTTATTACCAGTATCAGGTAATTCGTTATCATTTGATTTATCTGCTGTGTCATTATGATATTTGTCAGCATCTGCGTCAGCATCTGCGTCTGCGTCTGCATCTGAATCAGCATCTGAATCAGCATCTGAGTCTGCATCTGAATCAGCATCTGAATCAGCATCTGAGTCTGCATCTGCATCTGCGTCTGAGTCTGCATCTGAGTCAGCATCTGCGTCTGAGTCTGCATCTGCGTCTGCGTCTGCATCTGAATCAGCATCTGAATCAGCATCTGCGTCTGAGTCAGCATCTGCGTCTGAGTCAGCATCTGCGTCTGCATCTGCGTCTGCGTCTGCATCTGCGTCTGAGTCTGCATCTGCGTCTGAGTCTGCATCTGAATCAGCATCTGAGTCTGCATCTGAATCAGCATCTGCGTCTGCATCTGCGTCTGCATCTGAATCAGCATCTGAGTCTGCATCTGCGTCTGCATCTGAATCAGCATCTGCGTCTGCATCTGCGTCTGCATCTGAATCAGCATCTGCGTCTGCATCTGCGTCTGCATCTGAATCAGCATCTGAGTCTGCATCTGAGTCTGCATCTGAATCAGCATCTGCGTCTGCATCTGCGTCTGCATCTGCGTCTGCATCTGCGTCTGCGTCTGCATCTGCGTCTGAGTCTGCATCTGCGTCTGCGTCTGCATCTGCATCTGCGTCTGCATCTGAATCAGCATCTGCGTCTGAGTCTGCATCTGAATCAGCATCTGAATCAGCATCTGAGTCTGCATCTGCGTCTGCATCTGCGTCTGCGTCTGCATCTGCGTCTGCATCTGAATCAGCATCTGCGTCTGCGTCTGCATCTGAATCAGCATCTGAATCAGCATCTGCGTCTGAGTCTGCATCTGAGTCAGCATCTGAGTCTGCATCTGCGTCTGCGTCTGCATCTGAATCAGCATCTGAGTCAGCATCTGCGTCTGCATCTGAGTCAGCATCTGCGTCTGCATCTGCGTCTGCATCTGAATCAGCATCTGCGTCTGCATCTGCGTCTGCGTCTGCATCTGCGTCTGAGTCTGCATCTGCGTCTGCGTCAGCATCTGCATCTGCGTCTGCATCTGAATCAGCATCTGCGTCTGAGTCTGCATCTGAATCAGCATCTGAGTCTGCATCTGAATCAGCATCTGAGTCTGCATCTGAGTCTGCATCTGAATCAGCATCTGAATCAGCATCTGCGTCTGAGTCTGCATCTGAGTCAGCATCTGAATCTGCGTCTGCATCTGCGTCTGAGTCTGCATCTGCGTCTGAGTCTGCATCTGCGTCTGCATCTGAATCAGCATCTGAGTCAGCATCTGCATCTGCGTCTGAGTCTGCATCTGAATCAGCATCTGCGTCTGCATCTGCGTCTGAGTCTGCATCTGCGTCTGCATCTGCGTCTGCATCTGAATCAGCATCTGCGTCTGCATCTGCGTCTGCGTCTGCATCTGCGTCTGCATCTGCGTCTGCATCTGAATCAGCATCTGAATCAGCATCTGAATCAGCATCTGCGTCTGCGTCTGCATCTGCGTCTGCATCTGCGTCTGCGTCTGCATCTGCGTCTGCATCTGCGTCTGAGTCTGCATCTGCGTCTGCGTCTGCATCTGCATCTGCGTCTGCGTCTGCATCTGCGTCTGCATCTGCGTCTGCATCTGCGTCTGCGTCTGCATCTGAATCAGCATCTGAATCTGAATCAGCATCTGAGTCAGCATCTGCATCTGCATCTGCGTCTGCATCTGAATCTGCATCTGCATCTGAATCAGCATCTGCGTCTGCATCTGAGTCAGCATCTGCATCTGCGTCTGCATCTGAGTCAGCATCTGCGTCTGCATCTGCGTCTGCGTCAGCATCTGCATCTGAATCTGAATCTGCGTCTGCATCTGAATCTGAATCAGCATCTGCGTCTGAGTCTGCGTCTGAGTCTGCATCTGAGTCTGCATCTGAATCTGCGTCTGCATCTGAATCAGCATCTGAGTCTGCATCTGCGTCTGCATCTGACTCTGCGTCTGCATCTGCGTCTGCATCTGAATCAGCATCTGAGTCAGCATCTGCATCTGCGTCTGCGTCTGCATCTGCGTCTGCGTCTGCATCTGAATCAGCATCTGCGTCTGCATCTGCATCTGCGTCTGCATCTGCGTCTGCATCTGAATCAGCATCTGAGTCTGCATCTGCATCTGCGTCTGCGTCTGCATCTGAGTCAGCATCTGCATCTGAATCTGAGTCATCTTTAGCACCATGGATGATTACTTCATCTTGTGGTTCTTCAATGATTTCTCCAGTTTCAGGATCTTTCAAGCCATCTTTACCTGGGATAACTTTAGTTTCACCTTCTGGTAAGTTTGGATCAATTTCTTCACGAGTACCATGAGGAATAATTTCAGGTGCATAGTTAACAATTTCGTCTGTTGGTTCTTTCGTTACTTCCGCTGTTGGATCGCCTTCGCCTACTTTTTCTCCTGTTAATGGATTAATTGTAGTTGGTGTTGTTGTTGTTTTTTCACCATTTTCACCTTTTTGAGCTACTTTATCAGGGCTACCAGGTTCCATTGTTGGATCTAATACACGCTTAGTTTCATATGGAATTTCTTCTTTAGTAACCTCTGGTTCACCTGCTTTTGGTCCATGTTTTGTGACATCGTCAACTGGCGGTGTTACCACTTCACCTGTTTCTGGGTTCTTAATTCCTGGTTTACCTGGTACTTCTTCTGTACCATCGATTGGTAAGTTTGGATCGAACTCATCTTTATGACCTTGTGGTACTTCTTCTCCACCGAATTCAATAATTTCATCTGTAGGTGGTGTAGTAATTTCAGTTGTTGGCTTACCTTCACTTACTTTTTCACCTGTTAATGGATTTTTCGTTGTTGGTGTAGTTGTCGTTTTCTCTCCTGGTTTACCTGGTTGTTTCACATTCTCTGTACCTGGTGGTAAATCTGGATTGAATTCACGTTTTGTTTCATAAGGTATTTCTTCTTTTGTTACTTCAGGGTCTCCAGCTACTGGACCATGTTTCGTTACATCGTCTACTGGTGGTGTTACTACTTCACCTGTTTCAGGGTTCTTGATTCCTGGTTTACCTGGCACTTCTTCTGTACTATCAATTGGTAAGTTTGGATCGAATTCATCTTGGTGTCCTTGAGGCACTGCTTCAGGTGCAAAGTGTACAATCTCATCAACTGGATTTTTTGTTACTTCTGTTGTTGGTTCACCACGTTCAACTACATCTCCTGTATCAGGGTCAACTTTAGTTGGTGTAGTTGTTGTTGATTCTCCATCTTCACCTTTTTGTACAATAACGTCAGGTGATCCTGGTTCTAGAGTTGGATCAAACTCACGAATAGTTTTATGAGAAATTGGTTCTTTCGTTACTTCCACATCATCAATTAAATCAGCTTGAGGCGTTGTAATTGTTACACCTTCAAGATTTGTTCTCATAATTCCATCAGAATATCTATTTTGCATATGACTTGAAGTAATTGAAAAATTATATTTTTGAGATTTATCGATTCCTAAATCATCTGTAGTAGCTGTCCAAGTCTTACCTGCATATGTAGCATTTATTGTACTTGTTGCTGCATCATAATTTAATACTACATCATTTAATCTTTGGCCATGGAAATTACGGTTCTGTTGCAAAATTAAAAATCATGTAATATTTATACTGAAAAAAGAAAAATAATTAATACTAACAAAACTCTTTACTGTTAAAACAATATTTGCTTTTATAGTTTTGTATAGATGTGCATATAATTTTAACTTTGCAACAGAATCGTAATGAGCATGATAGATAGTGAATATCATATTGGTGAACCTTTAAAATAATTACTGAGTATTCATAGCCAGATTTGATTGGAACAAAAGATTTTAATACTATTGAAATTAAATAAGCCATTAAGTGTATTTATACAAATGCACTTAATGGCTGTTTTAAGCGTAGTGTCCTACTCCTAATACTGTTTATATTATTCAAAAGCTTTGAATAATTCCTCACTAGAATTATTCCACATCTCTTCATTATGAGATTTTAAAAAGTCTGCTAAAACTTTTTTATTTTCCTCACCAATGTGGTCAATGATAATTTTATGTTTCATAGATTTATCCATCATATTAACATGTTCAGGCATACTTTTATAACCACGTCGTATACTTTTGTTAACTAATAAATAACATGCAGTAACACCAGCATAATATGGGCCACTCTCACTACGTTCAGTAGTCACCCAGCAAAGCCAATATTCTTTAGCTTCTTCGCCTTCAACTTCCGATTTGTCATTTATCCATTTAACACCTTTTTCAACTTGAGCACGTGCATGCATACCACCTATATCTATAAACGCCTCTTTATTCGCAACATCTATAAATACTGGTGCAATATTATCTAAACTAATTGAGCCAATATTCGTCCCTTTATGCCCATCAAGCGGGTCATTCTTGATAATATTAAATTTAAAACCTTTGTTCTCAGACACACATGACACCTCCGAAAAACTTGAATTCATAATCTCTATATTATGCGTTATATATTAAAGTTTCAATGGCTTAATTCAATTCATTAAGTAGATTAATAATAGAACCCTTAGTTTGTGGATTCTCAATATTAAGAATCATTTCTTTAGGATAGTATAATTTATAATCTTCACGATTAATACCTGTAATACTTGAAATAACGAGTGATTGACTACTAATTTCTCTAATACTACCATTACGTCTTAATAAATGTATTGGTTGTCTATTAGAACCAGGTCGATCATAATCATATGGTAAATCAGAGAAAGCCTCACTAACAAAATAATAGTTCGGATCAATATTACCTTCTATGAACAACTCTTGTAGCTCAGTAATAGTAATAATTGAACCATCAAATGGAATATATTTAAATAAGTCTCTATTTATAAAACGACGTGCTAAATCACTGAGAATTGCATCATCTTCTTGTATCCATTTCTTCAAATAATAAAGTACGACGACTTCATCTAAATCAACGTATTGCTCAATTGTAACCTTCTCTTCAAAAAAAGGAACAAAATCTTCTGGGTACATCTTAAAATGGTACCCCTCATTGTACAATTGTTTAACACGTTTCAAACAATTATTTAACAATACTTCTCCGCCTCTACTAACAGGATGAAAGTATATTTGCCAATACATTTGATAGCGACTCATTATAAAGTTCTCAACGGCATGCATTCCACTCTCTTTAATAAGAACTTCATCTTTAGATGGTCTCATTAAACGTAAAATACGTTCCATATCAAATGTGCCATAAGAGACGCCCGTAAAATAAGCATCTCTTTGTAAATAGTCCATTCGATCAGCATCAATTTGCGATGAAATCATAGAAATTACAAGTTTATTTTGATGCGTTTTGTTAATTACTTCTGCAACTTCTTTAGGAAAAGTACTCGATACGCGACTTAAAACTTCATTAACTTCAGTAGGTCCAGTAATAATTGCTTGCGTAAAGGCTTCATGGTCTGTATTGAATATCTTTTCAAAACTATGTGAAAATGGACCATGACCTAAATCATGTAATAATGCTGCACATAATGCCAATGGTCTATCTTCATTGTTCCAAGCGTCTCGTCCCACAAATGATTCGTCAATCATGCGTCGCACGATTTCATATACACCTAAAGAATGGCCAAAACGACTATGCTCTGCAGTATGAAAAGAAAGATATAATGTGCCTAGTTGCTTAATACGACGTAAACGTTGAAACTCTTTTGTCTTAATAAGATCCCAAATAAGTTGATCTTTGACGTGAATATATTTATGAATAGGGTCTTTGAATACCTTCTCTTCAGCTAATTTCTGTTCAACATAAGGTGTTTGCGTCAAATAAATCCTTCCTCTCATTACAGTATAGTCATAGCGTTTATATACTTCTCTTCATTAAAGCTAAATCCATTTGTTCTCCATACATTTCTGGTTGATAAGAACGTACGATTTCAAAATCATTATTTTGATAGTATTGAATTGCATCTTTATTTTTATTATCAACTTCTAAAAATACTGCATCATATTTACCGTCAAATTGTTCTAATCCTTTCTTAAGTAAACTAGAACCATAACCTTTATGTTGAGATTCTGGATGTACATAATGCGCAGACAAATACAATTCTTTACCATAAATGAAATTAGCAAAGCCAATAATTTCATCATTATCTTCGGCTACTAAAAATAGTTGTTCTTCTAAACGTTTCTTTAAATGTTGCTCATTATAAGAAGCAGCTAATAACTCATTTATTGTTGATGCTGCATAAATATTTAAATATGTGTTATACCATGCCTTAGTAGCAACATCTCTAATTGCTACGACGTCATTTGGTGTAGCTTCTCTGACTTTAAACATACTTGATTCTCCTGACTTTACTATGGAATTAATAATGAAATTATATCACAGTACTTATACAATCGCTTAATATAGAATATTTATCGGCGTAGTTTAATATACTTTTGAATTAGGCTTACGCTAATGTTTCATTCCATTCTTTAGCTCTTTCTAGTGCAAACGTATCTTTCGAAATATCACCTGGACGTTCAGCGGTACCAATTATATATCCATTAAGTTCAGCACCAATAAAATCTAATGTATATTTCATTTGAGTAATACCTGGCTTAGCTTTCACTTTAGGGCAATCTCCACCAACTAAAATAAGTCGAAAATCTTTCTTTGCCATTTTTTCTTTAAAGTCCTTGTAGTTGTTGTCTATTAAAGTTTCAGACCAATGATCGATAAATGCCTTTAAAGATGCAGAAACACTATACCAATACACCGGTGATGCAAATATGACTGTATCACTTTCTAAAACTTGATCAATGACCTGTTTATAATCATCGTTATAGCTTGTAATATCTCTATTATCGTGACGAAAGTCTCTTACAGGATTGAATTGATAATCGGTTAAGTCAATCCATTTATAATCTAATCCCTCAACTGCTAACTTAGTAAGTTGTGCTGTATTCCCCTCTGGACGACTTCCTCCAAATAAAACTGTAATCATTTTTATCACTCTCTCTTAATTTATATAAAAAAACTATTTCCTTTTTCATTGTTAACAACATAAACACTTCATACTTACTTAATATTTTACATATTTGCACAGTACCCTTATTTCACGTAATATATGTGTATTTTTAAAAATAAAAAAGAATAATTACTATTTATTTCAGTTATAAAAAACTCTTACACACATATAAACGGTGTAAGAGCATCAATTACTTTATTTAATTTTACCTTAACTTATTTTATTCAATCGGAAATAATTCATCAATTTTGTTCAGTTCATCATCTGTTAATTGAATATTTGCCGCTTCAATATTTTGCACAACTTGTTTAGCACGTTTCGCACCAGGAATCACCACATCTAACGCTGGACGCGTTAAGTAGAATGCTAGAACCACATTAGCAATAGATGTGTTATGAGCTTCCGCAATGCCTTGTAATTGTTTCACTCGTCGAACATTATCATTAAATACTTCCGGTTGGAAATCACGACGAGGTGCACGATGATCATCAAACGTTTGATTTTCCTCATACTTACCAGCTAAGATGCCTGATGCTAATGGGAAGTATGGTATAAATGTAATATTGTTTTCAGCTGCATATTTCATGACTTCTTCATTTTCACGATGTAATAAGTTGTATTCTAATTGCACTACATCGACATAACCATCTTTATTCGCTTCCTTAAGTTGTTCTAATGAGAAGTTAGACACGCCTATCGCTTTAATCTTGCCTTCATCTTTAAGTTCTTTTAATGCAGCAACTGCTTTATCTTTCGGTGTATTTTCATCTGGAAAATGAATATAGTATAAATCAATATAATCTACTTGAAGGCGTTTCAAGCTATTCTCAACTTGCTGTTTTAAATAATCTGGATCATTATTTTGTACGACTTCATCATTTTCTTTAATAACATGTGAACCTTTCGTTGCAATTTGAACTTGTTCACGAGGATACTCTTGAACTACTTGGCCAACTAATTCTTCAGAACGTTCAGGTCCATAAATATAAGCTGTATCTAGTAACGTAATACCGTTGTCAATTGCTTTACGTACAACATCTTTACCCTGTTCTTCATCTAAATTTGGGTATAAATTGTGACCACCTACTGCGTTTGTACCTAATGCAATTGGAAATACGTGAACATCTGATTTACCTAATTGTACTAAATCTGCCATCTATAATCGCTCCTTTATTCTATATAACTACATATAGTTTACCCATTTCTTATTATGACATTCATATTGACTTTTGATGAGCAATGCATTTTAATGTAACTAATCAAGTTACATTAAAGGCGGTATCCTATGAATTTAGAATTCAACATTGCAGTACACGTGCTAAGCTTTCTTACTAAGCATTCCGAAGAACAATTCAATAGCCAGGATTTAGCAGAACTTACCTGTCTTAATCCTGTGCAACTAAGGCGCGTTACCACTACACTTAATAATCAACAATATATAGATTCAATTCGTGGAAAAGGTGGTGGCTATCGAGCTAATGCGCACACTCCAACCATTACCTTAGATACACTGTATCAACTTTTCGTGTTAGATAAATTACCAACACAACGTATTTTTACTGGTAGCGAAGAAAGCCATTGTACAATCTCTAGAAATATCGCAATCACTATGAATAAATACAAAGAGCAAGAAACTGCACTAGCGCTCAACTTTTATCGTAACTTGACAATTAACGACGTAATTAAAGAAACACTTCAGGAGGACACATCAAATGACACATTTTAATTTATTAGTTATTGGTTTCGGTAAAGCAGGAAAAACACTTGCCAAGTACGTGGCATCACAAGGTCAACACGTCGCTTTAGTAGAACAATCCTCAGACAACTTTGGCGGCACATGCATAAACCACGGCTGTATACCCTCTAAAGTACTCGTACATGATGGGATTGACAGCATCGATTTTGACACTGCCTTTTCAAGAAAAAAAGACGTAGTCAGCGCACTAAATAAGAAAAACTATGATAACTTAGCAAATGATACAAACATTGAAGTATTCAATTACAAAGCGCAATTCAAATCTAATACTGAAGTTAATCTACTAGACGAGGATGGTGCTATTGTACATACTTTAACTGCGGATAGAATTGTTATTAATACAGGCGCAAAATCGAATATTCCATCTATCCCGGGTATCGAAAGTGCTAAACATTTATTTGATTCACAAGGTTTATTGAATATTTCATATCAACCTAAGTATTTAGTAATCATTGGTGGAGGCTATATCGCCTTAGAATTTGCTTCAATGTTTGCTAATTTTGGCTCAAAAGTCACAGTTATAGAACACGGCGAACATATCATGCCACGTGAAGATCAAGACGTGGTTGCACATGCAATTAAAGATTTAGAGGACAAAGGGATTACCTTTGTCACAAATGCAGATACGCTAGAATTTAAAAATAACAACAACCAAACGACAATTGTAACTTCTAAAGGCAATTTCTCAGCTGACGCTGTATTGATAGCTACAGGTCGTATACCTAATACTGATTTAGCGCTTGAAGAAACTGGTGTTGAACTTGGTGAACGTGGTGAAATCAAAGTGAATGAGCATCTTCAAACTTCAGTCGAACATATTTATGCTGTTGGAGATGTCAAAGGCGGGCTACAATTCACTTATATCTCTCTGGACGACTTTAGAATTCTAAAATCTACACTATATGGTGACCAATCGCGTACTACACTTAACCGCGGTACAATTCCTTACACTGTCTTTATTGATCCACCATTTTCTCGAGTAGGTTTAACAGCGAAAGAAGCTCAATCTCAAGGCTATAATTATAATGAAAATACATTACTTGTCGCTCAAATTCCGAGACATAAGATTAATAATGACGCTCGCGGCATTTTCAAAGTTGTTATCGATAAAGATACTGATTTGATTTTAGGTGCTACACTTTATGGAAAAGAATCAGAAGAAATTATTAATTTAATTAAGTTAGCAATTGATCAACATATACCTTACCAAGTTCTAAGAGATACTATTTATACTCACCCAACTATAGTAGAATCCTTTAATGATTTGTTTAATATTTAAAAAATTTTAATTTATTAAAATACTGTCATACTAGTACTTCAAGAGATATAAATTCAACTTATCAATATTTTTAAAAATAAAAAGCTTTACTTATTAATAAATAACAGTTATAGTTAATCTAACGTAATAAAAGCTCGTGAATTTAAATGTAGTGTGTTTGTTTAGAATACTCTCTTTTTTATAAATGAATTTGTTACAAATATTCGTGCAAAAGCACATGGAGGTATTCTATATGAATAACGGTACAGTAAAATGGTTTAACGCAGAAAAAGGTTTTGGTTTCATCGAAAGAGAAGACGGAAGTGACGTATTCGTACACTTCAGCGGTATAGCTGGTGAAGGTTACAAAACTTTAGAAGAAGGTCAAAAAGTTGACTTCGATATTACTGAAGGTCAACGCGGCGAACAAGCAACTAACGTTGTTGTACTGTCATAGGATTAGACCTAATTAAGCGCTTAGAAGATAAATATCTTCTAAGTGCTTTTTTTATTACAATAAAAAAGCTACGACAATATTCAGGTTAGAATACACTCATAGCTTAAGTTTATAATATAACTTGATTCCTCTATTTTATCGCCTTACGTTTAGCTAATTTCTCTTTTAGCTTTCGATCTTGTTCTTCTTTACGGCGTTTACGTTCCTCATTACGCTTTCTTAATCGTTCTTCTTCTTCCGGATCTCTTGGTTTTTTTAGCTGAGCTGTGACTTTTTCTAACAATTCGTCTTCAGTAAGCGCAGCAAGTGGTCGATTATTGACGAAGGCAAACGTTTTTCGACGTCCAGGGCCACAATAAGATTGACAGCCGATTTCAATTTCTGCTTCTGGATCTAATTTTTCTAATTTTCTTTTCAAAGTTTTGATATTTACCGCCTGACATTCATCACATATTAAAAATTTATTTTTCACCTTGCCACCTACCTTTCTATATTGTCGTTTCTATCCTAAATTTTGAAGCATATTAATACGAATCAATGAATTTAACTCTAATTATTTTACTCCTTTTACAAGAAAATTCAAGCCTATCATTAAAAGTCATTCTCTTCCATAATAAAAAAGAGCAAGACGCTGATTCAACATTTGAATTTAGTCCTACTCATTTATTAGTTTATATTATTATTGTCCATGATAAATTTTAAATTTTAACGGTTTAATACCATGTGATGCCCATTCATTATAAATACGATTTTTATCAATGCGATTATCAATAATGGCGATTCCGCAATCACCACCGCCAGCACCTGATGTCTTGGCAGCAGCACCATAACGTTCTCCAATATCACATAACATTTTTAAATTTTCAGTTTCAATGTCGACTGTCGCTTCATTATCCATTTGTTGAATAATCATACGATTTTGTCGAATCATTTTCTGAACACCTTTAATATTATTTGTTTTAAACGCATAGATAAGATTTTCAACACATGTATGAGATTGATCAAGGAATCTTCCATAAAAAGAAGGATCTGATTTTAAGCGCTTCACTTCACTGACTAAATGAGGTGATGAAGCAGGCGAACCTGTCCAACCGATTAAGACTTCCATATTCTCTGGGGCCTGTAAAGGTTCAATATGAAGACCCGGCCAATTTTTTTCTAATACTTCATTAACTGATGTTTCTTCCATCTGTTGTTTGACCCAATCGTGATCGAAAGTACTATAAGCTAGCCAGCCACTGTATACACTTACAGCTATATCACCACATGAGCTTAAACTTTGTAATCGCATATTAGAAATGACTGCAAGTTTATAAATATATAGGTTAGATAATTGCATATCGTAAAACTCATTTAATGCTTTGACGACTGACACTAAAACTGCCGCACTAGAACCAAGCCCATATTTATTACCTGAAGCATCATCTAAATTACTATCGATTTCTAAATGAAAATGCTTCAATTTGACGTTGCAACTTCTCGCATATTGTTCGAAAACTTCAATTGCAGTTACAACATACTTTAATTGACTAGCAGCATTAGCATCGGAGATATCAATTTTATCTTCATTGCGATTAAACGTTACAGGTTCATAATGTAATGTCTTGGAATGAATCGTACTTGTTACTGCATTAGAAGCTTCAATTGAAGCTGTAACAAATCGATCGACCGCAATTAAGACAGACTTATATCCTGGCTCAGTCACTGCATATTCACCTGCTACATAAAGCTTTCCTGGTGCTTTCACCTGAATCATTATATCTCTTCCTTACTTAATTATTTCGACTCCTGATTGGGTAATGTCACTTGTGATGATTTGTGATTGATCAAATTCTTGTAAGAATTTATCTACGATAGCTTGTTGATTTTTCTTTTCAATCAATACTTTAACGTTAGGACCCGCGTCCATTGTAAAGTAGCAAGGTAACCCCGCTTCTCTACATTCATGAACGATGCGCATAGCATCATAACTTTCTGGTACTAAATATGTAAATGGAGGTTGTGCTCCCAAATTAGTTGCATGCATGCGTAAACCATTAGCTTCAATAACTTCACCCATACGCTTGAAATCTTTTTGAGCAATGGCTTCTTTAATCTCTTTCAAATCTGGTTCAACGTTATCTAACCAATATTGATAAAAACGTGATGTATCACGTGTAAGTGACATGCCTGAACGACTGGATACCTTTTTAGATTTGTTATTAATAACAACAAAAACCATAGCCAATTCATTTTCCCAGCCATCCGCTTCAACACGGTGTGCAAAGGAAGTTTCATCGTCATTTCCTTTTTCCCATTCAGCAAATCCACCATAAATACTGCGAGATGCTGAACCAGACCCACGACGCGCTAATCGTGAAAGATCTTTATCAGACAAACCTAATTGTAGAGCTTCATTACACGCACCGGCTAATGCAGCATATGCACTTGCTGACGAAGCTAAACCTGCAGCTGTTGGAACAAAATTCTCACTTTCAATAAGCGCATGTTCTGAAATCCCAGCTTCTTTACGAATCATTTCCATATAACGTTGAATCTTAGCGCTTTCCTTAGCATTTACAGCTTCCCCGTTAAGAATTAACTGATCTTCTGTTAATGTTTCATCAAATGTTACACGTGTTTCAGTGTAAAAACGGTCTAGTGTAACTGACAAACTATTATTCATTGGTATGATTAATGCCTCATCGGCTTTACCCCAATATTTAATCAGTGCAATATTCGTATGTGCGCGTGCTTTACCATTCTTTTTCAATGGTTTATCCTCCTAACTTCTCAATCCATGTATGTTGTGCACCAGCTTTTTCAACTGCAGCGACAATATTCTTAGCTGTTTGCAATTCTTTAGCTAAGATAAGCATACTACCACCACGGCCGCCACCTGTTAATTTGCCAGCGACTGAACCATTCTCTTCTCCTAAGCGAAGAAACATTTCTATTTTGTCGTGACTCACCGTCAATGTTCTTAAGTCATCTTGACATTGATTAAAGATTGTAGCTAATTGATCAAAACTATGATGCTCAATCGCTTCACTAGCTGAATACACTAAAGAACCAATATGTTTAACAACTTGCATATAATTCTTATCATTATCACACAATTGATGCACATCTTCGACTGCTTGTTTAGTAGAACCTTTAACACCTGTATCGATAACTACCATATAACCATCTAAATCTAAGGTCTTTAATATTTCAACTTCGCCCTTTTGATACCAAACAGGTTGATTCGTAACGATAGTCTTAGTATCTATACCACTTGGTTTACCATGAGCTATACGTTCTGCCCAGTCTGCATTTTCTAATAATTCTTTATCAGTTAGTGGTAAACCTAAATAATCATAGCTTGCTCTTATGAAAGCGACAGCAACGGCTGCACTTGATCCTAAACCTCTAGATGGTGGTAAATTTGCTTGAATTTTTATTAATAATGGCTCTTCTACCTTTTTATTCTCTACGAAATGGCCAATTAAAGATTTCAAATGTTCTGGCGCATCATAAAGTGGTCCATCATAGACATCACTTTGTATCGCTGAGTAATTACCTTTTTCTAAACTTTCGATTAAGACTTTTACTTTTCCTGAAGTAAACGGAATCGCAATTGCAGGTTCACCAAATGTTACCGCATGCTCCCCGATTAATATTATTTTGCCGTTAGACTCCCCATAGCCACGTTGTACCATGATATCTCACCTTTAATATTCTTTCTGAAAAATTATTTTCGAGGTCAGTGGATATACTTATCATGCATATATCCTAAATCTTTCAACTCTATAAATGCCTATGTCAATTTGTATTTAAATTACTGACCTTTTATCGTAGCGTGTACGCAAATTAACTTTATAATTGCATGTCATAGTCTATCCACATTTTTGTAACCTTCTTCGACTTGAATAAAAGATAGACTCAGTTAATTTAACTTTAAAACTTAAAAATATTTATACCCTAAAATTAAAATCTCTAACATACTGTCATGTTAGTCTTTTAATTAAGATGGCCTTCGTTCTTGATTAATCTCCACCATCAATATATTAAAATGATACACAATCTACATCGTTTTTATATTAATCCACCTAAACTATATTACTATAAAAAGTAATAGGAATATAGCAATTTATAATAAATTTGATATATAATTCCACCTAAAATTACATTATTCCAAATGAAAAGGGAGTAGAACAGAAATAATATTTTCTCAGAATTTATTTCGTTGTATCCCCAGCTTGCTTAGCCTGTAGAATTTCTTTAGGAAATTCTCTTTGCTGGGGCCCCGAACCCCAACTTGCTTATCTTGTAGTATTTCTTTAGGAAATTCTCTTTGTTAGCGCCCCGCTTACGAGGCAAGGATGACTAGGTTTGAAAAAACGCTTGACGCAAGCGCATTTTCAAACCAGTCAGCTACTGACAACATGATAAAGTAGGCTGAGACATTTTATTTTGTCCCAGCCTATTTAACTGTATCAAATTTTCAATTTTAAAAGTTGTTTCACGCTTAATCAGCTTCTATTGAACGATTCATCTTCTCATTACGATCTATCATCTTGTCGAAGTAACCTTCATAACGTGTCCATTCATCTTCAGTGATTGGATCCATATTCAGATTACCACCTAAATCTTTAATAGCGTGTAATAATTGGAACATCACATCTTGGACTTTAATCTCTCGCCCAAACAACGTTTCCAGTGATGCCATACATTCAGGTTGTATATCCGGATATTTAAATTTAGTCACTTCGCCTTTAAGTGCATGTTCATAGAAGACACGCATCATTTCCGCGCGTTCTGAACCTGATCCTTCAACACAAAGATATATTTGCACTGCAATACCACCACGTACACGACGTTGTGAAATGCCGGCAAACTTTTTACCATCAATGCTTAAATCAAATTTTCCTGGGCAATATGAGTGCTCAATCTCTCGTGTATCAATCTCTACATCTTCATTTTCAAACATTTTGCAAATCAATAAATACATTACTGTAAATGCTTCATCAATTGTCGTTTCCGTTTGACCTTTGAAAATAAGTGAGATATTTAATACTCCTTGATCTAACACGACACCAAGACCACCCGAATTCCTCACAATTGCGTTATAACCTATTTCATCAGTTAAATATCGAATACCATCTTTAAGGAATGGTAAGCGCGAATCATGAATACCGAGAATAACGGTATGTTGGTGAATCCATGTTCTGACCACATTGCATGATAAATCTTTACCTACGCTTTCTGAAAACGTATCGTCAAAAGCAAATGATTGCATTGGCGCTAAACCAGACGAATGGTCTACATAGCGCCAATCGATATCATTAAAGTATTTACTCGCTAAGTCCATTATTGTAATGTTTGAGCAGCTGTAATGATTGATAATTTATAAACGTCTTCAGTTGAGCAACCGCGTGATAAGTCGTTAACAGGTGAGTTTAAACCTTGTAATACAGGACCAACTGCGTCAAAACCACCTAAACGTTGAGCAATTTTGTATCCAATATTACCTGCTTCTAAACTTGGGAATACAAAGACATTTGCATTACCTTGAATTTTAGCGCCTGGCGCTTTTTTCTCAGCTACTGAAGGTACAATAGCAGCATCAAATTGGAATTCACCATCAATTACAACGTCTGTTAAGCCTTCAGATTCTACTTTTTCTTGAGCTAATTTAACTGCATTTGCTACTTTATCAACATCGTCAGATTTAGCTGAACCTTTAGTTGAGAAGCTTAACATAGCAACACGTGGGTCCATGCCGAAGCTTTTAGCTGATTTCGCACTTTCAACTGCGATTTCTGCTAAATCAGATGATTCTAATGTTGGGTTAATTGCACAGTCACCGAATACATATTGTTGATCATCTTTAATCATAAAGAAGATACCAGAAGTTTTAGATACGCCTGGTTTCGTTTTAATGATTTGTAATGCAGGGCGAACAGTATCTCCAGTTGAATGTGCTGCACCACTTACTAACCCGTCAGCATGACCAGCGTAAACTAACATCGTACCGAAATAGTTAACGTTATTTAATAATTCATCAGCTTGTTCTTCAGTTGCTTTACCTTTACGGCGTTCAACGAATGATTTAACTAATTCTGGTTTTAATTCGCTTGTAGATGGATTAATGATTTCGATGTCTGAAACATCTAATCCTTTATCTTTAGCTAATAAGTTAATTTTGTCATAGTCACCTAAAACTACAGGTGTTACATAGTCAGTTGCTTGTAATTGTGTAGCAGCTGTTAACACACGCTCATCTTCACCCTCAGGTAATACGATTTTGACATTTTTTCCTGAAAGTTTTTCTTGTAATACATCTAATAAACTAGACATAATGCCCTCCTAAATAATTTCATAATAATATTTTGCACTCTAATTATACTGTATTTATAGTGATATTTCCATTTCACTAATTTGTAATCATTTAAGTATGTTTACTAATTCTCTTTATGATAAAATTTAATCTGTAATAAATAATAATAATCAATTTTGAAGGAGCGATCCACATGAGTGAAGCAGCTGAAACTTTAGATGGTTGGTACAGTCTTCATTTATTTTATGCTGTAGATTGGACAACATTTAGACTAGTACCTGAGGATGAACGTGAAGCTATGATCAATGAATTCAAGACATTCATTAACGATAAAGCTAGTGCTAGAGAACAACAAGCTGGCGACTATGCGCTATATAATATTACAGGTCAAAAAGCTGACATTCTATTATGGTACTTACGTCCAGAAATGAAAGAACTTAATGAAATTGAAAATGAACTCAATAAACTTCGTATTGCTGATTTCTTTATTCAAACATACTCATACGTATCAGTGATTGAATTAGGTAATTACTTAGCAGGTAAGTCTGATGAAGATCCATATCAAAACCCACATGTTAGAGTGAGACTATATCCTGAATTACCTAGAACAGAGTATATTTGTTTCTATCCAATGGATAAACGTCGTAATGAGACTTATAACTGGTATATGTTACCAATGGAAGAACGTAAGAAATTAATGTATAACCATGGTATGATTGGTCGACAATATGCAGGTAAGATCAAACAATTCATCACAGGGTCAGTTGGTTTTGATGACTTTGAATGGGGCGTAACTTTATTCTCTGATGATGTACTACAATTCAAGAAAATTGTATACGAAATGCGTTTTGATGAGACAACTGCTAGATATGGAGAATTTGGTGGTTTCTATATTGGTCACATCTTAAAAACAGATGATTTCGAACACTTTTTTGCTATCTAAACTTGTTATTATATAAATCTATTTTGTGATATTCATAACTTGTTCCCTTCTAAGCTTGCTTGAACATGGCTTTGAAGGGAACTTTTTATTTATAGAAATAAATTGATAATGGAACTCTAATGTATCTCTAACAAAGATGACGTGCCAAACTTTATAAATGCCCACAATATCTTATTTTGATAATAGTTTAATAGACGAATATTTAGGGAATAGCTATTAATCGCCACATTTAAATAGGTTTTAAAACAACGATAACCTGAGGCACTTACTATGCCTCAGGCTATTATAGTGTAGTATATGTTTTGGGAGAACTTAATTACTACTCTGAACATTAACAACTATGAAAATATTGTCGCTACTCAATATTATTCATAAATTGCTAACTAATTATTATTTAACCAAATTGTAATATTTTGAAACATTATAGAATGAGTTTGTATATATTTTTTATTTTAAATGTATTGCAACATTATACTATAACGATTAATGTACACTCTTTTTAATTTTTTAACATTTAATTGTTATATTTTCTTCATTTTAAAGCGCGAATTTTCTAGGCATTTGTTATAAACAAACATACTTAATGTGTGAGATTCTTTTTATAAGAGTGAATCAGAGCTTAGAAACTTTTAATATAAGCGTGCTTACTTCAATTAGCTACTTTAATTTTGTATCATAAACCTAAAAGGCTTTTATATCTTAGACTCATTGACTATAATTATGAGTACATCTTAACGAATGGTGATGAAATGGATAATACACAAATACACGAAAATGCAGATGAAAAATTAATTAAAGACGTTGTCATGATGGCTGGACGCATATTATTGGAGTCCGGTGCTGAAGGTACACGTGTTGAAGATACAATGACACGTATTGCACGTAAATTAGGCTATCCTGAGAGTAATAGCTTTGTTACCAATACTGTTATTCAATTTACATTACATAATGAATCTTATCCTCGAATTTTTAGAATTAATTCACGTGATACGAATCTCATTAAAATTTCTCAAACCAATGAAATCTCACGCTTAATCACAAAAGGTGCAATTACGCTAGAAGAAGCTAAATTAAAACTTGAGAATATATATGTCGCTAAACGTGATAGTAGTTTACTATTCAAGGGAATTGCTGCTGCCATTATTGCCATTAGTTTCCTATATTTACAGGATGGCAAACTTGTCGATGTTATCACCGCATTGTTAGCGGGTGGCTTAGGTTATCTTGTAGTTGAAATACTAGATAGACGTTTACATGCGCAATTTATTCCAGAATTTTTAGGGTCACTCGTTATAGGAATTATTTCAGTACTTGGTCATTATTTATTACCCACAGGTGATCTTGCAACAATTATTATTGCCTCTGTAATGCCTATTGTTCCTGGAGTACTTATAACAAATGCCATTCAAGATCTATTTGGTGGACACATGCTTATGTTTACAACGAAGTCCTTAGAAGCACTCGTCACTGCTTTTGGTATTGGCGCTGGCGTTGGTTCAGTTTTAATCTTAGTTTAGGAGTGGGAATGAATGTTTTGGATATTAAACTTAATTTTTAGTTATACCGCTTCACTTTTTTTCTGTGTGATCTTCGATGCGCCTAGGAAACTCTATCTCTCTTGTGGATTTGTAGGAGCATGTGGTTGGATGGTTTACATTCTTTTTTATCAAGGTTTAAACACACATACGATCTACTCAAGCTTCTTCGGAAGTTTAGCGTTAGGTTTAATTAGTCACTATATGGCTCGTACAAAGAGGGAACCAGCAATTATCTTCATGGTACCTGGAATTATTCCTCTTGTACCTGGTGGTCTAGCGTTCGATGCTACTAAGAATTTAGTACTATTAGACTTCAGTAAAGCGATTAATACAATGCTTGAAGTAACACTCATTGCTGGCGCCATTGCGCTCGGCTTATTATTTGCAGACCAAATTTCTAAAATTATATTATCTGGTTTTGCAAGAACACGAAAAAGAATATAACATCATTTATACTATTGTTGATAATAGAAAAGCGCGTGGCTCCCTAGAGCCCGCGCTTTTTAAAGTTAAACTATTTATAAGTATCATCTACCATATCTTCAACTTCTTTTTCAGAACGATTTAAAATTAATCGACTTAATTCATCATTATCCATTCGCTTCAATTTAGGATAACGGATAACGAAGAAAATCAGTCCAATTACTAACCATCCACCTAAAGCAATATATGACGGCATTGAGAGCGATGCTGGTGATCCAGGCACTAACAATAACAGAAGGAAAATAAATGATACAATCGAACCAAAAATGGCAAATGTCTTATAAACAGGTCCGTACGTATTACTTTCTTTATTAAAACTGAACAACTTAGCTGCAGATAAACATGTAATAAAATAAGCAATTGATACGCCAGTTGATGACATATCAACAATCCATGTTAATGCAGTACGACCTAACCAAGGCGCAATTAATGTAACAGCTACTAAAAAGATAATTGCTACATACGGTGTTTTATATTTAGAATGCAATTTACTAAACGCAGTTGGCATAATGCCTGAACGACCCATCGAGAATAACAATCGACTTGCACTCATTAAAAATCCATTTAAACCTGTAAATATACCCATAATAATTGCTATGGCTAATACACCTAAACCAATATAACCGAATGCTGACTGTGTTTCAGCACCTGTTACCCATAAGTTACCATTTAAACTTGCATTATTAGTACTTAACCAACCTGCGTATAAAATCATTACGACATACGTCAGTGACGCTGCCAACAAACTATACACTATCAATTTAAATGTCTTATTAGGTGAAAAGTTAAATTCTTCTGCAGTTTGAGGAATGTTGTCAAAGCCAACATACGCCCAAGGCGCTACTGCCACAATCATAATTATAGATGTGAACCAACCTGATTTAGGATTAGCTAATGGTTGTAAATTCTCAAATGCAAAATTATTTCCAAAGAACGAACCGAAAAACATAAGCAACACAACAATAACCATAGCTACGCAAAAGTAATATTGCAATGAACCTGATACACTTGCACCACGGATTGCTACTAGCATAAAGACAAGCAATAATACAGTGGCAATAATGATTTCAGTTATATAAACGTCCCATCCTGCAATCGTGTATAACTTCCCATTATTCAACAAATCTGGAAGTAGGAATTTTACTAATAAACTAAATGCCGTTGCATTAAGTGCAACAACACATACATAACCAAATGTTAAAAACCATGATGAGAAAAAACTAACGTATCTACCAAAACTTAAGTAACTAAATGCAAAGGCGCCACCTGAAACTGGAAATTTTTCTACCAAGGCCCCATAACTTACTGCAATGAGTATCATTAATAATGCACCAATTACGATACCTATAGAAGCAGCAATTGGACCAGATTGCTTAATCCAATCTCCAGGTAAAATAAAAGCACCCCAACCTATACATGAGCCATAAGCAATAGCCCAAACAAACTTTTCAGAGAGGTTCTGTTTCAAATCGCCTCTATCTATATCCTGATTTTGATTATTTTTACTCATAAAATAAACTCACCTCAAGTATGCTATATACCCAAAAGGTGAGTTGTTTAATCTATACTATTGGCACAATATAAGTGCTTTACAATTTTAAATAAAACTAATAAATTTGATAAATTATGTTAAAATTTATCCTACAAATTTAAATGTAGAGATAATAAGCATTAACCAACCCGCGATGAATAATAAACCACCAATTGGCGTAATCGCTCCTAAGATACGGATTTGTGTTAAAGCTAATATATATAACGAACCACTAAAAAACACCACACCTAGGAAGAGGAGCCAACCTGCCCAATTCACATTAATAGATGTTGTACCACTAATAACACCAATAATGATTAATCCTAATCCATGGTACATTTGATAATTCACTGCTTTTTCCCATACTGACATATATTTGTCCGATAGTTTACCTTCAAGACCATGTGCACCAAATGCCCCAGTACCAACTGACATCATTGTACATAGCGCACCTAGTATTATAAATAATTTCATCATATACATTCATTCTCCTCATTCAGTTTAAAAATCAAATATTGATTCTCCATTACCAATTTCATCATCCGTTACCATTGTATTAGATGGCAAACTATTATTCTGTGACGATTTCATTGAATCTGGAACTTTTCCACCCATCGCCTCAATTTCTGCAGCAGTCACTTTGGATTTACCTTGTAACGATGATATGTTTGAACTTTGATTTACTTTTGAAAATGACGTAGCCACAGTATTTGTGAAATCCTGACCTTGTGATTTTGATGACGCTGTCTTACTTTCGTTATTAGCATATATCGATGTTAATGTATGAATCGCATACATATGTTTTTCGAATTGTTGCTCGTTAGTGGCTTCATCAGCTTGCACTAACTCATGTTCAATTAGTTGAATCACTTGCGCTCTATTCATTTAATCCTCCCCATTCTCGCACCAATTGATAGGTGATTTACCTTTAGATACTAAATAATCATTAGTTTTAGAATATGGTTTAGAACCAAAGAACCCACGATAAGCCGATAACGGACTTGGATGTGGCGATTTAATAATATAGTGTTTTGATGTATCAATTAATTTAATTTTCTGTTGTGCAGGCTTACCCCATAATATGAATACAACATCATCACGATATTTCGAAATAGCTTGGATCACTTCATCTGTAAATGTTTCCCATCCAATATCCTTATGCGAGTGTGCTTGTCCTTGTCGAACCGTCAGAACAGTATTTAATAACAAGACACCTTCACGAGCCCAATCTTGTAAATGTGGTGATGTCCGATGACACCCGATATCATCTTCCAATTCCTGATACATATTTCTCAAAGAAGGTGGAAATTTAGCACTAGGTTGCACAGAAAACGCTAAACCATGAGCTTGATTCGGTCCATGATAAGGGTCTTGACCTAATATAACCACTTTCACATCTTCAAAAGGTGTTAAATCAAAGGCTTGATAAATATTGTCTCTATCTGGATAAATGGTTTGTGTTGTATATTCTTTTTCTAAAAAATCGTGCATCTCTTTGAAATCGTGTCGTTCCGTTATATCATGAAATATTTCTGACCATTCCATCGTTTTCACCTCACTTCTATTTTAACATAGGACCCCTCTGGAACGTGATATAAATCGCCTTACCATCTTCATGCTAGAACAATAGTTGAGTTACATGATATGATAAATAAAGATGTAAATAATTGACAGGAGTGATAATACATGGCATTAAAAAAAGTATTAACAATTGCCGGTTCTGATACAAGTGCTGGGGCAGGTATGCAAGCCGACCTTAAAACATTTCAAGAACTAAACACTTACGGTATGGTAGCTTTAACAGCTGTTGTAACAATGGATAAA
The DNA here is from genome assembly GCF_003217445.1 of Staphylococcus sp. AtHG25. Classification (NCBI taxonomy): domain Bacteria; kingdom Bacillati; phylum Bacillota; class Bacilli; order Caryophanales; family Staphylococcaceae; genus Staphylococcus; species Staphylococcus sp. AtHG25. The sequence continues at coordinate 22,053 of NZ_QJSN01000015.1, read as the reverse complement.
GAAACTTGGTCCCATGATGTGACACCACTTCCAATGGATGTATTCGAAAAACAATTAGAAACAGTCATTTCAATTGGTCCAGATGCTGTTAAAACTGGCATGCTAGGTACTCAAGAAATCATTAAACGTGCTGGAGAAGCATTTGAAGAGTCAGGCGCACAATATTTCGTAGTAGATCCTGTTATGGTATGTAAGGGTGAAGATGAAGTACTTAACCCAGGAAATACTGATGCAATGATTGAATATTTATTACCAAAAGCAACTGTTGTGACACCTAACTTATTTGAAGCAGGCCAACTTTCTGGTTTAGGTAAATTAACTTCAATCGAAAACATGAAGAAAGCAGCAGACATCATCTTTAATCAAGGCGCTCAAAACGTCATTATTAAAGGTGGTAAAGCGTTAGATCAAGATAAATCTTACGACTTATACTATGACGGTAATACGTTCTACCAATTAACAACAGATATGTTCCAACAAAGCTACAACCACGGTGCCGGTTGTACATTCGCAGCCGCTACAACAGCATACTTAGCTAATGGTAAATCACCTAAAGAAGCTGTTATTAGTGCCAAAGCATTTGTGGCATCAGCAATTAAAAATGGTTGGAAAATGAATGACTTTGTAGGCCCAGTTGATCACGGCGCATACAACCGCGTAGAACACATCGACGTCGACGTCAAAGAAGTTTAAAGAAGTACTGCATTTTTGAAAAAAATGCTAGTACTTCTTATGCAAAAGACACTAGTCTTTTGTAATCCTTAATTAGATTTCATTGTCCTTCCCCGACGCCCCAACTCGCGTTCATCGTTGACTTTCTTTTTGAAAGTCTCTTTGTCGGGGCCCCAGCATTAGAGTTGAAAGAAGCTAATCAGCGCACTTTCAATTCAATCAGCTACTGTCTGTACTGCATTTTTGAAAAAAATGCTAGTACTTCTTATGCAAAAGACACTAGTCTTTTGTAATCCTTAATTAGATTTCATTGTCCTTCCCCGACGCCCCAACTCGCGTTCATCGTTGACTTTCTTTTTGAAAGTCTCTTTGTCGGGGCCCTAGCATTAGAGTTGAAAGAAGCTCATCAGCGCACTTTCAATTCAATCAGCTACTGTCTGTACTGCATTTTTGAAAAAAATGCTAGTACTTCTTATGCAAAAGACACTAGTCTTTTGTAGTCCTTAATTAGACGTCATTGTCCTTCCCCGACACCCCAACTCGCGTTGATCGTTGACTTTCTTTTTGAAAGTCTCTTTGTCGGGGCCCCAGCATTAGAGTTGAAAGAAACTCATCAGCATACTTTCAATTCAATCAGCTACTGTCTGTACTGCATTTTTAAAGAAATATAAGCACTTCTAAAGCTTTTAATCTTGTGTATGATAGTTTGGTCACACTAGGATTAAAAGCTTTTCTTATATCTTCATTATCTTCTAGGTATTTAGTCGTAGTATGCTCTACACAGTCCGTTGCAGTAAAAGTTAGTACCATAGACTCATGTTTTTTATAATCAAATCCATTACTATATTAAGTGTAGAGAGACAAAGGAGGAATTAACAACATGATTATCTACAAGCAAAATATAGAAAACGGTATCCCAATATACGAAATCATTACAAAGACCTTCAAGACGATTACGGTAAAATTCGATGAAACGTTTAGTAAAAATGACATCTATAAATTTCTCTCTCTACTAGAAAGTGACGTTGATAACATGAATTAAGTTATTCATCACATTTCAAAAATTAAAAAGTGTTTTTCGTAATTGAATACGAAAACAAACGAATATTTCAAAATCTTTTTTAAAGTTAAGATGCCCCTAATACTCAAAACTTTAAAAAGTCATTAATTATTCAAAAGCTCACCCTAATAAAATAGCGTTAATGTTAGCCAAGAATGTCCCCTTTTGGAAACTTAGAGAGAAACTTTAAGTTATACTAACATTAATGCTATATCTTTATAATATTGTTTCTTTTTTAACACCTATGATGGGTTATCAACGATTAAATAAATAATTATAAATCAGTATGATTACTTTTTTTAGTAATAACTATTTTTTCTTCACCATTTAAACCAAAGACGTTTATTTCATTATGACTCACTTTTTTGAAGGTCACTTCTTCATCTATATCTATAGTCCTTTTATACTTAACATTAAATTGTGTCCACTCTATTTGAAAATACGCTAATACACAATCCACTACCAGTTGACCAGGAACAATGGTTGAATGAAGCTCATTTTTATCATTAACAAGTCGAAGGTAATGACTTACTTTATCATGACTAAACTTCATCATTTACCTCCTTTTTTATAAACGTTTGCCTAATAAATATACATTGTCTATTATCTTTATATATTTTTAACTCGTAGATATATTGGATATATGTTTTAAACTTTTTCGTACTTTTATGTGTTAAGTACGCCTCGTATTTTAGCCTACATTTTAATGGTTCAAATTCTTCACATGTTGTTCGCACAAGAAGAATATGTTCTTGTTCAAACTTTTGAAACAACTTAAATTTTGGCCAGACGTTTGCACACATGAGTAAAGGCACCACACCTTTATACGTTCTTTCAACTACTTCGCAATACGCTCTTACTTCTTGTTCATTAAAATATATTTCTATTTTCTCACAAGCTCCATCGTTCGAAGAGTATCGCATTCCCCATTCCTCCTCCAATCCCCATCGTAGCAACTCCCCGCTTCCAATGTGTCATATTTAATAACCTAGTGATTAACGCTACGCCACTTGCGCTATAAGGATGACCAGACGCAATGGCTCCACCCCACTGATTGACTTGATTAATATTTAATTTTAACTCTTGAATTGAAGCTAAAACTTGTGAACTAAATGCCTCATTAAGTTCTATTGCATCAATGTCACTTATTTTTAAATTTTGTTTTTTAAGTAATTTTGTTACGGCAGGCACTGGTCCAATACCGAGTCGTTTCGGATTGACACCTATTGTCACTGCATCTGTAAACATCATTCCCTCTGATATTCCGTATTGTAATGCCGTTTCTTGATTCATAACGAGTGCAAGCGCAGCGCCGTCATTTTTCATGCAACTATTTCCAACCGTTACTGTTCCGTTAGCTAGTATAGGACGTAATCGATTTAATCGTTGTTCAGTAAGTGTTGGCTTAATACTTTCATCTTTATCAAATAAATGACCTTTGATGTTTAAAGGTACGATTTCATCACTTATACTTCCATTCTCATAATATTGATGTGTGAGATGATGACTACGTATCGCAAAGGCATCTTGTTGTTTACGCGTAATATGATAATATTGCGCAACATTTTCAGCCGCCTCTATCATACTTGGATCTTGACCTTTTGGTGCAAAAGAGGCACGCTCATAAAATTCTGGTAATTGGGTATCATACACTGATTGAGGGCGTTTAATCTTCCAAGGAGCACGACTTGTACTTTCTACTCCTCCAGCTATATAAATATGACCTGCACCCGCTTGAATCATTCGACATGCATATATAATACTTTCTAACCCTGAGCCACATTGACGGTCCATTGTAACACCTGGAATGCTCTCAGCTAGACCTGCTTCTAATAAGGCTTTACGGGCAATATTTCCACCATTGCCTACGATATTTCCAATCACTACATCATCTATATGAGGTATTATTTTAGGAAAAATTGAATTCATTTCTTCAAATAAGGGCATGAGTAATGTTTCGGGTTCTAAATGTTTCAATTTCCCACCGTATTTGCCAAAAGGTGTACGCTTCGCCCATACAATAACCGGTTGGTTCATAATTTAAAGTCTCCTTTTACATAGGCAGTACACATCTTATTTCGAGCAACTTTGCCACTTTGGGTATATTTCATCCTGTCTACTTTTATCAATTTGGAAGGTACATCATATCGTGATAGAACTTTCATAATATGTTGTCGCACAGTTTGGTACTTAAGTTCTATCGATCCTGTATATAGTAAAACCGCTATTTCACCAAAACGTGGATGCGGTTCTCCTATAACAATTACTTCTTCTACTCCATCAATATTTTTTATCATTTGTTCAATAACTTGAGGATAAACATTTTTACCTCCAATAATTAATCGTTCATTTTGACGACTTACTAAATACAATTGATTATCTTTTATATAAGCGTAATCACCTGTTTTAATCCATGTTTCAGGTAATATGACAGATTGATTTACATACCCAGAGAATATCATATTACTTTTTACATTTAATAACCCTATATGATTATTGTCTTTTTCCTCTAAACCAATCGTTACATTTTGAAATATGTATCCCACTGAATCAACAGAAGCTTTACGGTTAATGTTATAACTAATAAAACTTGCTTCTGACGTTCCAAAAAATTCAATAATATTAGCATGCTGAAATGTTTCGGCTATACGCTTAAACAACGAAGAAGAAAGTTTCGCGCCACTACTTAAAATAGTTGTTAAATGTAGGTGATCGTGATTTATTTTTGTTATTGCATGTAGCATTGTTGGAACGAGAAATAATGCGCTATTTGTTGTTTGTTGTTTCATTTTGCTAACGAGCTTAGTCGCATTAAAACGGGTTTGTCCAATAAATGTTCTCCCTGTATATAACGCATAAATACAAGTGTATAAAGACAATGAATGTGCAAGTGGTCCCGGTGCTACAAGTATGTTTTCTTTATGACGAAGTAGCTTTTCATTTTCTTTGTATGACGCAAGCCAAGATGGCTCATTTCGATAATATGCTTTAGGTAACCCTGTTGTCCCAGATGTAAAACCAATATGTAATAGTTGATGGACTTGTGACTGCTCATTTAAATATGTTGGATATGTTTCAGAAGACTTTGTCTTTGTCAGTCTATGCTGTTCATCAATAAGATAGTCAATATGATACGTTTCAATCAGTTGATGAATTGTTACTTCAGACCATTGGTCATCTAGAAAACATGGAATACTTCCTTGTTCTAATATTGCAAAATAATTCAACATATTATGTAAAGGACTTTTACTTAACAATCCTACTCGGGACCCTTTCGGTAAATGCATGAAGACTGATTTTAATTGCTGTATTTCTGTATAAAGTTGTTGATATGTCAATACATCTTCTTCGAATGATAGTGCAATCATATCTGGTTGTTCTATTGAATAGTGATTTAATTTATTTAGTATTTCTAACATATGACCCTCTCTAAATGTTAACTGGATTAATTATTATATTAACATTATATGAAAAATAACACATAAAAAAATCACTCTAACTATTAGTTCTTTTAACTAATAATTAGAGTGTTGTTTCATCAAAGCGGTATATCGTAATAATAATGTTGGTCATAACCTTTTTTAATAGTTTCAATTGAACCGTATTGTTTAAGCATTTGACTACAATGTTTAAACTCATCTTCAGTTAAAAAACGTGGTTGCCAAAATGTTTCTTTATTATTGCTATAAATTGGATAAAGTTTCAAGGATAAGTCATTTTCAGGAGTGATAGTAAGACGTGCAATAAAACTGTATGGAGGTACAAAACGTTGATCATATTCTCCATTACTATTGAATATTCCGTTGCCGATACTATACACTACAGTAGTTCCATTAATTTTCTCAATACTTTGCATCATATGTGCACCGTGACCAATAATTAAATCTGCTCCCGCTTCTTCTAATAACTGTGCATATTCCCGTTGTTTTATCTGAACTTTACTAAAGTCGACACCCCAGTGAGCAATGACAATCACTTTAGCACCTTCTTCTTTCACTTTAGAAATTTGCTTATACAAAGAAGGATTAATACAAGCAACACCGGGTTTATTTCCTATTGCATAAAAATCGTATTCTCTATACATAGGACGTCGATACCAATATGCATTAAATATTGTATATTTTTGACCATTATAGTTAAGTACAAAAGGCTTTTCTGCTTCTTCTTGAGTATTTCCAGCACCTATTGTATATAGGTTCTCTGCTTCAAACTGTTTAATTGTTCGGTTTAATCCTTCTACGTTACAGTCCATTAAATGATTATTAGCAAGCGTGGCTAAATGAATATATTCTTTTTTTAAAGCACGAGCTGTTTCTTCCTCAGAAGCATGTAAAACATAAGGTTTACGTTGTCTTAAATAAGCATTATCATCATCAGAAATCGCTGCCTCGAAATTACATATATTAAAATCTCCTGTTTTTAAGAAATCACGAATACCATCAAAACTGTAATGTCGACCTTTAGATGTTAATGCATCATCGATATCTTTTGCTTGGCGTTTTTTAGTGTAATACTCACCAAAATAAGTATCCCCGATAATGTTCATTTCAAATGGTGATTTACGTTTCTTACGAATCGAATCACGTTTAGTATGTTTAGGATTTCCCTGTATAACTTGCATAATTGAATTATAAATTAATTCATCTCTATGAAACGCATCTTTAGCACCTAACACGACTGTAATATATTCTTCACCATTTATTTTAGACAATACTGTACCGATAGAGTGATCTTGACCGTAGAAGAAACCATGCGTAATCATTCCATAATTAAACAAATTAGATTCAGATTTATAAAACTTATCTTTGAACACATAATTATTTTTTGTTAGCATATCTTTAATAAAAGGATATTTATTAAATAATAATTTACTTGCTAAATATAAATCATTCAAACTTAATTCTTGTATCTTATTACTTATTCTTCTTCCCGTTATATTCAGTGCACTTCTCGGATTTGCTCCTATTTCTTTAGTAGTTTCTTTTATATATTTCAAACTACCACTATTACTTCCTATAACTGTATTTGCTAGCATTAAAATAGCATTCGGCGAGGCAGTAACAATAGCTGAAGTCAATAGTTGATTTAAAGTAATTTCATCTTTTTCATTTAATGGAATTGACCTTGGCTTTTTACTTTCTCTAATTGCTTGTTTGTCAGGCTTATATATATCACTAAGTGATAATTTTTTTGAGAAAATTAAATCAAGAACATGATGAATAATTAAAATACCACCTAATCCTTGGTTTTGAATTACATCTTGATTCCCGATATAAGCAACTTTCTCATTTGTTTTTACACTAAAAGTTGCTACTCCGTAACCTTTACTAGAACCTTTATGTGCATTAACTTTATGGGTAGTATTTGAATTAGCATATAAAATGAGATGTTTTTTTACATTTTTAAAATTACTATTTCTTACTGATCCTTTAATTAATATTAAATCATCATCTTCTATAATATTAGCAACTTCGTATGCTAGTAGCTCTGCACTTTCATAATATCCACCTATCATACGTTTAGGTAATTTTTTCATAGTATACTTCATTTCTTTACCATGCCCATAAACTAAATCAATATTTGAATTAATTAGTTCTTCCGCAATAAGCTCATGTTGGCGTTTTGCTTCTTTTTCATTCTTATCTAATCCAATTATTCTACCTAAAATCGCAATAGTTTTACCTTTATAAAAACGAGATTTAGTTTTTAAAACTTTAATACCTTCAAGCATTGATATTCCCATTGCATTCCATGAATCATTAATTAACGTATATGTAACACTATTATTTTTTTTGTAATGCTCAAAATTTTGTACACCATTGTTAGGTTGATAATTTTCTAATTTATACATAATACTTTCAAGTGGGATATCTAATAATTTTATTATCGTCAAAACACCAATAATATTCTCAATCATTGCTTTACCAGATAGAAAAGTGTTAAATGATACTGGTTCACCTAATATAGAAGCTTCAACATGAGTATAGTCTTTATACTCCTCAAACCTTTCAATAATCGAGTCTGACTCATTATTAAAACCATAAGTCACTATATTCTTATTATATTTTTCTATCGTACTTTTAACAGTGAAATATTCATTCATATCTCTATTTAATATTACTTTCCCATTATGATGCATACCTTCAGCGATTTTAGACTTTAGAATAGCTGTTTCATATGGTGTTTTATTTTGTCCACCATCTATTGACGTTATTAATGCTAAATCTGGAATATATGTTTTTGCTATTCCTCCGCTTTTCATCCATAAACTCGATATTGCCATTTCAAGAACTAAATAATCAGGGTTGTTAATCGCATTAGCAACCGTAAGAGGCACTCCAGTTCTTGTATTATGATTCCCTCTAGTGGAATTAACTGTATGATTCACTTCTAACAATTCATTTAGTAAAGTTTTACATGTAGATTTACCAGCGGTACCAGTAATTCCTATCATTTTTCCTTTAAATAAGGAAAATGAAAATTCCCCTAGTTTTTTTATTGCACTATAGGTATCTTTCATAATAAATTGTGGAATATCTTCATCTAAATATTCAATCGGTCTACTGGCTATTACGCCACTCATAAAATATTTGTATTCTTCTAAATTGTTATGTGTATCTTCCCATCCAGCATAAACGCCAGTATTTCCAGATCCTTTATGCCATGTTTCTGAATCAATAGCTATAAATAAAGTTTTATAACCTTTTTGACAATATTTCATCATTTGTTGTTTATTAATATCTATATTATCAACGTACCACTCTTCTTTTGGTTCTCGATACCAGTAACCTTCTAGTAATTGTTCAATTCGTTCTTTATCATAAATCATAAGTTCTCTCCTCTCTAAATTTTATAATTTATTTATATAAAAATATTAAAATAGTATTGATTGTCATGTTCATAGATATATTAGGTAACATTCCGTATTTTTTCAGTAGAGTATAACAATGATTAAATCTTTTTTGTCAACAAATCTTGGTTGGCATAGTGTTGCATGATTATTCGTATAAATCGGATAAAGTTTCAATTCAATTGTATGATTAGGATTCACATTAACTTGCGTTATTAAACTATACGGAGGTTGTATAGTTTCTCTTGTATCATCATCACTATTAAAGATACACACACCTATATCATAAAGCACTGTTGTTTGGTTTATTTATTCAATACCTTTCATATCACGACCACCATGTCCAATGATAATATCTGCGCCTGCTTTACTTAATCTTTGAGCAAGAATATGTTGTCTTATATCATTTTCATTAGTCTGGGTTTTTACTCCTCAATGAGCAATAACGATGATTTTGGTTGTTTCATCTTCTCGTTTTGCTATGCTCATCCGCTCATAGATAAATGAATTTAAACATGCAATACCATTCTCATTTATTATAGCATAACGACTAAAAAACAATAATTATCAGACTGATAAAAGTGCGCATTAAAAATCATATACCTTTGATTATTAACATAAATAACGAATGGGTTTTCAGCATCAATCTGTTTATTTTTTGAACTAATATTATAGATATCATATGCTTCTAATAACTCTAACGTACAATCTAATTTTTCTTCACTATCCAGTATATGTGGACTTGCTAATGAAACTAAATCAATATCCTCTTGTTTTAATATTTCAAGCGTATTTTTTCATTAGAATATCTTACATCTTTTAAACGCTGCTCTAAGCATGTGTTTTCAATATTAAATATTGGTGTTTCTAACATACATATATTGAAGTCCGCTCCTTCTAGTAATGGTCTAATCTCCTTAAAACTATGCGATGGAGTCCCATGTATTAAAAAGTTATTTAAGCTTTCATCATTTGTACGATTCACATATGAATCAGTAAAATAAGTATCGTCTAATAAATTTATTTTATAAGTCGATTTTCTTATTTTTCTAATATTTTCTAATTTTGTTTTTTGAATATCAGAATTCATTATTTTAGATAATGTTTGATATATCATAGCATCTCTATGGAATGCACTTCTAATTCCTAAAGCAACAGTAATATAGGTTTCTCCATTAATTTTTGAACGAACAATACCAATAGAATCATTGACACCATAGAATAATCCATGCGTAATTAATCCATAATCATATAAATTACTTTTTGTTCTATATGTGCCATTTTTAAATGTATAACTAGAAAGAGATAGTATATCTCTTACAGCTGGATAATTCGTAAACAATAAGTTACCTATCATAAACAAGTTATCTAAAGTTAATTTTTGAAGTCTACCTTCTACTGGTTCACCAGTAATATTTTCTGCAATAGAACTGTTTATACCTAAATCATTTACTATGCTTTTAACCATTTTCACTAGACCTAATACACTATTTGCCAACATAATTAATGCATTAGAAGCGTCATTAATGATTGCTGCTGATAAAAGGTGTTCCAAAGTAACTTCGTCATTTTTTTAAGAGGAATAGCATTTTTTAGTTGGCTTGCAGTAATTGCTTCATTATCTGGATCTGGTGTGAAGGTTTGACTTCGGTTTAATTTTTCAGTAAATAATAAGTTTAATACACGATGTATAATTAATAAATTACCTGCACTTTGATTTTGAGTCACATATTGATTACCATATTGAGCAACCTTTTCTCCTGTTTTCATATTAAAAGTCGCTGCACCATATCCCTCACTAGGAGGCATAACATCTTTAATATTTAAAGGTTCAATAGGCTGTGTCGCATATTTAATAATTAAATCTTGTAATAATGACCATTCTTTTGAAGACTCATTACCTTTAATTAAAATATTATCCTCATTTTTTAAAATAGCCGCTGTTACTTGTGCCAATTGATTAACAGATGTATATACCCCTACTACTTTTATTTCAGGCAAATATTTTAAGCAGTATGACATTTCCTCCCCAAATCCAATGACTAAATCAATATCAGATTGAAGTATTTCTTCTGCTAATACTTGATATTGACTCTCTTCATTTTCCATAGTTAGTCCGGAAATACCCCCAATAATGACAATAGTTCTCCCATTTGAAATAATACGTTGTTTATGTAACATGCTTAATAAATCAACCATTCCCTCTATAGTTGGTAGAGCATCGCTGTCTACAATATTATAAATATCTCCATTAAATGCGTTGTACTGAGTAGCTTGTTGATGATCTTCTAATGGTATAAAATTTTTCAAATGATTTACTACCATATAAAGAGGTATATGTAATATTTTTAGAGTGGCAAGCCCACTAAGTATGTACCGTAAATTATCTAGACCGTTAGTTTAGTTTGAAAATCTAAATTTTCTCCTATAATCTTTGCTTTAATTTGTGAATATTCTCCTAACTGCCTATTTCTCATAATAAAAACATCTGAATTAGGAATAATTCCATAAGTAATTTTATTTAATTTTAATCTTTCTATTTTAGAATAAATTTTTTCAACACCCTCACTATCACCATCTAAAACAACAATGCTATCAACAAACATATTTTCAAGGAGTCAAGTGTATAATTCTACATTATTATCTATTGTTTGATTTTTTGTTTCTTCTATAGAAGAAATAATAGAAATATCTGGAATATACTTATCAAATTGCTGTGGATTTGATATTAATGCACGATTGCTTGCATTAGAAATAATATACTCTGTGTGTTCAGATGTACTTGCTAAAGCTATTAACATGTTAAGACTTACAAGCTCTTTTTTCTTAATTACTATTTGATTCTTATTTTTTAATAGTAGTTCTTCAAATAATGCATTAATCACATAAATGCCCTTATTATTCGTACCAACAGTAGCGATTAAAGTAGCATCAGACGTATCATATGAAGTAAGTACTAATTTATTTAGTGCATCATAAGTATCTTGTACCACGAATTGAAGAATGTCTTCATTAAGCTGAGGAATTGGAGTTTTTACGATAATACCTGAAATATATGGCAAAACATGTAAAATGGTATTATGCGTATCACTCTAATCTTCTGTATCTTTGATATGCGTATTCCAAGTATCATTATCTATTGCAATAAATAATAATTGTCGTTGATGACGATAATCTTCACGTGCTTGATCATAACTTGCTACAACATTATTAACTTGCCAGCTTTCTGAAGGTTCATTCACCCAATGACCTTCTAATATCTCCTCAATACGCTTTTTATTAAACACCATCATAAAATTCCTACCTTATAAAATTAAAATGTGTCATTAATATTTAATGTAATTGGTATATTTTAACATAATATGTATTATGCATCTTAATCATTAAATTATTACATTTTTACAATTCCATAATTCACTATTTATTATATATCTTTTTTTATTGTATATATATTTATGGTTGATTTTATTAAAATGATACACAAAAATAGGGATTTCTAAATTAGAAATCCCTACTCTCTTAATCATACTAATTTATTCTAAATTAGCATGATTGTCTTGCATTGCTTCTTCATTAATATTAAAGGCATCCATTAATCCAATCACGACACTATCTAAAAAGATGAGTGAAGATTGTTCAAATAGACTACCTAACGGCTGTTCAGAGCCTTCTGCTTCATGTTTAGTTCCTGCAGGTAAAGCAATCACTGTATCAGCGACATCGCCAATTTTAGATTCTTTTTTAGTTGTTATTAAAGCAATTTTAGCACCAACTGAATGTGCCTTTTCAGCCAATAATCTTAGGTGTTCTGTTGATCCAGAACCGGAAATAATCATTAATAAATCATGCTCTTTAATAGATGGCGTTGTTGCTTCACCTATTGCAGATGCATCTTTTCCTAGTTGGTTCAAACGCATTGCAAAGCTATTAGCAACATATCCAGAGCGACCTTTACCAGCTGTAAAGATACGAGATGCGCCAACAACTTCATTTGCAAAACGTCCATAATCATTATCATCTAGATGAGATAACGTATGATTAATCTCTTCTAATATTAAATGGTAATTATTAAAAGTTGGCATTTTATTTACCTTCAATCGCTTCACGACATTGTTTAGCTGCTTCTACAGGATCATCTGCGTTAGCAATACCGCCACCAACAATAACTAAGTCAGGTTCTTCTGCTACAATGTCTTTAATTGTTTCAGGTTTAATACCACCAGCTACGGCTACTTTAGAATTTTTAATGACTGATTTAACTGTACGTAAGCTTTCTAATGGAGATTGTCCTTCAGCTTGTAAATCATAACCAGTATGAACAGCGATATAATCAGCGCCCATTTCATCTAATTCTTTCGCACGTTTTTCTAAATCTTGTACAGCAATCATATCAACTAACAATTGTTTACCATGTTTATGTGCTTCTTCAACCGCACCTTTAATTGAAGCATCTTCTGCAACACCTAAGATAGTCACAACATCTGCGCCAAATTTAATAGCTTGGCTTACTTCATAGTCTGCTGCATCCATAATTTTTAAATCAGCTAACACTTTCGCATTATTGATATTTTCATTTAAATGTTGAACAGCTGGTAATCCTTCATTAATAACGATAGGTGTACCAATTTCTACGATATCCACATATTCTTCAACTTTTTTAGCTAATTTTGCTGCTTCTTCTTTATTTAATAAATCGATTGCTAATTGTAATTCCATTACAAACATCCTTTCGTATCATATTCATAGTAGTATAGATACCCGTGTTAAATATTTTTAAACATTTAAATCACTTCGAATTATTTTCCTTCATTTATAAATAAATTGAGCATAGATATACAATTCAGTCGTTCTTTTTAGTAAAATAGATAGATACACACATTGTATGGTTGCAAGGAGTGAACGTGTTGGAACCCATTAAAGCTGAAGAAGTACAACGATTATTAACTACATTTGAAAACAAACCTGTCTATTTGCATGTTGAAACGACGAATGGTGCATATGCTAACCATTTTGATCAACGTGTGTTTAATGCAGGTACGTTTTTACGAAATATACAAGTCACATATGAACATGCGCAACTAAAGGGCGGAGACAAAGATCCATTTCGTGTTGGATTGAAACTTCGTGATGGCGGTTGGGTATATGTGCAAGGCCTGACTCACTATGAAATCAATGATAATAATGAATTTTTAATAGCTGGATTTAATTACGAAGGACAATTGGCTGCAACGATTGAAATCAGTGAACAGCCATTCACAGTATAGAGGAGGAAGATTCATGAAAGATGAAAGACATGTACTAATGATATTTCCACATCCCGATGATGAAACCTTCTCATCTGCTGGGACAATCGCAAGTTATATCGAAAACGGGGTGCCTGTCACTTATGCCTGTCTCACATTAGGACAAATGGGACGTAATTTAGGCAATCCCCCTTTTGCTACAAGAGAGTCACTACCTTATATTCGCGAAAAAGAATTAGAAGATGCTATGAAAGTGATTGGTATTACTGATTTACGTAAAATGGGTTTAAGAGATAAAACAGTAGAATTTGAGCCACATGAGCAAATGGATGATATGGTAAAAACATTGATTGAGGAGACAAATCCATCAGTGATTATTTCATTTTATCCAAAATTTGCTGTACATCCAGACCATGAAGCAACAGCTGAAGCTGTCGTAAGAACAGTAGGACGTATGCCTAAAGAAGAGCGTCCAAGACTTCAACTCGTAGCATTCAGTAATGATGCACCGGATATTTTAGGAGAACCTGATATATTAAATGACATTAGTCAATATAAAGAGATTAAATTAAAGGCGTTTGAAGCTCATAAATCTCAAACAGGTCCTTTCTTAAAACAATTAGCTAGCCCTGAAGTTGACGGAGAAACACAAAGTTTTCTAGAAGTCGAACCTTATTGGACGTATCGTTTCGACAATTAAAATAATTAGAGGAGGTACAATAAACGAATGACTGAATTTGATTTATCTACTCGAGAAGGTCGCTGGAAACATTTTGGTTCAGTAGACCCTATCAAAGGTACAAAACCTACAACTAAAAATGAAATGACTGACTTACAAAGTACACATAAAAACTTCTTGTTTGAAATTGAAGAAGTGGGTATTAAAAATTTAGTATATCCTGTTAAAATTGATCAATTTCAAACAGCAGGTACATTTAGTTTCTCAACAAGCTTAAATAAAGATGAAAAAGGTATTAACATGAGTCGTATCTTAGAAAGTGTTGAGAAACATTATAATAATGGTTTAGAACTTGATTTCGATACACTATATCAAGTATTACGTACATTACAAGACAATATGAAACAAAATGCTGCGGGGGTAGACGTTTCAGGTAAATGGTTCTTTGATCGTTATAGTCCTGTAACTCATATCAAAGCAGTAGGTAATGCTGATGTTACTTACGGTTTAGCAATTCATAAAGATCAAGTAACGCGTAAAGAACTTACCATCACAGCTACTGTAACGACACTTTGTCCTTGCTCTAAAGAAATTAGCGAATACTCTGCTCATAATCAACGCGGTGTTGTAACAGTAAAAGTGTATTTAGATAAAAATTCTGAAATGATAGATGATTACAAAGAAAAGATTTTAGATGCAATGGAAGCAAATGCAAGCTCTATTCTTTATCCAATTTTAAAACGTCCAGATGAAAAACGCGTAACAGAACGTGCATATGAAAATCCACGTTTCGTTGAAGATTTAATTCGTTTAATTGCTGCAGATTTAGTAGATTTTGACTGGATTGATGGCTTTGACATTGAATGTCGAAACGAAGAATCCATTCACCAACACGATGCTTTCGCAAGACTAAAATATAGAAAATAAATAATACCCCTTATATTTAGTGTATGTGTTCACTAAATATAAGGGGTATATTTTATTTTTTAAAAGCTTTTTGAAATTGAACATAACCTGAAACATAATGTTCAATATCATCAATTCTGACTCGATATCCATGATGTTTGATAAAGAAACTACCCAAAATACGACTTGGATTTTTAAAATACATTGCTACTTCTGGATAGAAAAATCCAACACGTTGATACTCTGCCCTTGTATAAATCACATCAATCAGTCGTTGCTCATCTATTAAATGATGAACGATATGTTCGAAACCTGTTGCCTTAGCTTTCTGTATTAATTTATAAGTTGCCATTAACATTTCCAAGAATGTTGGGAAAGTAGTTTCCCGATTTTTAATATAATCTAGATACGTATTCACATTTTTTATTCCAAATTCAAAATATTTTTCTTGAGGGTTAATTTGAACTAATTCATTTGTACAATAACCTAACCAGTGATCATGATATTGCCAATATTTTTTTTCAATGAAACGATCCATTAAATTTTCTACAGTTTTCAACCATAAATCATTTTTATCTCTTTGATATAGTCTCAACAAAGCAAGAGCTGCTTCGCCATCATAATAAATGATTCTGAATTTTTCTTTAACACTTAAATCAGGATAATTCAATAAGTGCGTCGTTTCATATGTATCTTCATCAATCATTGAAAGAATACCGTTCGCTACTTTTTGAGCAGCTTCAAGATATTTAGGGTTATTCTCATATTTCAAATATTCACATACAGCGAATATAAATGAAGCATTTTGTCCCAATTTAATTTCATTAGTGTCTTCCGTATCATCATAGACATACGCTTTATCTTCAACTTCAAGTAATTGATTTGAAATAACATAATCAATTGCTTTTTCAACAGGTTGCAAACTTTCACCTAAATATGCTAGTCCCTCTATTAAGGCATATGTAGAAGATGAATGTCTTAGTATATTATAGAACCCAATTTCATTATCAAAATGTGGGAAATACCCATAAATATATTTACCATTATCTAACAACATATTTTGTAAGAAATGAGTGCTGCTTTCAATTAATTGATCAATTTCACTCTCCAAATGAGCTACTTTTCTTAAACCTTTTCTATAACCATTGTCGTATAGTTCATATACTTCTTCATTATCTATAAAGAAGCCTTGTGTATAAAATTTAACAACTTCTTTTCCGTTATAAAATTCACTTGAAAACGCCTTTTTGTTAGTCGTGTATTTACGTAAATAATTATTAATATTTTTATCAGAAAGAAATAGTTCTTTAGTTGTATTATCTGGTCGAATAAAAGCATTCGCATTAATTTCTTCAGGTAAAACGACTAAATTCCATAGACTATCAAATGCGATACCAAAATCCACATAATTTCGTCGTGTATTAATCAACGCTTTTTTCAATTCATTAAATTGAACCTTTTCAGTGGATGTAACAATATCTAATTTAATCCATTCTGGAAACTGACCTGTTTTCTTTTTAAATTTAAGTGCTAATTTCGAAATATTTTGTTTAAGATAATTCGTTTTTTTGAATAGTTTAACTTGGGCTTTGATATTAGGGGCACCCAAACTTAAAAAAACATAATTATTAATTTTCGTTTTATTATTTACTTTAGTTAATAATTTTTCTAGTTTATATTCAAATTCCATAGTTTCCTCCTTATTTATAACTATTTATCTTATTTCTATCAATCCATATCATAGTATTTAAAATAAAACCAGGCCATGAAGGGCCTGGTTTTAAATTTCATTGTGTAAATATGAAGTCTAACTATTATTTTTCTTCATTATTTTCGTTTTTACGACGTCTGCCAACTAAGAGTAATCCTCCAAGTGCAGCAAATAATGAACCAAATAATGTGCCATTATTTTGATCATTATTACCAGTATTAGGTAATTCGTTATTATTTGATTTATCTGCTTTGTTATTATGACCTTTGTCTGCATCTGCATCTGCATCTGAGTCAGCATCTGCATCTGAGTCAGCATCTGCATCTGAATCAGCGTCTGCATCTGAATCTGCATCTGCGTCTGCATCTGAGTCAGCGTCTGCATCTGAGTCAGCGTCTGCATCTGAGTCAGCGTCTGCATCTGCATCTGCATCTGAGTCAGCGTCTGCATCTGAATCTGCATCTGCATCTGAATCTGCATCTGAATCAGCATCTGAATCAGCATCTGAATCTGCGTCTGCATCTGAATCTGCGTCTGCATCTGAGTCAGCGTCTGCATCTGAATCAGCATCTGCATCTGAATCAGCGTCTGCATCTGAATCTGCGTCTGCATCTGAGTCAGCGTCTGCATCTGAGTCAGCATCTGCATCTGAATCTGCATCTGAGTCAGCATCTGCATCTGAATCAGCGTCTGCATCTGAATCTGCGTCTGCATCTGAGTCAGCGTCTGCATCTGAATCTGCGTCTGCATCTGAGTCAGCGTCTGCATCTGAGTCAGCGTCTGCATCTGAATCTGCGTCTGCATCTGAATCTGCGTCTGCATCTGAATCTGCGTCTGCATCTGCGTCTGCATCTGAGTCAGCGTCTGCATCTGAGTCAGCGTCTGCATCTGAATCTGCATCTGAGTCAGCGTCTGCATCTGAGTCAGCATCTGCATCTGAATCAGCGTCTGCATCTGAGTCAGCATCTGCATCTGAATCAGCGTCTGCATCTGAGTCTGCATCTGAGTCTGCATCTGAGTCAGCATCTGCATCTGAATCAGCATCTGCATCTGAGTCAGCGTCTGCATCTGAATCTGAATCAGCGTCTGCATCTGAGTCAGCATCTGCATCTGAATCAGCATCTGCATCTGCATCTGAATCAGCATCTGCATCTGAATCAGCATCTGCATCTGAGTCAGCATCTGCATCTGAATCAGCATCTGAATCAGCATCTGCATCTGAATCTGCGTCTGCATCTGAATCAGCGTCTGCATCTGAGTCTGCATCTGCATCTGAGTCTGCATCTGAATCTGAGTCAGCGTCTGCATCTGAATCAGCATCTGCATCTGAGTCAGCGTCTGCATCTGAGTCTGCATCTGCATCTGAGTCTGCATCTGAATCTGCGTCTGCATCTGAATCTGAATCTGCGTCTGCATCTGAGTCAGCGTCTGCATCTGAATCTGCATCTGCATCTGAGTCAGCGTCTGCATCTGAATCTGCATCTGAGTCAGCGTCTGCATCTGAGTCAGCGTCTGCATCTGAGTCAGCATCTGCATCTGAATCAGCGTCTGCATCTGAATCAGCGTCTGCATCTGAATCTGCATCTGCATCTGAATCTGCGTCTGCATCTGAGTCAGCGTCTGCATCTGAGTCAGCATCTGCATCTGAGTCTGCATCTGAATCAGCGTCTGCATCTGAGTCAGCGTCTGCATCTGCATCTGCATCTGAATCTGAATCTGAATCAGCATCTGAGTCAGCGTCTGCATCTGAATCTGCATCTGCGTCTGCATCTGAGTCTGCATCTGAGTCAGCGTCTGCATCTGAGTCAGCGTCTGCATCTGCATCTGCGTCTGCATCTGAATCAGCATCTGCATCTGCGTCAGCGTCTGCATCTGAATCAGCATCTGCATCTGCGTCAGCGTCTGCGTCTGGACCATACTCAATTATTTCATCAATTGGTTCTTTTGTGATTTCTTCTGTTGGTTCACCTTCGCCTACTTTTTCTCCTGTTAATGGATTTTTCGTAGTTGGTGTTGTAATTGTTTTTTCTCCATTTTCACCTTTTTGTACGACTTCTTCTGTACCAGGTGCTAAATCTGGATTAAATTTACGTTTTGTTTCATACGGAATCTCTTCTTTATCTACAATCGGATTGCCATCGACTGGACCGTATTTTGTTACGTCATCCACCGGAGGTGTTACCTCTTCTTTTGTATCTGGATTTTTAACTCCAGGTTTACCAGGAATTTCTTCTACGCTATCTTTAGGTGCTTCTGGATCGAATACATCTTTATGGCCTTGTGGTACTTCTTCGCCACCATAATGTACGATTTCATCCACTGCTTCTTTTGTGATTTCTTCTGTTGGTGTACCTTTATCCACTATTTCGTTTGTTAATGGATTTTTCGTTGTTGGTGTTGTGATTGTTTTTTCTCCATTTTCACCTTTTTGTACAACTTTCTCTGTACCAGGCGCTAGATCTTTATCAAATTCACGTTTTGTTTCATACGGAATCTCTTCTTTATCTACAATCGGATCGCCATCGACTGGACCGTATTTTGTTACGCCATCCACTGGAGGTGTTACAGTTTCTCCTGTTTCTGGATTTTTGATACCTGGTTTACCTGGTACATCCTCTTTGCTACCTTTCGGTGCGTTTGGATCAAATTCATCTTTATGGCCTGGTTTAATTTCTTCGCCACCATAATGTACGATTTCATCCACTGCTTCTTTTGTGATTTCTTCTGTTGGTGTACCTTTATCCACTATTTCGTTTGTTAATGGATTTTTCGTTGTTGGTGTTGTGATTGTTTTTTCTCCATTTTCACCTTTTTGTACAACTTTCTCTGTACCAGGCGCTAGATCTTTATCAAATTCACGTTTTGTTTCATACGGAATCTCTTCTTTATCTACAATCGGATCGCCATCGACTGGACCGTATTTTGTTACGTCA
>NZ_QJSN01000015.1:0-1908 GCF_003217445.1 Staphylococcus sp. AtHG25 | reverse complement strand
TACCAGGCGCTAGATCTTTATCAAATTCACGTTTTGTTTCATACGGAATCTCTTCTTTATCTACAATCGGATCGCCATCGACTGGACCGTATTTTGTTACGTCATCCACCGGAAGTGTTATCTCTTCTTTTGTATCTGGATTTTTAACTCCAGGTTTACCAGGAATTTCTTCTACGCTATCTTTAGGTGCTTCTGGATCGAATACATCTTTATGGCCTTGTGGTACTTTTTCAGGTGCAAAGTGTACAATCTCGTCAACTGCATTTTTTGTAACTTCTGTTGTTGGTTCACCACGTTCAACTACATCTCCTGTATCAGGGTCAACTTTAGTTGGTGTAGTTGTTGTTGATTCTCCATCTTCACCTTTTTGTACAATAACATCAGGTGAGCCTGGTTCTAGAGTTGGATCAAACTCACGAATAGTTTTATGAGGAATTGGTTGTTTCGTTACTTCCACATCATCAATTAAATCAGCTTGAGGCGTTGTAATTGTTACACCTTCAAGATTTGTTCTCATAATTCCATCAGAATATCTATTTTGCATATGACTTGAAGTAATTAAGAAATTATATTTTTGTGATTTATCAATTCCTAAATCATCTGTAGTAGCTTTCCATGTTTTTCCTGCATATGTAGCAGTTACTGTACTTGTTGCTGCATCATAATTTAATACTACATCATTTAATCTTTGGCCATGGAAATTACCATCAAGATGATTAGTTGTATTATCTGCATAAATTATTTTATTTACAGGTTTATCTTTTGTATTTAGGGCATTTTGACCAACTTGGTTAGTCATACCATCTGCACCATTTTTAACAAATGTACCGTAACCAACTTTTGCTGCGCCAATTTGACTTAGATTGTTTGTTTTATCTGCATCGAGTTTATCGACTTTACCATTAACATTATTATATGCCGTATCAATTTTAAAACCAGATGCATTTGCCATACCTTTGTCTCTTAAAATACCACCTTGGTTTAAGAAGTCTTGGCCATTCCCTTGAGTAAACATGAAGCCCCAGCCATCTGCTCCTGTTGTATTACCTTGGTTGTTGTTTGCTACTGGAACAGTAATTGTAAAGTCTTTATTAAAATCTATTTTATCATTATATTCTAATGCGCCTTTAGTTCCTGTATTAGGATTGAAATTTGTATTGAATGCAGTTAGCTTATCTTCTTTAGGGAATTCTTCTTTATACGTTTTATGGATTATATCTCCATATTCTTTAAAGTTACCCGTTCCTTTTTTAGTAACTGTGTCTTGTGCAGCTGCTCTTAATGCTGTTGCTGAATAGTTAACATTTGTTGTTCTAGCATTGCTGCTTACTGAACGGAATGTTGCTCTTGGTTGTGCGTTTTCTTTGTTAGCTGTTTCTTTAAGTGCTTCACTTAAAGCTATTTTTTTAATTTCTTCATTAGATAAATTTGAAATATCTTTTGGTAATACTTTTTCAATTTCAGCTTTCTCTGCTTCTGTAACTTCAGATTTATTATATAAATCTTTAGCAACTGTATCTACAACGTGAGTTCTCTCAGTTTCTGCTGGTTGAGCATTTGAATTGCTCTTAGCATTTGTTTCTTCAACTGCTGGTGCTTCTTCTGTTTCTACTTTGTTTGTTTCTTCTGTTGCTGCTTTGTTTGTTTCTTCTGCTGTTGGCGCTTCTTCTGTTTCTACTTTATTTGTTTCTTCTGCTGTTGTTGCTTCTTCTGTGTTTTCTTCACTTGATGGGGCTTCTTTTGTTGTTGCTTCTTCTGTGTTTTCTTCACTTGATGGCGCTTCTTTTGTTCTTACATCTTCTGTATTTTCTTTACTTGATGGCGCTTCTTTTGTTCTTACATCTTCTGTATTTTCTTTACTTGATGGCGCTTCTTTTGTTCTTACATCTTCTGTATTTTCTTCACTTG
>NZ_QJSN01000014.1:0-50669 GCF_003217445.1 Staphylococcus sp. AtHG25 | reverse complement strand
AAACTCATTAAAAGGGTATCTTTTGGTTATAGAAATTATGATAATTTGCATAATCGAATTATTATAACTTCGCGACTATTTGCCTCAACAACAAAAAAAGAGATTAAACAACCTAAGGTTGCTTAATCTCAATATTTGGACTCATCAGTCCGATTTGACGTAGAGCCACAATTTGTTCCAAAACGTCTTCAATTCGTTCAGAGTAATCATCTAATGTGTGATTATTGCGATCGATACTTGAGCTTTTACCACGGCTTGGACAGTTAATATAGATCATCTTATATTCTCTAAAGTACGGTTCAAACATCGTCATAATGCGGTAGGTCATGATTGCCCCATGTAAGAAGACAATTGCCCTATTTGAAGTTTGATTCCCGGCAAATGCCACTTCGACTTGTTCGTTATGATAATTTTTCAATTGATAAATTTGTGTTTTGAAATGTTTTCTGTTCATAATCAACCTCAAAAATTGCTATATTACTAAATTATTATTTTATCACAAAATTATCAAAACAGAGGCAAATTAAAAAGTATAACTTATAGAAGTGTTGCAAGTTACGTACAATTCATCAAGTTATACTTTAAACTAATCATTTTAGTTATTATCTGAAATAGCAGAATGAATTGATTGCATTTTAGATTCTACATCTGCAATTTCAAGTGCACAGTCTTTTAACATATCACTATAATCATCCGTACTCGCATTATTTTTATAGCGAATTTTATGCTCTAGACATGCCCACATATCCATACCAATGGTTCTAATTTGAATCTCCACTGGAAGCTTTTCAACTTTATTTGATAAGAATACTGGGATAGACACAACAATATGTAAGCTTCGATAGCCGTTGTCTTTTGGATTTTTAATATAGTCTTTACGTTTTAGAAGTTTGACATCCTCTTGTTTTAATAGCATCTTTTCAATGACATAAATATCCTCTAAATAGTTACAAACAACGCGAATACCTGCAATATCTAATATATGTTCACGAGCACTTTCTGCACTAATATCTAGTTGTTTGCGGTGCAACTTTTTAATTAAGCTGTTCATTTCTTTCACACGGCGTTCCATATGGTGAATAGGGTTGTGTTTATAAACGTGATTAAAGTTGTCATCTAGAATATCTAATTTTGTACTGATTTCTTTTAAGGCTGAGGAGTATAAGTGGTCCAGTTCTACGAAGCCAATAAGTCTATCAAAGGCTTCGTCTCCATCTTTAAAATGATGTAAGTTATCTTTAAATTCACTTCGTAATTCTTCTATATACAATGATGGTTTTCTTTCTACATACATAGTATTTCCTCCTTAATCATCACTGTATATTATAGCGAATTGCAAAATGAACTAAAAATAATACTCTTTGATTTCACATTATTTTTAACAATTAAATTTATAATTAAAAATGCAAACCTTTATATTGAACAATGCGTCTAGACATAAAGGTTTGCAACTATTAATTATGATGATTCATTCTTATTATGTTCGATGACTTTTGTACCACGATTATCAGCGATGTCTTGTGCGCGTTTAGTGGCCTCTGCTTTCATCTCAAACGTATCAGACGCTTGTTTCGCACCTTCTGTTTTCACTTTCCATTCATCATCTTCGAAATAGACATGTACATTTTCGTCATTTAGTTTTGGATTTGCAGATTGATCTTTTTTGTGTTGGGTAATGTGTTTATGTTTTAATTCATCTAGCTCATCTTTCGTCGCATCTTTATACCAATCTTTAGCTTGCTGTGTAGCAATCGGTATAACATCCCCTTCTTTATAACCATCTTTTAACATAGCATTACCAATATCAATTGCTTTCTTACGTTCTAATTCATCGAAGTTCTTCCACGTGTTCGGATAATCATCCATCGTCCAAGGCATCCTATCAAACTCCTTTTTAACTTGATAGTTTGCTTTACCACTATCGTTTAGAGTGAAACTTGCTTATTGGACTATGCTTTAATCGCCACACCATTTTCAACATCATCTATATCTTTACGTGTATGCACACAATTATTTTGTAGTCTCATTAATGCCGATTTAATGTAATTATATTGAGGTAAATCGGAGAGTTCATTAATTTCAAGTCGGCTTTGAAGTTCGAAATGTTTCGCTAAATTTTCAAAAGTAACTAGGTATTCTCCCATTTGCTGATCTGAAATACGTTGACGTTGATGATCTTGCATCGCACGCATTAACATAAAGTTAATCTCTTCCAAGGCAAATATACTTGGATAATAATAACGAATTACTTCTTGATTAGAGAACAATTCATCACTTGCTGAATTGTTGATTTGAATCATGTTACTCATTTTCACTGAAAGTGCTAAACTTTCATCTCTTTCACGTAAATCATCTTGGTAGTGATTCTCTGAGAATAAATATTGGAAGATGACCGCTTCCTTACGAACCACTTCTGCAATCGTTCGTGGTAACATGGCAGACGCTGTTTGACGGTTAATAAGAAGAATTCCAACAACTGCAATTGCTATACCGATTAATACATCAAAGATACGTGTATAGGCAATTGAGATTGAAAGGTTATCTGATGCTAAACCATTTAATAATATAACTTGGATTGTGATAAATATAACTGCGAACGCATAGTTTGAACCTACAAATGTTTCAGTGACCATCGCTGTAATACCCATTATGATAACGGCAATGATTAAGTGTGGATTGAAATACAATATGGCTGATAAGACAAGTGTTCCTAAGATAGTACCTAGTCCACGAGCAACAGAACGGTCTAACATACGTCGAGTTGTCATGCCTAATAAGACTGTATGTGCTGTTAATGGTATCCAGTAAGATTTTTGGATATTAAAGGCTAATGAAATAAAGATTGCTACTGCCATAATGACGGCGTATATTAATGTATTTCGAAATACAATCGAATCTAATGTTAAATTATGAATGATACGTTGACTATATAACGGTTTACGAACACTTGCTTCATGTTCAATTTGACTTGAATCTAAGTTCGTAATTTCATCAATTTTCAAGATATATTGTAATAAATCATCAAATGCTTCATCTACATGAACTTCTTTTGCCCACTTTTCACGAGAGGCTGTTGTTCGATATGCATTTCGTATCGCAACATCCATCATTTCAACTAATTCATTTGGTATAGGGCGCATACCTTTTTCATGTAGTTCCAATAACTCTGAATATAACCCCTGTGCCGATGTGTGGAGTAATAACAGTCTTTGAAAGCGCGGACTCAATTTCTGGTTCACTCCAGCCGTAGCAGTGATTAACAATTCATCTGAATTTTTAAACTGTGTTACCGCTGTTTTTGTACTTTCTTTAAATTTATCGACATCATTATAATTGTGCATTAATTCTTTAATCATGTTAAAGTCCGAATTAATCGCTCTATTTTCGATTTTTTGTTTTTGGAAAAGTATTGTCAAGATGACTACTAATGTAGCAATCGCACCACCAACAAGAATTGCTAAACCACGGTATAACGCTTCATTTGGTGCTATTGGCAAGTTACTTGGTAAACAAAACGTTACAAGAAAGAATGTTGAAGATGGTCCTGCAATCTTCAATGCACTGAAGATGTAATATGGGATGACTGTAACTAATAATAATGTTACACCATATAATATCGGCTCAGTAACTGTAAGTGTGCCCAGTATCATACATACTGCAAATGACAATGAGCATAAGATAACAGTTCTAATCATTGAGCGGGGTGAACTTTTGAACACATAGATATGCGCCAACGTCCCAGTCGATACAAGCAATCCTAATGCAAAATTGCCTAGGAAATAACCTAATAGTGCTGGGATAATTAATAACAAGCCTTGTTTGACACCCTTCATCAGGTCAACTTTACTTGTGTCAAATGTGATAAGTGAGTTTAAAACATTTCCCAATGTTATCTTTCCTTTCTATAAAACATACATATTCAATGGTAACACTTTTTATTAAGTTATATGATGACCATTGTCTAATTTACAAAAAAGGTAGGATTGAAATTATATCTGTGACATAGATTTCAAATCCTACCTTAGTAATGTATATTATTATGAAAATTTCTTTAATTATTTGGCTTCCGCAACATCGATGACTGGTTTTTCTGTAATATATTTGCCGATATTTTCGCTGAACACTTTAAAATGGTCTGAGTGGTTGTGTGCTTCAACCGCATCTTGATCTTTATAGTTCTCTACGACTACGAATGTATTTCGTTCAGTTACATCTTCATAGTGGCTATAAAATGTATTTCCTTCCTCTTCACGTGCATGTTTAACTAAGTTCGTCATTAAATCTAAATAGGCTTCACGATGTTCTTCACTTACTTTAAGTTTGGCATTAATAATAATCATACATTTCACCCTCAATTTTGTGATTAATTAATACTATTTTACCATTTTCATTCATACATAAAACAATAATGTGACTTTAAGCTTTAAACACATTTTATTATATTTCCTCAAAATAGACATTTAGTGAATCTATGTTCCAAAGCACTTAGCAAGTAATATAATTAAATAAGCCAGTAAATGAATTAATTAAAATCCACTTACTGGCTAGATTCTAGGAATGATTTCCTAGCTTATATGAAATTATTTTAATTCACGACTTTCATCTTTAATCAATGGTTTGTCTGGTGATACAAACAACCATAAAATTGCTGCGATGACTGCTGGAATAATTAATAATTGGAAAGTCATTGTCCAACCAAGTGATGCAACCAACGCACCAGCTAAGAATGGACTTAATAATGCACCAATGTTACCCCATAAGTTCATCCAACCAGATACTGTACCGGCAAAGTTTCTACCAATGTCATTAGCTGCTGCCCAGCTCATACCCATTGATATACCCATACCACCTAAGCCAAGTGATAACCAGAAAATCGTTACGTATAAATTCTCAGTATGTACTGAAAAGAAAATTGAAATTGCAAATACGATGAAACCAACAATGGCAATTAAACCTCTTGAAACGAATCTTGATTGTCCGCTGCGTAAAATTTTATCTGAAATCGCACCAGCAGACAAAATTAAAATAAACATGATAAACCAAGGTAATGAACTAATCGTCATGTCTTTAAATTCAACATGATATTGTTCAGTTAAATAAGTTGGTAACCAAATTAAGAATAATGAAATAACGAATTGTACTACAAAGTATTGACCTGCAATCGCATAGAAACTTACACGACGGAAGAATTGATTCCAAGGTGGTAGTGATTTACTTGTTTGAACAAGGTCACGATTCTCCATAATGAAATGTTTCTCAGCGTCATTAACCATACGGTGTTGCTCTGGTAAGTCTTTCGCAATGATTCCCCATAGTATTGCAATTAAAATACCTACAGCACCGAAGATGTAAAATACAGCTTGCCAATTAAATGCATTTACAATAGCAATAGTAATCACAGGCGCTAATACAGGTCCAAAATAAGAACCAGCGAGTAACATACTAGATGCTCTACCTTTCTCATCTTTAGAGAACCAGTTTGCATTAAACACAGCGTTTGACGGATACATTGGCGCTTCCCCAATACCGAATAAGAAACGCACTAAATATAATAAACCGTGATGTTTAATCATACCTGTAAAGATAGTGAAAGCACTCCACCATACTAAAGCGATTGTAATCATCTTACGAGGTCCAAATTTCTCAGCTAACATACCAGAAGGTACTTGCATTAACGCGTAACCTAATGAGAAGAATGAAGCTAATAGACCAAATTGTTGCTTTGTCATATGTAAATCTTCCATCATTTGTGGGGCAATATATGAGATGTTAGATCTATCCATGTAAGCAATAACACCTATGATAAAAAATGCTAATGCGAAAAACCAACGAACACTACTTTTCTTTTGTCTTTGTACCATATCCTCTTTTTCCTACTTCCTTTAATTTGTTGATTCTAAATATGTTGTCTAATATAATCATGAGACTCCCTATTTGTAAAAATAACTCCCTTAAAACCCTTACCATCATAAGGTTTCAGCATTTATTTTTAATAATATTACCAGTTTTTGAAATCGTTTTCAAGTCCTTATTGGAAAGTTCTTTTATTAAATTGTACATCGTTGGTTACTTTATTCACTAAATTCGTATTTACGCTTTGCAATCTCAATATTCATTAAAATTTGAACTCCATTTAAAAAAATTGTAGAATGAACTTGAAATGAAACGCTACTCATCATTATTTAAAATTAAATAGATAATTTATCCACTGGAAGTGCCTTCGTTTAAGGCTGAGAGTAAAGAAAGAACTTTATAATTCCTGGAACCTGATCCAGTTTGTACTGGCGTAGGAAAGTGGCTTACACATATCGTTACATAGATACTAACGCTATTTCCTACTAAGGAGATAGCGTTTTTTCATTTATTAGGGGTGATAGACATCTTTATTGCGATAACAACTTATAAACATTTAACAGAAGCAGACTTACAATACTTCATTGAAATTAATAAAGGCATCGATGGTTTACTCTTTCGTACGCCTATGTCTAGTGATGATTTATTTTCCTTTTTAAAAAAATTAATCGCTGCTGGCTTTCCAAGTAACAAAATTATTATCCATAGTGATGTTGACTTATTAGAATCCTTAAAACTTAAACGCTTGCACTGTCGTGAAATGGACACATTAGCGTTCGATTATAAAGCACAACATCCTGATGTTGAAGTAAGCATGTCGACGCACACTATTAACTCGGTGAAACAAGCTTATAAACATCAATTAGATTATGTCTTTTATGGTCATATCTTTACCACGGCTTCTAAGCCAAATCAGCAGCCTAGATCAATGTCTGAAATCAAAGCCGTGTTACAAGTTCCGATTCCAGTCTATGCCATAGGAGGTATTACTGAAGATACGATACAACGGCTTCCAAATGGCTTTGCAGGAATTTGTGCAATTTCTTATTTTATGAGCGCATCTTTACAACAAATTCAACATCTACGAAAGGAGTGGTTGAAAGATGCATGACGTACTTATTGTTGGTTCTGGTGTTATCGGAATGTCCATTGCGAGACACCTAAGTCATACGCAACTCGACATTGCAATTGTCGACCGTGATATACCTGGTAAACATGCTTCATATAAAGCTGGAGGCATGTTAGGTGCACAAAATGAATTTACAGAAGACAGTGACTTATTTCGTCTCGCTCTAGAATCACGTGAATGCTTTCCTGAATTATGCGAAACACTCCAAGATGAAACTGGAATAGATATTCAATATCAATCATCTGGATTGATTAAAATCGCAAATCAAATTGAAGATGTTGAGCATTTGCGCTCACAATTTCAATTCTTACACGCCTTAGATGACAATGTAATTGAACTATCAGACGATGAATTAGCAGATTTAACCGATGGTAGTGTGGTTGCATCTGAAATGGCAATCTACATTCCAAATGATGGACAAATCAATGCAAATCATTATACGAAAGCATTATTTAAATCCTTACAACAGCGTCGTATTTCGCGCTACTTCAATACAAATGTAACAGATATTATTCGCCATAATGGTTACTATCAAATCGTTTCATCTCAAGGTGATTTATATGCGAAGAAAATCATTGTCGCAGGTGGTGCATGGTCATCTCAATTGTTAAAACAATATCAATTGCCTCGTGAGGTTGTCGGCGTTAAAGGTGAAGTGCTTCTAGTGGAACATGACGATTTAAACTTACAGCAAACGGTATTTATGACTAATGGATGCTATATAGTTCCGAAAGCGCCTAATCGTTACTTAATTGGTGCTACTAGCGAATTTGATAATTATTCTGTAGGTAATACGGAACAAGGCGTCTTATGGTTAAAACACTATGCGACAGAACGTATACCTAAACTTGCAAACGCACGTATCATGAAGCAATGGTCTGGCGTACGTCCATATACCAATGGCGAATTACCAATTATGGACCGAGTTGACGATGGATTATATGTCATTACCGGTCATTATCGAAACGGTATTTTATTGTCCCCTGTTATTGGTCGTGACATTGCAAATTGGCTATTAACTGGAGTCAAACCATCTCGCTATGAATCTTTCAATGTCTCAAGGAGGTTAAATCATGAAATGCATTATTAATGGCGATGCATTCACATTCGACACTGAGCAATCAATTCATCAAGTGCTCATCTCTCTAGAATTAGACCCAGAACGTGTCATTGTTGAACATAATAAAACATTAATTAAACAAGAAGATTATCATCAACACACGGTACGTGAAGATGACCAATTAGAATTATTAGAATTTGTTGGAGGCGGATAAAATGTTTAAAATTGGAAATTTAGAATTACAATCTCGTTTATTACTAGGTACAGGAAAGTTTGAAAATGAAGACATACAAACAGAAGCGATTAAAGCTTCAGAAACAAATGTACTTACTTTCGCAGTAAGACGTATGAATTTGTATGACAAGAATTTACCTAATCCACTAGCAAACATTAATTTAAAAGACTTTATAACTTTTCCAAATACTGCTGGCGCAAAAACTGCTGAAGAAGCCATTCGTATTGCAGAAATCGCTAAACATGCAGGTGTATGTGACATGATTAAAGTAGAAGTTATTGGTGATGATGAAACGTTATTACCTGATCCATTTGAAACATATGAAGCTTGTAAAGTATTGCTAGAGCGTGGCTACATTGTATGTCCATATATTTCTAATGACGTCGTTTTAGCTAAACGTTTAGAAGAATTAGGTGTGCATGCCGTTATGCCATTAGCATCTCCAATAGGAACAGGCCGTGGCATAAACAACCAACTTAATTTAAGTTACATTATTAAAAACTCAAATGTGCCAGTTATCGTTGATGCTGGTATTGGTTCTCCGAAAGATGCATGTCATGCGATGGAATTAGGGGCTGACGGTATTCTACTCAATACAGCAGTATCAAGTGCTAAAGATCCTGTGAAGATGGCAGAAGCAATGAAATTAGGTATTCATGCTGGTCGCTTGTCTTATGAAGCAGGACGAATCCCAGTAAAATATACTGCCCAAGCATCAAGCCCAACTGAAGGTTTAGGTTTCTTATAATGCAACGTTACAATCGTCAAATGAGATTCTCTCCTTTTGGTGAACAAGGACAGCATGCCCTTTCTAATGCACAGTTACTTATTCTAGGTGCCGGCGCATTAGGTAGTCATGTCGCCGAGCTTCTTGCTCGAATGGGGGCACATCACATCACAATTGTTGATATGGATATAGTTGAAACGTCTAATCTACATCGACAAGCGCTTTATACTGAAGATGACGCTCAAAATATGGTACCAAAAGTACACTCAATAAAAGAACATATTGCACATATCAATCATCATGTAGACGTACAAACGTATTACCAAGAAATAACTTCAAACAATATTGAAGATATATTAAATGAAGTTAAACCAGATATCGTTATCGATGGGATGGATCATTTTAAAATTCGTTATCTCATCAATGAAGTGTGTCACAAACATCAAATTCCTTGGGTATATGGTGCTGCTGTCGGCAATAAAGGAACAGTTTATGGCATTGATTTCAAAGGACCATGTCTAAAATGTCTCCTAAAACAAATGCCATCAAGTGGCGAAAGTTGTGCAATTAATGGCGTACTACCAACTATTATTACGCAAGTAGCAAGTTATGAAGTTGCAGAAGTACTTCGTTACCTATCTGGAGAAGGTTTTTCAAAGAAACTAATCACTATTGATACGTGGCATATCGATTATAAAGCGATGAAGGTCGATATATTGAAAGATCACGCGTGTGAGGTATGTGCGAATCAACACTACTCACTCTTAGAAACGAAACACCAGCAGCATATTGAAAGCTTATGTGGACGTACATATCTCTTTAGATATCAGCCAAGTATATTTGAACACGCACACCACCTTCCCTGTGAAATTGTGAAATCCACTTCTTTCGCAAAATTAATTAAAGATGACGATTATGAAATTACCTTATTTAAAGATGGACGTATGAATGTTTATGGCATCGAAGATGATGAAGAAGCAATTAAGTTGTATCATTCTTATTTAAAAGCGCTAAAATAAAAATACACATAGGTTTATACAAGTAATTCATAGTAAATTTTATTATAATAAATTTACTATGAATTTTTAATTTCACAAATAATGCTTTTAATAAAAGGAGTTCTTGAATATAAATGGAACAATTAATCACTGATTTTATAAGTAAGTGGGGTTATACAGCAATCTTTATTCTCATCTTATTAGAGAATGTTTTACCTGTTGTCCCTTCTGAAATAATTCTTACCTTTGCTGGTTTAATGTCTGTAAAGTCGGGTTTATCAATACCTATTTTATTCCTTATATCAACAATCGCATCATTTATTGGATTATTAATCCTATATTATTTATGCCGTTTAATTAACGAAGAAAGTATTTATCGTTTTGTAGATAAACATGGTAAATGGTTTAAACTTAAAGGTAAAGATGTAAGGCGCGCAAATGACTGGTTTAAGCGTTATGGTGCATGGGCAGTATTACTATGTCGCTTTATTCCAGTATTACGTGTATTAATCACAATTCCTGCAGGTATCAATAAAATGAATGTCGTTACGTTCGCAGTATTATCATTACTAGGTACTACAATTTGGAACTTCGCCCTAATCCTATTAGGCCGTATGCTAAGTGGTAGTTTCGATGCCCTAATGGCTGGTTTACACACTTATTCATATATTATGTATGTCATTATTATTCTTGCAGTACTTTACTTACTTTATAGAATATTCTTTAAAAACAGAAACCGAGTTAAATAACAGTTAAGGGAGTGGGACAGAAATAATATTTCCAAAATTTATTTCGTTGTCCCACCCCGGCAAGGTTGACTAGAATTAAAAAAAGCTTGTTACAAGTGCATTTTTAAATCAGTCAACTACTGACAATATATATTTGTAGCCTGAGTCATTAAATTATGTCCCAGGCTTTTGTCTTACATATATTTAAACTTTAAGAATTAATTCTGACATTTTAAGCATCACCATTGAAAAAGTAGTGCTTTTTAAAGATAATTAATGTAAGCGATTTTATGACATATCTACCCATATGAATATCAATTCCAAACAGGAGTGAAATTAGATGACACAAACGACTGAAAGTGAATTACGAGAGAAATATTTAGATTTATTATCACAACAATTTGATAGTCCTGAGAAGTTAGCAACAGAAATTGTCAATTTAGAGTCTATTCTAGAATTACCAAAAGGTACTGAACACTTCGTCAGTGACCTTCATGGTGAATACGAATCGTTCCAACATGTATTGCGTAATGGATCAGGTAATGTCCGTTCAAAAATAAATGACCTTTATGCAAAGACATTATCCCAAAAAGAAATCGATGACTTAGCTGCCCTCGTCTATTACCCTGAAGAAAAATTAAAACTTGTGAAAAATAACTTCGATTCAAAGGGAAAATTGAATGTTTGGTATATTACTACAATTGAACAATTAATTGATTTAATTACTTATTGTTCATCAAAATATACACGCTCAAAATTACGTAAAGCGTTACCGAAAGAATATACATATATCGTTGAAGAGCTACTTTATAAGAATAATGAATTCAACAATAAAAAATCATATTATGAAACACTAGTAAATCAAATTATCGAGTTAGAACAATCTGACGACTTAATTATTGGTTTATCTTATAGTATCCAACGTCTAGTAGTTGATCATCTCCATGTAGTTGGTGATATTTACGACCGTGGTCCTCAACCAGATAAGATTATGGACACGTTAATCAATTATCACTCTGTTGATATTCAATGGGGAAACCACGATGTCTTATGGATAGGTGCATATGCTGGTTCTAAAGTATGTTTAGCCAACCTACTTCGAATATGTGCACGATACGATAATTTAGATATTATTGAAGATGCTTATGGAATTAATTTACGTCCGTTATTAACGCTTGCTGAAGAACATTATAGTGGTGATAATCCTGCATTTAAACCTAAGAAACGCCCTGATAAACCAGTTGGGCTATCTAAACTTGAAGAAAGCCAAATCACTAAGATTCATCAAGCCATTGCGATGATTCAATTCAAACTAGAAATGCCAATTATCAAACGTCGTCCTACCTTTGAAATGGAAGACCGTTTAGTCTTGGAAAAGGTCAACTATGATACGAATGAAATCACGATTTACGGTAAAACATATCCTTTAAAAGATACATGTTTCAGTACTGTGGACCCACAAGATCCTGGTAAATTATTACCTGAGGAAGAAGAAGTTATGAATAAACTGCTACTTTCTTTCCAACAATCTGAGAAATTGAAACGTCACATGTCGTTCTTGATGAAGAAAGGAAAACTTTACCTTCCATATAATGGCAATCTTCTTATTCATGGTTGTATCCCTGTTGATGAGAATGGAGAAATGGAATCATTCGAAATTGAAGGTAAACAACATAAAGGTCGTGACCTTTTAGACGTGTTTGAAAGACATGTACGCTATGCATACGACTACAAAGAAATCACTGATGATCTATCAACAGATTTAGTGTGGTATTTATGGACTGGTAAATATAGTTCACTTTTCGGAAAAAGAGCGATGACAACATTTGAACGTTACTTTATTGAAGATAAGGCTTCTCATAAAGAACCTAAGAATCCATATTATTATTTAAGAGAAGATCTTGATATGATTCGCAAAATGTTAAAAGACTTCGGTCTCAATCCAGATGAAGGTCGAATTATCAATGGTCATACACCTGTTAAAGAAATAGATGGTGAAGACCCTATCAAAGCAGATGGTAAAATGTTAGTTATCGATGGTGGATTCTCAAAAGCATATCAAAAAACGACAGGTATTGCGGGTTATACATTACTTTACAATTCATTTGGCATGCAATTAGTCGCACATCAACATTTTGATTCAAGAGATAAAGTACTATCAGACGGTGCAGATGAATTATCAGTTCGTCGTGTTGTAGATGAAGAATTGCAACGCCAAAAAATCAGAGATACCAATGATGGTAAAGTACTTCAAGAACAAATCCGCATCTTAAAATTATTAATGCATGATAGATACTTAAATTAATACAAATATTTATGACACCATAAAATAAAGGGCAATTTCTATATATTCAAAATAGAAATTGCCCTTTATTTTGTTTATTCTTAATAACAGATAGTAAAGCACACAAATAGGTAAGTAATTCTAAAATGGATTATGAAACATAGTTGCTAAGACTCCTAAGGGAGCAGTGGCGTAAATGAACGTAAGTGTTCACACACTTACGTAAGTAGTTCTAATGATTAAAATCAAAGAACTACTTTACAATCCTCTAATTAAACATAACTTAAACTATTTTCAATACACATCTCTTAAGATGCCGTATGTGCCTTGATCATATTGTGGTATAGGTTTAGTACTTTTATTAAATGAGACAACACTATTATCATCAACGTGATAAATAATCATATCATGATCAGTAATTGTGTCGTATTCCTCTGCAAGTACCTCCACAATATTCTTATTACTTATCGTATTATCAAACCATCTTGGACTGTGTGATTCATCAAATAAAATATGATTGCGTAATGGACCATTTAAGTTATTACGTGCCTGTTCATCAGTAAATGACACTGGCATCATACTTACATTATTCAATCCAAACTCCGGTACCAATTCATTAAACGCTAAACTATTAAAAATAAACGACTTAGTCATTAATAGACATTTATTATAACGAATTAAATCCGCATATATTCGATCACTACTTGATAATAAATTCCCCTTAAACACTTCAAAACCAAGTTCTTCTGCCTTCTCCGACGTATTCTCAAACAAATTAAATACCATAATAGGAATATCATGTTCATGCAATTTCATACCTAGATGGAATGAAAATTCACTCTCTCCTACTATAATAACGCCTGGTGGTTCTGTACTCGCAAGTCCAAGCAACTTGCTCAATGGCGTAAAGCTAAAGCCATAAATGACAACTGTAATAAACACTAGTCCAAACGTCACTGGCGTGATATAACTTGCCATTTTCACATGATCATCCATGAATAATCCTCCAAAGAATTGTGCCACAGTTAAAACGACAATCCCTCGAGGTGCCATCATTGCAACAATAGCGCGTTCTCTTTTCGTGATCTCTGTACCTATTGTTGATAATAAAACAGAGATTGGACGTACCAATACAATCATTGCAATCGCAAAAATCACTAATTGCCATGACAAGACATCCATCAATACAGATGACGTTAATGACGAAGTGATTAATATAAAGACGGTAGATACAAGAATAGATGATGCATTTTCAATGAAATGATCTGACTCCTTGTAAATTAAATCATGTCTCTTATAACGTGCCATCATTAAGCCGAAAATGGTAACGGCTAATAATCCTGATTCTTGTAATATTTGGTCACAAATACTAAAGACTAATAAAATAAAGACCAACTGAATCGATGGCATCAAATTTTGCGGAATAAAATCACGTTGAATTAACCAATTGAAAACGAATGATGCTCCGAAGCCAATAATGGCAGTTATAATCATTTTCAAAATAAAGATGAGAATAACTTGGACACCAAAACCTTGCTCAAATATTTGATAAATATAAAACGCTGTTAATGCGAGTATCGGTCCTATTGGATCTAATATGATACTTTCCCATCTTAAAATAGAGTCAACACTCTTACGCACCTTTGCTTGCTTAAGAAGTGGCTGAATGACGGTTGGACCTGTAATTAAGAATAATCCGCCCATCACAACCGCAACAGAGATTGGAAAATCTAAAATTTTATGTAATGCAATCGCACCGAGCACCCATGATATAGCTGCGCCAACGGTAATAATTCGTATGACCGCTTTAGAAATGCCTCTTAATTCACGAAAGTCTAAATTACTACTTCCTTCGAATAAAATGACAGCTACAGCTAAAGACACAATGGGACTAAATACTTCGGCTCCCAATGTTTCTTGAGGGTTAACCAGTCCCAATATCGGTCCAATCAATAAGCCCACAATCGACATAACTACAATTGATGGCCATTTAATCTGTGTCGCTAACCATTGACTAAATATGCCTAATGCTAAAAATAAGACAATGATTAACATGACAGGTAAATCTAATGACATACCTACACCTTCCTCAATAAGATTCAACTTTTTTTATACTGTGTAATACTATCAAACTTTGATTAAGCCTGCATTACTATTTTATAAACAACCTGTTAATGCCTTTTTTGGACACACAATGTTCACTTCGAGTAAACTTTCCTATTTATTTCTAGTATCTTTTCATCTAAAATAGGTAATTGCGTTTAAATATATGAATTTAGAAATGATTTGAAAGGAAATTTTAATTGTGCAACTTTTTAAAGAGAGTATCATGGTAGCTTTCGCATTTGTTGGTGTTGTCGTTGGTGCTGGTTTTGCTACTGGTCAAGAAATATTTCAGTTCTTCACAAGTAACGGTATCTATAGCATCTCTGGCATTATTGTTACCGGTTTGATTATAACGCTAGCAGGCGTGTTCGTATTAAACACTGGCTTTGTCATTCAATCTCATAATCATTCTGAGTCTATTCGATATTATTTACATCCAATCATTGCACGTATCTTTGATATTATCTTAACTCTATTCTTATTCTCCTTAGCGATGATTATGACTGCGGGTGGTGCGTCAACTATACATGAAAGTTTCGGATTACCTTATTGGTTAAGTTCATTAATTCTAGTGTTAGTCATTCTGATGACGCTATTTCTTAAATTTGAACGTCTGATTACGGTATTAGGTATGGTTACACCGTTCTTAGTCATTGTTGTTTCTATTATAGCTATCTATTATTTTATAACAGGAGATTTAAATTTTAGTGCGGCCAATCATTTCAATAAACAGCATCAATCACTATCACTTGGTTGGTGGTTTGATGGGTTAAATTATGCAAGTCTACAAATTGCAGCCGCATTTAGTTTTTTAAGTGTTATGGGCGGTCGAATGCAGCATCGTCAGTCTGGCTTATGGGGTGGCCTAATTGGTGGCATCATTATCACATTACTGTTATTAATGATTAATTTTGGCCTTGTTACAGAATTTGAACATATTCAATCTGTCGCATTGCCTACCCTATTACTCGCAAGTCACATTTCACCATTATTAGGTACAGTCATGTCGATTATAATGGTTCTTGTTATCTATAATACGATTGTAGGTCTTATGTATGCATTTGCTTCCAGATTTACAGAACCATTTTCCAAAGGGTACTTTGTACTCATCATTATAATGGCTATCATCACGTTTATATGTACATTTATCGGTTTCATTTCTTTAATTGGAAGAGTCTTCCCAATCATGGGATTATTTGGCTTCATACTCCTTATCCCCATTTTATACCAAGGGTTTAAACACTTAATATTCTCTAAATAATTTAGGAATACATTAAAATGGACCCAAAGATGCGAACCATACATTTTTGAGTCCTTTTCCATTATGAATTCAGTATTTCTTGACCTTTCTGTAATCCAGCTTGTGTAATTTCATGACTATTGACCCATACTTCTGTAACCTGTGCACCCAGTTGCTTAAATAAATTAATAACATGTTCACTTTGTTCAATAGATACGATTGGATCATTTTTTCCCATTGATAATAGAACGTCTACATCACTCATATCTTTGCTTGTTGAAGCGTCTATTGGATAAAGTGGCGCAAATAGTAATGCTTTTTTAAACGGTGCTTTGTCACGTAACATTAAGTTAATCGCAATATTTGATCCATTAGAGAAACCAACTAAAGCCGTTCTATTCAAATTAAATTGATACTGTTCAGCCGCTTCATAAATAAAATCTAGCAGCCGTTGACCTCGATATTCTAAATCTTCCTCATCGTATACACCTTCAACAAGACGTTTGAAATAACGATTCATACCATTCTCATTGACTTCTCCACGAATACTTAACAAGTTATAGTTAGGATTTAAAGCTGTTCCAAGTGGAATTAGATCTGTTTCATCCCCACCAGTACCATATAACAAAATTAACGTAGGTGAGTTATCCTTACCTGGTCTATAAATATGTTCCATTTGTGTCACCTCTCCTTAGTACTCTTTTAATTTTAATGGCATTAAATGACCTTCTATTTCATATCTTCTTCCCTCGTAAAATGGAGGTAATTGTAGTTGTTTACCTAAATCATTTACATCTTCATCAATCGTGAAGCCAGGTCCAGCAGTCGCAAATTCAAATATTAAATTGCCAGGTTCTTTCATGTAAATCGCATGAAAATAGAATCGTTCTTTCACATCTGTTACATGCAAGCCTTTATTAAGAAGATAATCACGCCATTGTACATGTACCTCGTCATTTGGTACTGACCATGCAATATGATGGAAGATGCCACCACCCCAACGTACAGGTTGTGGGTTTACAAACTTTTTCACAATAATTTGATGATGCACACTACTACTCGTTTGATAGTGCACATTGTCATCTGTTTCTTGAATATATTCCAACCCTAAATCATTTCGCAACAATGCTTCCGTAGCTCGAGGATTAGCTGATAGCATTGTTACGCCATGAAATCCTATGATGTCATTGTTAACACATTCGTCATCACTCTCAACCATCGCTAGTGTTAATCCATGAATGTCCTCAAATTCTAACGTTGCTCGATTGAATGATTCAGTCTGACGTGTTTGAATCCCATTCGTATTCAATTTCATTTCCCAATGTGACATGCTATCTTTCGGTATTCTAAACGCTAATCGTCCAACCTGACCTGAACCGATACGACCTCTATATTGATTTGGCCAATTAAAGAAAGTAAGTACCATATCATGTTGCGCTCTGTCATTTGAGAAATATAAATGATATGTTTTTGTATCATCATAATTTACTGTCTGTTTAATCAAAGTTAAATTTAATACATTTGTATATAAATCATACGTTTCTTGAGCATCTCCTACAATCGCTGAAATATGATGAATATGTGTAATTGGTTCCATAATTCAATACCTCCCTATTTATAACTTTTTCCAGTTGTATCAAACGGACGAACTTGCGCTTCAATCGCTTCTCTTTGTTCCTCTAAAAATGGTGGAAGTGATAATTTCTCTCCTAGCGTTTCATAGGGTTCATCACCCATAAAACCAGGTCCATCAGTTGAAATTTCTAACAAAATATGACCGATTCTTGCATACAATGCTTCAAAATAAAAACGGTCAACTAAACCAGAGTTTGGTATGCCTAGTTCTTGATATTTCTGTATCCAGTGTTCAATAGCCTCATGATCTTTCACTTTAAATGATGCATGATGAACTTCACCATATCCTTGTACGGCAACTGGTCTCTCTGAATCCTTTCTTAAAATAACTTGACCACCATTGCCACCTTCACCGACTTCAAGCAATGCTACATCTTCTTCATTCATAATTGTTCGCATTCCATATACATTTTCCAACAATTGTTTGAAATCCTCGAAGTAACTAACCGTAATTTCGATTGGTCCTAAGCCATAAATTGCTTTATCCTCTGGAACCGGACCATTCTTCCATGGTTTACCTGGTGAGACACCGCTATTGCCTTCATCAGATACTAATTGATAGTCTTGTCCATCCTCCTCTTGAAAAGGCAATACCTTCTTACCTAGCACATCTTGAATACCATCATGTTTTATACCAAATGCATCAAAACGCTTCATATAGTATGTCAATGCTTCATCACTCGGAACACGAAACGATGGTTTAGTAATCGAATTGGTACCTTTACGTCCTTGAGGAATGCCAGGAAAATCAAAGAATGTCATATCTGTACCAGCTGTCCCCTCATCATCTGCAAAAAATGTATGATACGTTTGAATATCATCTTGGTTTACTGTTTTTTTAACTAGTCTCATACCTAGAACTTCGGTAAAAAATTTATAGTTACGTTCAGCATCATCTGTAATTGCAGTTACATGATGAATACCTAATAAATCATGTTTAGCCATATTAAAAACCTCCATTTATTTCGATTTAGAGATAATTTTCGTTATAAATAAAAGTGCACGATTTACACTTCAGTAGATTGTGCACTTAATTTTTTGAATGCTTGTTGAATCGTTATCAATTCTTCATCTGATAGAACTGAAAATGCTTGTTCTAACGTTGTGGCATGTTGTGGAAATATATCTGACATAAATTGTTGACCTTTGTCAGTAAGTGTGGCGTTATATACACGTTTATCTGATGGATCTTTATCACGTGTAATCCAACCTTTGCCTTCTAATTGGCTCACAACGTATGAAATACTACTACTCGCGATGAGCACCCTATCTCTAATACGTTGAATAGGTTGTGGACCTTTACTATAGAGTAATTCTAACACTGCAAATTCCGTCACGTTGAGCCCGTAATTCTTTACATCTTGTTGCACGATTTTTTCTAATGTATCTAATGCTCTATTTAGACCAATAAATGCTTTTAATGAATGTTCTGTGCGATCCATTTACTCACCACCTTTAATTTATTTCGATTTCGAGATAGATTGTACACGCGTTTCAATTAATCGTCAATATGTTAGTTCTATTATAATTTCAATATCTATTTATTTCTATCTTTTTTCAAAATGAAATAAGCATGGAAACGGTTGTTACAGGGAATACAAACATTGGAGGTGTCTCAAATGACCAATCAATTATTTATAAATAATGAATTTGTAGAGAGTAAATCTAGCGACACGATGGAAGTCATCAATCCTGCTACAGGAGAAACATTTGATACCATTACTTTCGCAACTGAGGAAGAAGTTAACGAGGCAATCGAAAAATCTAAACATGCACAACTTGAATGGGAAAAAGTACCAGCACCAACACGTGCAGAGCATGTAAAATTATTAATTCCTTTATTAGAGCAAAACAAAGATGAACTTGCCAAATTGTATGTTAAAGAACAAGGTAAAACATTAGCGCAAGCTGAAGGTGAAATCGATAAAGCTGTGCAATTTATTGATTATATGACAAGTTTAAGTATGCGTAATAAAGGCGAAGTACTACAAAATAATGTATCGAATGAAATGATTCAATTAATTAAAAAGCCAATTGGCGTAACTGCAGGTATCGTGCCATGGAATGCACCAATTATGGTCTTAATGCGTAAAGTGATTCCAGCACTTGTAACGGGATGCTCAATCGTCATTAAGCCAAGTGAAGAAACAACATTATTAACGTTAAGATTGGCTGAGCTATTCCGTGCTTCAACAATTCCAGCCGGTCTAATTCAAATTGTACCAGGCACTGGAGAAGCTGTGGGTACACAGCTTGCCACACATAAAGATGTACAACTCATTTCTTTAACAGGAAGTATGCGTGCTGGTAAAGCAGTTTATAAGAATGCAGCAGATACAGTAAAAAAAGTGAATCTTGAATTAGGTGGTAACGCACCTGTCTTAGTTACACCTCATGCTAACCTGGACAAAGCGGTGGACTACATTGTCAAAACAAGAATTAATAATGCTGGTCAAGTATGTACTTGCCCAGAGCGTATATTTGTTCACGAAGATGTTCATGATGACTTTGTAAACAAGGCTAAACAACGTATGAGCGACTTACAAGTCGGTGACCCATTAGACGATAACACTGATTATGGTGCTATTATCAATCAAACACAATTGGACAGTATTGATGATAAAGTGCAAGAAGCCGTTAAGAATGGTGCAGACTTAGTTTTAGGTGGCCATAAATTAGATCGCGCTGGTTTCTTCTATGAACCTACAATTCTTAATAATGTTAAAAAAGATGACAGAGCCTTTAAAGAGGAAATTTTTGGTCCTGTTCTAGCAATTACAACTTATAATGATTTCGATGAAGCAATTGATTACGCAAACGATACAAATGCAGGTTTATCTTCTTATATCTTTTCAGAGAATTTAAAAGAAGTGATGGAAGCTACAGAACGTTTAAAATTCGGTGAAGTTTACGCTAATTGCGAAGCAGAAGAAGTTGTTAATGGTTACCATGCTGGTTGGAGAGAATCAGGTTTAGGTGGTGCAGATGGTATTCATGGTTTCGAAGAATACTACAATACAACGGTGAGCTATATTAGATATGAATAAATAGGTATAAAATATCCCCATCTCCTAATGAAAGGATTGGGGATATTTTTTATTGATTCAACGCTTTATCCAACGCTTTAATATTCTTTTTCATGATTGATTGGAAAGTTAAGTCTTTGTCGTTAACTTGTTCTTTAGATAGAACAGACAAATTATTAAAACTTACTGGTTCTGCATTGGTTTCATCACGAATAACATCAGTTATCTTTGAAGTGATATTTTGTTCGTAAAGGATATAAGGTTGCTTCGATTGATTGATTTGTTTAATAAGCGCAAGAATATCCTTTTGACTAGGCTCTTCGTTATTCATACCACTGACACCCTCTTGTTGAAGGTGATAGCGCTCTGCTAAATAACCTAATGAATCATGAGAGATAGTTACTTTTTGTCTTTTAGGATTTTTAGTAATTGTTTTCAAATTATTGTCTAAATCTGTTAAATCCTGATTTAATTTCTTAAAATTTTGTTCATAATATGCTTTGTGTTGAGGATCTCTTTTAACTAAATCATTTTTTATTTTTTCTGCAAAATGCTTGTCTAAGACTGGGTCAAGCCAAACATGTGGGTCGTGACTTTCCTCTTCATGACTATGATGGTGGTCGTGATCTTCATGATCATGGTCTTCTTCAAGCAATGTATGATGATTTAAATCAGCTGCAACTGCTAATTTCATATCATCGTTGGTCATTGATTGCGTAATCGTCTTAGCCACTGGATCTAAGTCGTCACTTGAATATATAAATAAATCACTTTTAGCAATATTAATCATATCTCTTTGAGTTGGTTCATATGTATGGGTGTCTGCACCTGGAGGATAAATCGTATCCACATTGACATATTTGCCACCTATTTGTTTGGTAAAACTTTCAAATGCAAATATTGTAGTATAGATATTTATTTTATTATTAGTTGAAACATCTTTCTTTTTCGCATCCGAATATTGCCCTGTGCTACAAGCTGATAAAGCAATACTAATGCACAGGACGATAATGAGATAGCCAATCCTCTTCACACAGAACCCTCCAAAGCGTAATAAATTCGTTTTTAACTATATCTTTAATAATGTAATAATGCAATATCTATGTTTATTATATTATTTAGGATTAAATAT
Source organism: Staphylococcus sp. AtHG25 (assembly GCF_003217445.1). Lineage (NCBI taxonomy): Bacteria > Bacillati > Bacillota > Bacilli > Caryophanales > Staphylococcaceae > Staphylococcus > Staphylococcus sp. AtHG25. The sequence continues at coordinate 28,516 of NZ_QJSN01000014.1, read as the reverse complement.
TTAATTATAAAATGTTTTAGATTTCTTCAAAAGTGATAGATAGTAATATGACATTATTAAAGGAGTGACGTTTTATGACACAAGAAATTAAACAAGGACATCAACAATTTTATGTTGGCGAAGATGAACAAAATGCTCAAGCTGTCATTACGTTTAAACAAGTAGATAATAATGAAATCGACATTGACCATACTGGTGTCGCTGATGAATTAGGTGGACAAGGTCTAGGAAAACAATTAGTTGAAGCTGTCGTTAATTATGCACGTGAAAATAACTTAAAAATCATCGCATCTTGTCCATTTGCGAAAGACGTTCTAGAGAAAAATGATGATTATCAAGATGTTTATTTAGGATAATCTATTTCATAATCGTTGTCATACAATTTGAAGTTAACTAAAATATTTCACAGAATTAGCTTTTAGGCTAGGATGAGGTTTTTAATCACCTTTATTACATTAGTCTAAAAGCTTTTTTGTATGCTTTTAAAGTATTAAAGCAACTGTCTTGATTAATTTAACGATTAGGAGTATATTTATTATACTTGATATAAATAATAAATAAAGATGACTTATTCATCTTAGGAGGCACTACATTATGAATGAATTTCACACTACTGAAGCAACACAAGTTACTAATATTACATTAAACGTTGAAGACTTAAATAAAATGACAAACTTCTATAAAAATATACTAGGATTTTCAATTAAAGAACAAGACTACAATCATGTCATCTTTAATGTTGGTGCTAATGGTCATACATTAACACTACAATATTTAGAAGATGGCCGCCGTCCTGGATTTAGAGAAGCTGGTTTATTCCATATCGCTTATTTACTTCCAACACGCACAGATTTAGCAAACTTTTTATTCCATGCTAGTCGTTTGAATGTGCCTGTAGGTGGTGGTGATCACCTTGTAAGTGAAGCGTTATACTTTAATGATCCAGAAGGTAACGGCATTGAAGTATATCAAGATCGTCCATCTGAAGATTGGCAATGGGATGGTAATTTTGTAAAAATGGATACACTTGCAGTAGATGCGGACGATTTAATTGCACAACGTACTGAAGAAGGTTGGAACGGTTGGCCAGCAGATGGCAAAATTGGACATTTACATCTTAAAACACACGATATCGGGCAAGCACGTGACTTTTATGTGGAACAAATAGGTTTAGAACACATTTCTAATTTCCCACAAGCTTTGTTCATGTCTACTCAAAAATACCATCATCATATCGCTACTAATGTATGGCAATCTAACCAAGCTAGAACAGATAACGAGACTACTTATGGCTTAGTTCATTTCGATATATATAAACCAAATGCTAAAGAAGAACATATTACATCTCCTGAAGGCTTTGATATTACAGTTCACAGTGATACAAGTGTCGTTCCAGGATAGAATGATTAATATTTGGCATCGTTTATAAAACATGTCATTTTAAATAGATTGGGGGCGGGACAGAAATAATATTTTTCCAAAATTTATTTCTGTCTCGCCCCAATAACAAGTTTGTCTTGGATTAAAAAGAAGCTTGCTACAAGTGTATTTTTAATTCAGTCAACTACTGCCAATATATATTTGTAGCCTGAGACATTGATTTATGTCCCAGGCCTAATCTTAAATTTTTATTCCTCGACAAGTTTTCTATATTTTCTTACTGTATCAAAGTCACTATCTTTTGCTTTTTCATAGCCATGATGCCCATAAATATCTGTAAGTATTTTCTTACCTTTTTCAGATTTACTAATATCTAAAAAAGCATTACTGATTTTAGTTTTCCACTGTTTACTCATATCACCACGCACAGAAATCGTATCATTTGGTATCTTATCCGTGCGATAAATCGCTTTAGTGTCTTTATATATTTTGGGATAATCTTGCTTTAAATCAGCACGTGCATCTTGATATGTAGCTACAGCATCCACATCACCGTTTAACAAGGCTATCAATGCTTGATCATGCCCTTTAATTTGAGCAATTTTGATATCACTCTGATTAACATTAACTTTTTTTAAGCTTGCCATTGGATAAATATATCCCGAAGTAGATTCTGGGTCTTGTAAGCCTACTTTAGCCCCATTTAAATCTTTTAACTTATGTAAATGACTGTCTTTACGAACTATGATTTGTGAGCGATAATAATCGACTAATTTATTAGTTGTATTACCTTTATCATCTACTAAATAGCCTTTGGATTTCAACAGTACATCTGCAACACCTTTATCATGTGCGATGGTATAAGACACTGGTGAAATAAATGCAACATCCACTTTCTTTGATCTTAAAGCTTCTACCATTGCATTATAGTTAGTTGCCACATGTACTTTAACTGGAAGGCCTAATTCCTTTGACAACTGTTGCTGTAACGGTTTCACTTTAGCGTTCAACGTTTTTGAATTTTGGGATGGTACAAATCCTACTTTTAATTCTTTTGGTTCATGGTCATTCGAATGTTTCTCATCATGTTTAGAACAACCACTCAGGGTGAGTACTAATATTATAAAACTAATTAATAGTACTTGTAATTTTTTCATCATTTTTCCCTTTGCAAAATATAGATTTTAAAGACTTAAATTGTATTATAACTTATTTAATTTAAAAAAGTCTCAATCTATCAATTTCTAAATAAAACTTCTACAATATGTAATTTGTAACTATATCATATGCGCTTATCTTTTAAACTCATAAAAAAAGCTATCTGCAAAGTCTCGGCTTTGCAGATAGCTCACATTCAATTTAAATGATATTCATTTTTTATTTATAAACTAGCTATCTTAGTATAATCCTTTTGTTTGATTGCTAGTATCAATGAAGATATTTTTAACTTGTTGATAGTTTTTAATAGCGTCTTTATAAATTTCACGACCGATACCAGATTTTTTATATCCACCGAATGGCGCACCAGCTGGGAATTGGTTATAAGTGTTAATCCAAATACGACCAGTTCTCATTGCTTTAGCAACATTTAATGCACGGTTAATATTAGTAGTAAAGATACCACCAGCTAAGCCGTATTCTGAATCATTTGCAATTTTAATCGCTTCAGCTTCATCTTCAAATTTTTCTACTACTACAACTGGTCCGAAAATTTCTTCTTGTGCTAATTGATGACTATTATCTTTAATTTCGATGATTGTAGGCTCGAAGAAGTATCCTTTGTCACGTCCATTATCTGTTAAGCGATGACCACCTGTTAAGATATTAGCATTTGAATCTTCTTCTGCAATTTTTACGTAGCTTTCAATTTTTTCAAGTTGTTCTGGGCCAGTTTGAGCACTCATTTTAACGTCTTCATCAAATGGGTCGCCCACTTTGATATTTTCGAAAGCTTCTTTTAATTTAGGCATTACTTTATCATAGATTGAAGATTGTACTAATAAACGTGAACCAGCACTACATACTTCACCTTGGTTGAATAAAATACCTAATTGTGCACCTTCAACAACTTGATCTAAGTTTGCATCGTCAAAGATGATATTAGCACTTTTACCACCTAGTTCTAATGTAGTTGGAACGATACGTTCAGCACCTGCTTTCGCAACGCCGTAACCAACGTCTGTTGATCCTGTAAATGATAATTTGTTTACACCTTCATGATTGAAGATTGCATCACCTGATTCTGAACCTTTACCAGTTAATACATTTACGACACCTTTAGGTAATACTTCTTGGAAGATCTTCGCAAGTTCAATTAATGATAATGGTGTAGAAGAAGATGGCTGAATTACAATTGTATTACCCGCAGCTAATGCTGGTGCTAATTTCCATGACGCTAATAAAATTGGGAAGTTCCATGCAACTACAGCACCAACAACACCTACTGGTTCATTGACAACTAAACTCATTGTATTCTCATCAATTTCATTGACTGAACCTTCGTCTGTTGTTAATACACTCGCAAAATATTTAAATTGATTTGCTGTTAATGGCACATCAATTGTTGACGTTTCTCGATAAGGCTTGCCATTTTGTAACGATTCAATTGTCGCGAAGTGTTCCACTTTTTCATGAATTCGACGACTAATTTCTAATAAATAGTCCGCACGTTCTTCTTTAGATGTTTTACTCCAACTGTCAAAAGCATCTTGCGCAGCTTGTACTGCTTTATCAACATCAGATTTATTTGCTTTAGCTACTTTAGCTAAATCTTCACTATTCGCAGGATTAGTTACAGTTAATGTGTCTCCACTTTCGCTTGCTTGAAATTCACCGTTGATAAATAAACCGTATTGTTCCTCTATGAAATCTCTAACGTTTACTTTTGCCATTTTTCATCATCCCTTTATATAAATTTATGAAAAACCTTATGTGCGTTGTGTTTATATCGAAATGCAAGCGTTTACTTAAAGCTGCTATTATTTTACCTTATTCACATTTTTAAATACACTAACTTGCTTATAATATTTTTCCGTGTATTAAGCTCTTTAAACATCATTAATTCTAGTTATAGAATCTATCACTTATGGATAATATAAAAGAGAGTCTTTGCTCTCCTTTTTGATTCTATATTAAATCCATTCAATAACATCTTCAGCTGGTTGACGAACTTTATCTTTTGGTTCTTCTTTTCGATAACCAAATGCAACCATAACTGATGGTGCGAAATGTTCTGTATCGATAACATTTTCTTCAGCTAAGATTTCAGTAACTTTATCTAAATCAAATCCTTCCATAGGACATGAATCAATTCCTAATAATGCTGCAGTGGTCATCATGTTAGCTAATGCAATGTAAGTTTGTTTACTTGCCCAGTCTAATAATGTTCGCTCATTATCGTTAATATGGAAATTCGTTTGGAAATTATTAAATTTATCTTCAACTGCTGGAATCGTACTTTCTTCGTATTTTTTAATATCTCGAATTATATGTTGTACGTATTCTGAATCTGCAGTGACATTTTTGCGTGCAAGAATAATAACGAAACGACTTGCTGTATTTAATTGCTTTTGTGCTCCCCAACTATATGGTTTTAATTTTTCTTTTAAATCTTCATTCTCAATAACAACAAAACGCCAAGGTTCCAATCCCAGTGAACTAGGTGATAAACGACCTGTTTCTAATATTGTGTGGAAGTCTGAGTCACTGACTTTCTTTTTAGGATCAAATTCCTTTGTTGCATGTCTAAAATTAAAAGCATTGATTATTGTCTCTTGCATTGAACTCATGAAATATATCCTCCTTAGATAGTACTAATTTGATTATAAAGTACATTTCCTTTAGCCTAAAGTTATACGCTTACAAAAGTTATCATTAAAAAATAAATGTAAATTTACTATTTTTATGTGATTTTTTAACAATCGAAAAATAAATTTCGTATTTCCTATTGATTTGTGAATAAATTCACAATACAATGTATTTGTAAGTTAAGTAATAGAGATGTTTCAAATCATTATTCCTATTAATATTCACATTTCTATAGACAACTTAAGAAAACTTATTTATTAATTATAAATTCATACAAAATGAAGTGAGGTTATTAAAATGACAAAAATTATGTTTTATGGAACTCGTGATTACGAGAAAAATGACGCTTTAAACTGGGGTAAAGCGAACAATGTTGAAGTTGTTACAACTGAAGAAATTTTAAGTGAAGACACAGTTGATTTAGCTAAAGGTTTCGATGGTGTTACTACAATGCAATTTGGTAAATTAGCAGACTCTGTTTATCCTAAACTTGAAGAATATGGTATTAAACAAATTGCTCAACGTACTGCTGGTTTCGACATGTACGATTTAGAGTTAGCTAAAAAACATGGCATTATCATTTCAAATGTACCTAGTTATTCACCAGAAACTATTGCTGAATATTCAGTTTCTATCGCTTTACAATTAGTTCGTCGCTTCCCTGCGATTGAAAAACGTGTTCAAGAACATAATTTCAAATGGGCTGCACCTATCATGTCTACCCCTGTTAAAAATATGACAGTAGCTATTATCGGTACAGGACGTATTGGTGCTGCAACTGGTAAAATTTATGCTGGTTTCGGAGCTAAAGTTGTAGGCTATGATGCATATCCAAACAACTCATTAGATTTCTTAGAATATAAAGATTCAGTTGAAGAAGCAATTGCCGATGCTGATATCATTTCTTTACATGTACCTGCTAACAAAGAAAGCTTCCACTTATTCAATGCTGACATGTTTAGCAAAGTGAAAAAAGGCGCTGTATTAGTAAACGCAGCTCGTGGTGCTGTTATTGATACACCAGCTTTAATTAATGCTGTAAATGATGGTACTTTATATGGTGCTGCCATTGACACATATGAAAATGAAGCTGATTACTTCACATATGACTGGACAGGTAAAGAGATCGAAGATGAAACGTTATTAGAATTAATAAAACATGAAAACATTTTGGTCACTCCACATATCGCATTCTTCTCTGATGAAGCTGTGAGAAATTTAGTTGAAGGCGGATTAAACGCAGCATTATCAGTTATTAATACTGGTAAATGTGAAACTCAATTAAACTAAGATATGTGTTTAATAATTAAAAAGGAGAATTCTCAAAATTGAGAGTTCTCCTTTTTTAAGCTATTTCAATACTTCTTGCTCGATAATCTGTAATACCCCTTGCTCATCATTACTTGGAGCAACTGCCTTGGCAACTTCAAATAGTGTTTCATCATGACTATTAGCCATTACATAACTGTGCTCGGCTAATTCAAGCATGTCCTTATCATTGTTAGCATCTCCAAATGCCATCAAATCAGAAGCAGACATATGCCACTCTTCCAATAAACGTTGAAGTGCTTGCCCTTTTGTCATATTAGGCATAATAATATCAATACTATCATGTCCACTCGATACGAGTTTAATAGTATTGCTAAACCTTTCCTCTAAATCAGTATCAAGTGTTGAATGCATATCTCGATTAATATTTAACGCAATCTTGACATATTCATCATCCAGTAATGGTTGAAAAGAATCAATTTCCTCCAACTGATGATAGTAGAAATGCGCATCTTCCTTAAATGCTTCACTCGTGTCTTTCAATATATAGGCACTCTTTAATCCGCAAACAATAAATTCTTTAATATTTCTATCAATATTTAAATAATCAACAACTTCTTTGTAGTCTGTTTGATTGAAGCTACGATAATTATATAAATCTTCCCCTCTGTAAATAACTGCACCATTTTCAGAAATAAAGAACATATCTCTTTCTCCGAATATAGATTGTAATTTAGCAAATTGATTTCCACTTGCAGCAATGAATTCTATATTGCGTTCTTTCAATGCTTTAAATATCTTCTCAAAACGGTCTTTATCATAATTTTTCTTAGAATCTAAAAATGTACCATCCATATCTACTGCAATAGCTTTAACCATGTGCAATCCCCCTAGTCCGTTGTATTCACATTTATTATATATGTCATCTAATTAGGGTTGAAGTTCACACTAACATGATGAAACTATATTCACATTCTGAAATTAAATACAATAAATAAAAATAGCATGATTATTTCTAATGCTAAATTTAAAGGAGTGACACAAGATCTACATTGGATGTCTTGTATCACTCCTTTAAATTTAGCATTTATGTTTTATGTAACGATTGGTGTTTATTATTTATTTAACTTGTTTCGCCACAAAGATTTTACGTTTTTCCCAAATACCGGTTTGCTCATTGTAATCGTCACATGTAATTAATGTTAATTGATTCTTTTCACCTTTGTGTTCGTCCAATACTTCAACTTCGTCTGGATTAACATCACGTATACTAGTCATTTTATATTCGCGTGTTTCTTTTCCTATCTTGAAGTATACTTTGCTACCTTTTTTAGCTGCTTTTAAGTTTGTGAATTGGTAATGTGGTCTATCGGTAAATGTATGACCTGCGATTGATATATTTTGATCACTTAGCGATTCATCTTTCTCAGCGAAACTTACACCACGATTTAACTGTTCTGGTGTCGCTGGTCCAGGATACACGGGTTCTTTAATCTCTGCATCTGGCACTGATATATACCCTGCCATTTTAGTTTTATCCTTAGGAATGGTTGGTGTTTGTTTATTGCTAGACTTATCCTGTTTATCATATTGTTCTATTTTGTTGTCGTTATCTTTTTCATGTAAATAATTATCGATATGTGGTTTAGCAAATAGATACACTGCTACTAAGATGAGTATGACACCAAGTATCGTCATCAATCGATTAATCCAATTCTTCATTATGTATTACTCCTTTAACGTGACTTTCTTAGGTCATAGTATATCATGTTTATTTCGTAAGTTTAATTTAATTTATCGTGTCATATTTAATTACATATAGTTGCAACAATTGAAATCTCGTTTTAAACTGATACAAACTTAGAAAAGTAGGTGCCATAATGATTAGAGAAGCAAAAATTGAAGATTTACCGGCAATACTATCAATCTATAATGATGCAATATTGCATACTACAGCTATTTACACATACGATATTCAAACTTTAGATGAACGTAAAGCCTGGTTTGACATGAAGAATAAAGCAAATGAACCTATATTTGTATTTGAAGAAGCTGGCAAGACTGTTGGTTTTGCAACTTACGGTCAATTTAGAAACTGGCCGGCTTACTTATATTCTATTGAACATTCGATTTACATAGATAAATCAAATCGAGGCAAAGGCATTGCTTCTCAATTATTACAACATCTTATTGAAGATGCCAGAACTAGAAATTATCGTACTATTGTAGCTGGTATCGATGCTTCCAATGATAGCAGCATCAAATTACATGAAAAGTTTAACTTCAAACATGCAGGTACCATTCAAAATGTTGGCTACAAATTTGATCGCTGGTTAGATCTTGCTTTTTACCAATATGATTTGCATGACAAATAAAAAAGTAAGTGAGTCCCTTTTACTCACTTACTTTTCTTTTATCGTCTTTTTCAAAAAAGTCTTCCTTCTCATGAAAGAATTCTTTCTTAAATAAAGTTTCTATTTGTTTCCTCTTTTTCTCCGCAATTACTAAACCCACATAATAAAACAGGAATACAATAATCATACTTAGTGACATCGATTGTAATAAGAGATTCTCCCATGTTCCCTCAACTGTCCATAACTGTGTAATGGTTGTGTTAGTCACGAATATAAAAAAGATGATACATAACCTTAGCATATCATCATCCCCCTTTTCGGCTATTTTAAACGTATTAGTGAAATTTTGCAATAACTTTTTTAAATTTTCTGATAAATAAATGGAAGTAGAACATATCTGATGTTTTCTCAAAGTTTATTTCGTTTTAACCCCAGCTATCTTAGCTTGTAGAATTTCTTTATGAAATTCTCTTTGCTGGGGCCCCAAACCCCAGCTTGCTTAGCTTGTAGAATTTCTTTATGAAATTCTCTTTGCTGGGGCCCCAAACCCCAGCTTGCTTAGCTTGTAGAATTTCTTTATAAAATTCTCTTTGCTGGGGCCCCAAACCCCAGCTTGCTTAGCTTGTAGAATTTCTTTATAAAATTCTCTTTGCTGGGGCCCTAAACCCCAGCTTGCTTAGCTTGTAGAATTTCTTTATAAAATTCTCTTTGCTGGGGCCCCAAACCCCAGCTTGCTTAGCTTGTAGAATTTCTTTATGAATTTCTCTTTGCTGGAGCCCCGACTAGATTTGAAAATACTTGATTCAAGTGCATTTTCAAACCAGATAGCTACTGCCAAAATGATAAATCTGTCATAAGTATTAAAAAAGCCATTCTTAAATGTCATATTGACATTCAAGAATGGCTTCTAATTTCAATTATATTATGAAAAGCTATTAACTTCAGCTTCACCAAAGATTTTACGTTTAATTGCTTCTCCTGTTGGTGTACCTGCTAAACCACCAAGTCCTGTTTCTCTTAATTCAGCTGGTAAGCCACGTCCTACTTTATCCATAGCTTCAATAACTTCATCTACTGGAATTCTACTTTCAACACCAGCTAATGCTAAGTCTGCAGAAATTAATGCATTACCAGAACCAATTGCATTACGCATTACACATGGAATCTCTACTAAACCTGCTACTGGGTCACAAACTAGACCAAGTAAATTACTAATCGCTAATGCCATAGCGTGTCCAGATGCTTCCGGTTCGCCACCGAAGATTGATACTGCAGCTGCTGCTGCCATTGCTGAAGCTGAACCTACTTCTGCTTGGCAACCTCCTGTAGCACCTGCAACACTTGCATTGTTAGCAACAACGCGACCAAATAATGATGAAACGAATAAGAAATCAATCATTTGTTCTTCTGTAAGGTCATGTGTTTTTTCTAATTTAAATAATACGCCCGGAATCGTTCCGGAGGATCCAGCTGTTGGAGTTGCACAAATGATACCCATAGCTGCGTTTACTTCATTAGTAGCAACCGCACCTTTAACTGCTTCAACCATTTCATGTCCTGATAAGGCATGATTATTCTCGTTATATTTAGCAAGTTTAATGGCATCTTGGCCAGTATAACCTGTTACACTTTTAACACCTTCGCCAGTTGATCCTTTAATTACGGCATCTCTCATGACGTCTAAATTTTGTTTCATTGTTTCTCTAACTTCGTCACGCGTCTTGCCTGAAAGTTCCATCTCTTCTTGAATCATAATATCTGCAAAAGACATTTTATTTTCGACTGCGTAGTCTATAGTTTCTCTAATTGAATCAAACATCTTTAATCCCCCTCTATTTAATATAGGATATATTTAAGTGACTATATTTTTCTTTAATTTGATCTAACGTTGATTCAGATAATGCTTTGTTTAGTGGTAATACTGCTAAACTAAAATTATCGCCCGTTTGTGTCATTTCCTCTTTAATGTCTGCACCAAGTTCATTCACATCATTGATAAAGTGATTAACTTCTGATTTATTTGCCGCTCCATCCATTTCTAAGATAGGTAAACCATAGTTAAAATCAATGTCTAGTCCTTCTACACTGATGCGTTTTAATTTAATCGTACCGCCACCAATTGAGTTACCAATTACTTCGATGTGACGACCATTTCCTTCTGCAACAAGATACGCACAGTTAGGATGCTCACCAATACTGTCGCCTTCTTCTTCGATAATATTTACTTCAATGTTTTGATCTTTAGCGATTGCTAACGAACTCTTAATACGACTATCGAATGTGCTATAGCCCATTGCACCACCAACGATAGCTAAATCTGTACCGTGTCCTTGATGAGTTTGAGCAAAGGATTCGTAATAATGAATTGTTAATTTATCTGGCTGCATACCACCTAATACTGCATAAGCAGCGTTGCCAATTTTAACTGCACCTGCTGTATGAGAACTTGAAGGTCCCATCATTACAGGGCCAATAATATCAAATGCACTTTGATAATCGTAGCTTTTTTTAGTAGCCATAATTAAACACTCTCCTTAGGTTGTTTCTGTTTGCTAGGCAATTTTATGCTCATATTCATTAGGTTGAATTTTTTAATTAACGTACTGAAGATAAATGCTAATACCACACTTACAACTGCAACGACGATGATTGTAATTATTGATTTTGTAGCATCGTTAAATCCGAATAAGACGATTGCACCTGCAATTGGTGTTGCCATACCTTTAACACCGATTACGAGTCCGCTGAATGTAACGATACAAGCGTTTACAACACCGATAATTGCGTTCGTACCATATAATTGTAGAGGGTATTTTGCGATTAAATCGATTTGTGTTAATGGTTCAACAAATACTGCGAATGCTTTTGATTTACTTCCGCCAATATTAAGTCTGCTAAATAATACATAGTTAACAAATGATGAACCAGTACATGTTAAAGCACCGATAGCCATTGGTATACCAGTTAGTCCTAATAAGCTAGTTAATACCATTGAACTTAGTGGTGTCATACCCGTTACTGGAATTACTAATCCTAAAATAATGGCTAATGCGTATGGATTGCTGTCTCCTACTGATGTAACTGCACCACCGATTTGAGTTAATACAGCCATAACCCCTGGGCTAATAACTGTAGCTAAGCCAAATACAAGTGCTGGAGCAATTAAAATCACAGCAATTAAGTCCAACCCTTCTGGGACTTTTTTCTCGATAAATTTAATACCGAATGAAATAATATACGCTGCTATAAATGCTGGTAATAATTTAAAGTCGTGTAATACTAGTCCTATGATTACTGCAAAAACAGGTGAGATGCCCATTTTCAAGCCAGTTAAGATACCTACTGCAACACCTGCAAGGCTTCCTGCCAAATCTCCTATTGTTTGTAAAAACTCGATATGGAATACGCCACCAATAGCGTAACTTAGGAATGCTTGTGGTAAGAAAGTTGCACAAGCAGCTCCTGATAAAGCTTGTAGTCCTTGTTTACCGTATGGCGCAAAGTTTAAGAATAGCGTCATAACGATAAGCACTAATACGAGTGTTCCTACTCCTAAAATGATGTTCATTCCCCAAAACCTCTTTCTATTTATTTAACTACCATAGTCATACTACAACGTGAAGAAAACGATCTCAAGACATATTCAATGACAATAAAATAAAATTGTGAAATAAATCACATTTAGAAACTTTTTGAGGTTAAAAAATTTTAGTTTTAAATTTTTTGAAAAGAAATAAATAATACGTGTTATTTTACACTAATAAAAGCTGCTTTGTAAACCTTTTCAACAGCGTATTTATTATTTGAAATTTCGGGTAAATTGTATACATTTCTTTGTTGATATTTTCACTTTAACGTGACAACTAACCTTTACATAACAAAGTGCTCACATTTGAAATTGTTGCAAAATTAAAATGATTTAGTTTTTAACATAATAAACTGGAACAACCATTGCTGCTCCAGTTTATTATCATTGAATTAATCTTCAATTTTTAATAATGCTTCAGTTAATTGATGCGTATGACGGTAAATATCTTTATATACTTTATAATATGCTTCATATTGTGCGTGTCTTTTAGCGTCTGGTTCAAATGTTTGAGCAATATCTATAAACTTATCTACACATTCATCGAAACTTTCGAACCATTGCAGTCCATATGCTGCAATCATCGCAGCGCCCATACTAGGACCCTCTTCGTGTTTTAACTTTCTTATTGTAGCATTAAAGATATCTGCTTGCATCTGCAACCAAAATGAACTTTTCGCACCACCACCAATTGAAGTAATATGCGTAATCTCTTTACCAGCTTCTCGCATTAATTGTATAGAGTCATATAAAGAGAAGGTAATACCCTCTAATACTGCTCTAGCAAAATCTGCCTTATTATGGCTACCACTAATACCAATAAAACTGCCTCTTATAAAAGCATCTCCATGTGGAGTACGTTCGCCTGATAAATAAGGTGCGAATAATAAGTGGTTAGAACCAATTGTTGAGATACTTGCTTGTTTAACGATATCGTCAAAGCTTTCATGTTCAAAGAACGTTTGTTTAAGCCAATTTAAACTGTAACCTGCTGCTAAGGTTACGCCCATAGCATAGAATGTTTGTGGAACGCTATGATCAAAGAAATGTATGTTGTTCTTGTATTCAGTGTAGCCTTCGCTTTCAACATTGAGTACGACACCTGATGTCCCGATACTACAAAGCGTATCGTTACCATTAATGATTCCTGCACCAATGGCACCACATGCGTTATCTCCACCACCAGCATAAACCTTTACAGGAGCTTTGAAACCAAGCTCTTGTTCTAATTCTGAACGAACTACTCCAACTTCCTCTGTTGAACGTACTAAAGGTGGATAAATATCTCCGATGCCTAATCGTTCACCTACATCTCTAGTCCAATCATGTGTTTTTGGACTTAATAGTAATGTGCTGGCTGCATCAGAATATTCCATGTGAATATGACCTGTTAAACAATAGCGTACGTAATCCTTAGGCAATACGAAGACACTTACTTGTTCCCAAAGTGATGGCTCATTTTGTTTCATCCAAAGCATTTTTGGAAGTGTGAATCCTTCAAGAATAGGATTGCCATTCAATCTTTCACCATATACTTCTTTGATTTGCGCACATTGTTCAGAGTTACGGGTATCATTCCATAGAATGGCATGACGTACAGGTTTATGTTCGCTATTCAATGGCACTAAACCATGCATTTGTCCTGAGAACGAGATCCCTTTGACAGTATAATTCGCCATTATAGGCACTTCATTAATATATTTAATACCTTTCTTAACCACTTTAAACCATTCTTCAGGATCTTGCTCACTATAACCGGCACGATCTTGTATCAATGTTAAAGGTTCACTCGTTGAAGCAATTACTTCTCCTTGTCGATTAACAGCTATTATTTTAACTGCACTCGTACCTAAGTCTATTCCTAATACTACATCTTCCATAACCATTCCACCTTGTCCATCATTATAAGAGGCGCTCATCTTACATATCATGTAAACAATTCAATATATATTTATTTTATATAATTTTAATATTAAATTCTATAACCTATATATTTATCATATCGATTTTAATGATAATTTCAATAGTAAACTATGATTTCAATTCTTTTCCCTTTATTTCTATTTAGAAAAAGGTGTTGGACAGAAATAACATTTTCTCAAAATTTATTTCGTTGTCCTACCCCGTCAAAGATGACTAGGTTTGAAAAAAGCTTTATTCAAACGCATTTTCAAATCAGTCATCTACTGACAAAATAATAAAGTAGGCTGAGACATTTTATTTTGTCCCAGCCTCTCAAAAATATTATTTTGCTTTTACCAAACCATTATCTATTACCAACATCTTGACCGATTTCAACAGTTTGATCATTTTTATTATATATTGCGCCTTGAACACTACCAAAGTTTGCGTCATTACGTTTTTCTTTAACACCATATCCCATACTCTTGAATGTATTGATATCTTCATCACTTGTCGCATTCTCATAATAAACTGTACCACCATCGTTATAAAAACGTGGTTTATCAATAGATTCTTGTAGGGAACCGTCACCTCTTAAATAGTCAATCAACACTTCATTTAAGATGGTAGGAATTTTGTTTCCACCTGGTGTACCAATACCCATATAGAAATCCGGACCAACAACAATGGATGGTGATGTATAAGAACGTGGTGCTTTATGTTTTCCACCATAGTTCGGACTATTAGGATCACTTGAGAAGTTTGTTAAAGAGTTGTTCATATAGAAACCTTGTTTAACAAATTTACCTGAACCAAAGAAACTAGATAATGTATTTGTAGTACTAGCAAGCTTACCATTCTTATCAATGACAACAAAATGAGTTGTACTCGTCGTATCTAATGACGTATCAAAATCACTATTCATTTCATTACCGCCACTATTTACATTATTTAAATTGTCTAATAAATAATTTTCCGATAAGTGTGAGTCGTTATTCGCTTCCTGACCATTAACAATATCTCTATTTCGGTACATTACATCACGTGATTTAATAATGCCATTGATATAACCTGTTCTATCATTATTTGTATTGGCACTTTCATCAATTTTTAAACCTTGTAACATTAAAACCCCACCTAAAGGATTTGATGCAGAGTATATTGTATTATTTAAATATTTAGTTGATACTGGTTTCTTTTCTTCAGTTTTAAATGTTGAAAAGTCTTTCTCAACTAATTCACTATCGATTTGTTTAGATACACTCTTAGCAATATCCTTATAGAAATATTTAGGCCCCTTATCTCTAATACCTTTAAGTGTTTTAGCTAAAGCGGGCTGTTTAACTACATCGCCTTCACGTACTGTACGTTTTCCTTTGAAGAAAGATGAATTTCGATCGATATCAGAACCGTAGATTTTCAAACTACGCTCTAATTCTGAATCAACTTCGAAGCCATCTTCGGCTAATGGCACTACGTAACTAAAAATTTTCTTCTCATCCATTTTACCTTCTCGTTGATGCATATCATGCATACCTTGCACAAATCCAGGTGTACCAATTTCATCGCCTTTCTTATAATTATAAGAAGATAGCGTTTTATATTCGTACATCTTTGGTTCTTCGCCTTCATTACCGTTATATGTAAGCGTGGCACCACCGCCACCTAAACCAGACGAATGCGGTTCTGTTACCGCTAGCGCATAAGAAACACCCATAGATGCGTCTACTGCATTACCACCATCTTCAATAATTTTATTACCGACACGCGTGGCAATCGCATTATTAGATGCTACGCCATATTTTTTATTACTGCCAGATGATTTATGATCTGCAATTTTATTTTCGAATAATGTATCTTTATCAGGTCTGTCTTCTTTATTAAAGTAGTAAAAGACAAATGATATTAAAATGGTGATAACTAAAATGACTGATAATGTCACTTTACTATAAATATTCATACTAACTGGCCCCTTTAGACAAATATTGCTCCGTTGCATCTTTTAATTCATTCTTCTCATAGTTATCAAGGCCTTCGTTCACTTTGGCAAACGTCACCATCAATAGAATTGCAATTATAATGAGCGTTGTTACAATACCTAACCAATGTTTTTTAATATTCAAAGGTATATCCTCCATTCTCCTCTTTAAGGTGAATTGATTTATCATTTATATTATTGTAATAACGTTGTGCCTCCATCTTATTCATGTTGTCTTTCGTTATTTTGCCATCTGCACCACGTACAGGTGTAATGCTAAATTTATTATGCTGCCCATTCCAATCGTGCTGAACTACCATACCTTTTTGGTTTTTAGATAAGAATGAATCTGATGTTAAATTACCTAAACTATAGAAGATACTTGCATTTTTATATTTTTCAACTTTTTGGACAACTGAGTTATGACCAATGATTACATCTGCACCGGATTTCACTAGCGCATGTGCGTATTCTTTTTGACGATCCGTCACACTACGTTCATTGGTAATACCCCAATCCACGTTTACGACAACTAAATCGTTATTTTCTTTTAAGTTTTTGATTAATGGAACAAATATTTTTGGGTCTAAACTAATAGATGTTGTATTTTTAAGTGGATCTTCATAGTTTGAACCTACGTCAGTGAATGACACGTTAGCTATTTTTTTACCTTTAACCGTTTGTTGCACCGTCTTACTATTAATTGGGTTAGAGCCATTACCAGTCATAAAGTTATAATCCGTTTGTGCTTCCACTTGTTTACTTAAATCTTGGGCTTGCACGTTATCAATCGTATTATTAATTAAATTGACACTTTTAACATTTTCTTTTTTCAAGAACATAATATTCTCAGTATTCTTCTTAATATTCGTTTTAGGATCATTTGAGAAATGGCTCACTAGAAGTGAAGCAGTTGAAAAGTCACTTTGTTGAAGTGGTTGCTTTAACCCTTTAAACACTTCGTTAAGATCCATTTGTCGAAAATGTTTATTCAATGTGATATTGCCTAAATATGTACTACGAATATAATCATTACCTGAGCTTGGCATTGCCTCGACTGGCTCAACTTTTACAGCTCTAATAGCGAATACTAGAAGTACAAGTGCCACAATTAAAACGATAAGTGTATAGCTAAAATTGAAACGTTTGTGACGTTTCGATTGCTTAAGTAACCATTCGCTCGCTGATAACCGTTTTTTCTTTTTCATTACTCTGCGCTCCTTGCTCGCGATTAATTAATAAAGCTATATAAGAATAAGATGACATACGTGATACATGTAAGTAACATCGTTGATGATAACGTAATCACGACACCTTGCTTTTGAATTGTATTCGCAATGATTCCTGGAATAACGACACCAATACCAGACACTTCAACCATTTCAAATGGCGTCAATGGATAAATCAAGTCGAACAGGAATTTAAGTACCATCCCAGTTAAAATCATCGCCGCAAATTTTCTTCTTCCGTACAAAATAACCCATCTACTAATACCATATGTAACTATGAAAAATGTTAAACAACTAATGACTAACACAGATAACAACATGATGGGTTGATCGAATATAAGTGCTAAATAACCCGGTACAACGAGTCCTGCTGGATTAATCCCAAATTTCTCGGCAAATATTAAACTTAATACAATACCGACAAATAGAGAGAAGTATAATTCTGAACCTATCATTTTATTCTATCCCTTCTATAAATTCTGCTATTCTACCACCTGGACCATGAATATTTCCTACACAGAATATGAGTGCGTTTTGTGACTCTTGCAAAATAGCTTTCTCAATTTCTGGGAACTCACGGTTTTCAAAATTAAGATATTTTTTATCAGGTAAGTGTTGCATTAAGTCTGTCACCATTTGTGTACTTTTACCTGTACAAATGAGTGTGTCAAAGTCTACATCATCAATAAAGTTTTCAACAAATTGACGCGTTCTATCTACCCTATCTGAACGACAATTTAAAATCACTACTTTTTTCGTATATGGATAGTTATAAGATTCAACTTTGTTTAAAATAGCTTTTGTCGATTGAGGTTCATTAGCAGCAAATGCATTAACAAATACATTTCGTGTGCGATTTGCATTAAAGTATTTGATTTCAACCGCACCAGGATCAGGTGGTGCATTTAACATGCCTCTCAATGCAGTTTCCTTATCAACGCCAACAGCTTCTGCAACGCCTAATGCAATAGCAACATTATCTGGGAAGACGAGATATGGAAACTTTCTTAAATATGATTCCGGAACTTCATCTTTATCTACGACAATTAACTTTGTTTTACGTTTCTTAGCTTCTTTTGCGAAGAATTTCGTATAGTCGTCTTTCATAACAACTAAAGTCCCTTTGTAAGGAATTGTTGCAGTAAACGCTTGAGCAACATCTTGAAGTGTAGGTCCAAGCACGTCCATGTGGTCTTCCATGACATTGACGATAACGCCTATATTGGCTTTAACTAAATCTTTTTGAAAAGTAATTTGATAGTCTGGATTAACTGCCATACATTCATTAACTAAAGAGTCAGCTTTTTGTTTAACAACTTTACGCACAATGTCACGTTGTTCACCAATATTCGCACCTTGTGGTTTTCTAATAACGGGGTATTCCTTGTCAGTAAACCAATACAACATTCGAGCATCTGTGCCTGTGGTTTTACCAATAACATGATAATGGTCTTCTCTTAATACGCTATAAATCATTCTCGTAATCGTTGATTTACCACGAATACCATTTATGTTGATTCTAATTGGAATCTTATTGAGTCGATTAGTATGGCGATTCTTCTCTTTAATACCAAGCCATAAAATCAATGCGATACAAATTATAATGAGAATCACAGTGTAGTACCTCTCTTTAATTGTTTTAATATTAAGTTGTCTAAATACGTATTTCATTGCTATGTATATCAAAAATGTCTTTAAACATTTTCTATAGAAGTGACTAATAAATCCAAACGCTCTTGCTTCATATGAACATAATAAATAAATTATTACTTCTAATAAGGGTATGCTATCATGTGCGTATTTAGTCAGTTTTAACATTGTAAATCTAATGTAAAATTATATTAACAAAGATTAATTTTTTTAGAAATATTCAATATTTTACTTTTACAAATAAAGAATGATTTTAAAAATATTTTTCTAAAATTTAAATTTAGTTCTAGTTATTTGAGAAATTATCAAATATTTACGTCGCATTTACATTAGATTAAAATACTGATGTTAATTTAGAGGTAATTAAAGATACAACTTTAGGAGGATACTGATGGGTAAACCTTTGACTAAACCTGTTAAGATAGCAATTAGCATATATTTAGCAATGGTATTATTAGTTTGTTCAAGCTATTTAGTATTGATTCTTGTGGGTAGCTTACAAGGCAATGATATGAGTAGTTCAGTTTTAGACACAGACCATCAACACATTAATAGTGTTACTAAAGATTCTAACGAAAGCATAAATGATACAAAGTTAAATAAAGCTTCAGCAACAAGTGATGATGTTGCCAAAGAAGAAACCGTTTCAAATACAAATGATACAATTTCAAATACAAATACTGAAAAAGTAGGTGCAAGCTCATCTGATTGATGACACTATGCACCTATTTTATTTTAAATACTTTGCATATTTTATTTGAAATTGCTTAGGAGTGAGTGAATATTTCTGCTTAAAATTTTGTATAAAGTAACTTGTAGTTGAGAATCCACAATCCATTGCCACTTCAGTCACATTTTTATGATGATACATGAGTTGCTTAGCACTCTGCTCTAGTCGATAATTTTGTAAGAAATTGAATGGCGTGTCCCCTGCAAATCGTTTAAACAACTTAATCGTCTCCGCTTCGCTCATATGAACCATATGACTTAACTCACTCAGTTGCACCTTTTTATGATAATGACTTTGTAAGTATTCAATACATTGTTTAACTCTTGGATCAAAGAAATATTGATTGATTTGTTCATATTGATTAAAAATATTTAAAAGATGATTTAGACATTGATAAAATTCGCTAAGAATTTGCAGTTGATAATAATCTCTTTGTGATAAGTAAATATGTCCTACTATCTCAATACGCCGTAACAAACTTACATTTTCTTCATCTTTTGGTATTAATTTAATAAATGGAATGGATTGCGCTTGATCAACAATTCGACTAACATAAGTAAAATTGATATATTCCGTGACATTGGGCAATCCAATGTTCCAGCATTAGAAACGCGCGCCTTCATTCGCGTCACGAATTTCATGTACAACGTTTGAATTAATAAATAATCCCTCCCCTTCATGTATCTCCAATGTATTTTCTGCTAACTTTACCTTAATCACACCGTTTGTGACATACATAAATTGCAAGGCATAATGCCAATGTAAAGGTATATATCCGAGTAATGTCTCACTCAATGATGTATGTAGAATGACATGTGGCCAACGTCGATCAGGATAATTAATCTTTTCTTCTAAGTCTTCATTAATAATAATTTTAGAAACCATATCGCACTACCTCAATATCTTGATACTTTTAATTACTATTTGAGTATTATCAAATTTATATACATTATATTATGAGATTTATAATAAAACAAAATACAGATGGAGGTGCATTCAATGAATCACACACAACACAGATTAAAAGGAGTATTATTTGCAATTATAGGTGCTACTTTATGGGGATTAGGTGGGACTGTTTCCGACTTACTCTTTAATCAACGAGATATTGAAGTGGATTGGTATGTTACTGCTCGCCTACTAATAAGTGGCATCTTCTTGTTGAGTCTGTACAAACTATTACATCCTAAGCAATCTATGTTTATTGTTTTTAAGAAGCCCAAAACAATTGTTAATTTGTTTATATATAGTTTAATCGGGATGCTTTTTGTCCAATACGCTTATATGGCATCCATCGCAACCGGCAATGTCGCAGTAGCTACACTTCTCCAATACATTGCACCAGTCTATATCATTATTTGGTTCGTCATACGTGGTCTTGACGTATTTCGTCCTTTTGATATTTTAGCCATTACAATGACGTTAATTGGGACTTTTCTACTTTTAACAAATGGATCTATCTCTCATTTAGTCGTATCACCTACGAGTTTGTTATGGGGAATTATCTCTGGCTTAGCACTTGCGTTTTACACGATTTATGCCACAGGCTTACTTGAAAAGTTCCCTTCAATTCTAATCGTAGGATGGGCAATGATTATTTCAGGTTGTGCAATGAGTTTCAAGCATCCTATATGGGATGTTAGCTTTAGCAACATGAGTGCATCTACAATCATTTATTTAATTTTTGGGATTATCGCTGGGACTGCTTTCGCATTTTATTTATTTATAGATAGTCTTAAATACTTATCACCTAAGGAGACAACGTTATTAGGTACGATTGAACCAGTGATAGCAGTTGTTACAAGTGCATTATGGCTTGGTGTTACTTTCCAATCAGTCCAAGTCATTGGAATCGTATTAATTCTTATTTTAATTTTAATGTTGTCACTTAAGAAACAACCTGAAGAAATGTAATCAATAATGTAGCGCCAAGGAATTGAAAGATGACTAGCCTGAATAGCACAGAATTCTTCGTGAATTCATCGTGTCACTTTAGTAATCATCTCGTCCTCGGCGCTTAATTTTTATAGAATAATTGATTTAAGTTGTGTAAAGAATTTCTGTCTTTCTGGTAATGGGAAGATAGGATAAATGTGGAATAAATTATATCCTGGCATAAAATCATGTTCAATACCTTTATCATTAAGCATTTGGGATAATTTTAAAGCGTCAGGGTATAACGTTTCCTTTGTACCAATAAAAATGGATAATCGACCTAATCCTTCTAAGTCACCGTTAATTGGCGATATTCTATAGTCCTCAATAGGTAATTGGCCAGCCCATAATTTTATAAAGTATTTACTACCTTCTATACCTAACATTGGATCAATGCGTTCATACGTTTTAGCATCTGGATTGCTTAACGTACCATCTAACACTGGAGATAGCATTACAATATGTCCAGGTTGTGGAAGTGTAGTTTCTGCTTTTAAATATTCGGCAAATGACAATGCAATTTGTCCGCCTGCAGAATCTCCCATCACAATAAGCTGTTCACTGCTTTCAACTTTGGCAGCTTGTTTATCATAAATAAGTTTTAATAATTCGAATGTAGTACGATAATCACGATGAGGTACTTTAGGATATATCGGCATAATGACCTTCGCATCAAGTTGTCCTGCGAGTTCATCTATAAAATTAAAATGATTATCTAGTGGATCTTGGAACCATGCACCACCATGAATATATAAAACAACTTTTTGTTGATGGTTACGTTGGTCATTCACAATATATGTGACGCACCCATTCCAACTTTTTGTTCGAACGTCATGTTTAAATTCATAACTAGTGCCACCATATTTTCCAGCTGTAATTTCTTTCGTTTCTTCCAATGCTTTTTTCGCGTCCGCTTCATTTTCAAACGTTTTTTTCATGCCAGACATTCGTATATATTTTTCAGTTATAAAACTTTTGTAACTGCGTTTCTCTTTAACTTTAACAAATGCTAACGTTCCTATTATCGCAGATGTTGCTACGGTTATCATACTTTTTTTCATAGCTTAAACGACCTCCTATACATGTCTATATTATAAACCTTAAACGACAATTCATTTAGTAATTAACACTGTTATCGTTAAACAATATTTTCATTTTAAGGAAAACATGCTATCCTTATATAAATTATCCGAATTTTCAAATTATAAAAGGAGGCAACGATTTATGGCACGTCATAAAATTGTACTTATTGGAAGTGGCTATGTAGGATCTGCGTTTGCACATGCAATCGTAGCTAAAGGTTTAGTGGATGAGATGACAATTATAGATATTGATGAGGATAAGGCTAAAGCAGATGTGTGGGATTTAAATCATGCGACTCCATTTGGCGATAACTTCGTAAATGTGCATGTCGGACAGTATGAAGACTGTAAAGACGCTGATATTATAGTGATTTGTGCAAGTGCTAAACTTGCTAAAGGTGAAACACGTCTTAAGCTACTAGAAGATAATGTAGACATTTTTGTACCAATGATTCAACGTATTGTAGATAGTGGTTTCGATGGCTACTTTGTATTACCTTCCAATCCCGTCGACATTATGAGTTACGTCGTTAAACGAGTGTCGAATTTTCCTAAAAATAAAATCATTGGTTCAGGCACTTCTTTAGATACTGCGCGTTTCCAATTCTTTTTAAGTCGAGAATTCGATGTAGCACCGAATCAAGTCTATGCACCTATTATTGGTGAACATGGTGATTCACAAGTCGCAGTATGGTCACACGCACAAATTGCAGGTGAGCCGGTGTTAGATTTATTACCTTCTAATACGAATATAGAAGCATTTAAGACTTCCATTTCCAACCGTACAACTCAAATTGGTTACGATATTTATGTTCGAAAAGGCACAACCAATTTCGGAATATCACTAAGTCTAGTTAGAATCGTAGAAGCCATCTTATTTAATAAAAATATCATTATGAATGTTTCAAGTTACATTGGAGGTGAATATGGATTGAGTGATGTATATATCGGTGTACCTACCGTTATTAACGGAAATGGTGCTGACCGAATTATTGAATTAGCTCTCACAAAAGAAGAATTATCACAGCTACATCATTCTGCTGATATCATCTTAGACTATCAGCGACAAGCCGATGCTATCATTGATCAAATGTGCTGATATTAAAAGTAAGTGAGTAGGGAGCACAGAAATTAATTCGTAACCCCAGCTTGCTTTATTTGTAGAATTTCTTTATGAAATTCTCTTTGCTGGGGCCCCAAACCCCACCTTGCTTTATTTGTAGAATTTCTTTATGAAATTCTCTTTGCCGGGGCCCGCTCTCACTTTATGTTTCAAAGCAACTATCATACATTAATTTCAACTGATGTTCGAAGCGTTGCATATCTATAAATCGAGCTTGGCGATGCATTTCTTTACCATTCATAAAGATTAAATCAACGGGTACAGTAAATATAGATAATTCACCTGCAATGGTTTCGACATCTGATTGATTTATGACGGCGAGTTCTGCATTAGGGTAAGATGCTACAATATCTTCAATTTGTGGTAATACAGCATGGCACACTGAACAATGATCCCGCATTACGTGAACTACTACTAACTGATTATTATTAATAATTTGATGGAAGGCTTCCATATTACTCAAATGCTTTGCCATATCCTCACCTATACTTTCACTTATTTTAATAAGTTTTGAAATACCTCTGGCATCTTAGTTTCTCTTTGGCGTTCTAAATCTAAGAAACCACCTGTTTGCTGTCCAATACAATGCACTTTATCTCCAATTGTTAACTTCGATTTCTCTTTCGGCGACTAACAAGCCTTCATGTCCCATAAAATATAATCTCCTTTAAGTCATCATTCAATTATATTCTACGACGTTTACATGCATTTTTCATCTACTTTAACTATACAACATTTAATGAGCGTACTATATATATGTCTATTTTATTATATATTATTTTTATTAAATACATAGTCAAATTTACATAGTATAGTGTTTGTGAAAATATTCGCATATTTTATGAGGATAATTCATATGAAAGCTTATGTTTATGAAAAGCCAGGCTTTGCAAAACTGATTGATAAAGAGAAGCCAATCATTACGGAAAGTACAGATGCAATTATTAGAATGGTCAAAACACGATTTGTGGTACTGATCTACATATTATTAAAGTCGATACATCGGAAGTACCATCAAACACAACACTTGGCCATGAAGGTATTGGTTTCGTTGAATCAGTTGGTTCAAGTGTAAACAATTTCAAAGTTGGAGATAAAGTCATTGTTTCTTGTATCTCGTCGTGTGGTAAATGTTACTATTGTAAAAAAGGTATTTATGCACATTGTGAAAAAGATGGCGGTTGGATATTAGGTCACCTCATAGATGGTACACAAGCAGAATATTTTAAAGTACCTTTCGCAGACAACTCTTTATACCATGCACCAGAATCTTTACCAGACGAAGCACTCGTTATGCTCTCTGACATTTTAGCAACGGGTTATGAAATTGGTGTTTTAAAAGGTAAAGTTAAACCAGGTAGTACGGTTGCGATAGTAGGTGCAGGTCCAGTTGGATTAGCTGCATTATCAACAGTACAATTTTATTCATCTTCTAAAATTATTATGCTCGATTTGGATGATAATCGTTTAGCAACTGCCAAGGAATTAGGTGCTACACATACAATTAATTCAACGAATGTTGAAGATGCTGTTGCTCAAGTAAAAACATTGAACCATCGTGGTGCGGACGTAGCCATTGAAGATGTTGGTACTCCACAAACCTTTGATTTATGTCAAAAGTTAATTGGTGTTGACGGACAATCGCTAATTTTGGTGTTCATGGATTACCAGTACAATTTGATATCGATAAATTATGTATTAAGAATATCAATGTGACAACAGGTTTAGTTTCGGCGAATACTACTGAAGAATTGTTGGAAGCTCTCAAATCTAAAATCATTCAACCTGAACAACTCATGACACATTATAGTAAATTAAGTGATATTGAACATGCTTATGATTTATTCAGAAATGCTACAGATCATAAAGCTATCAAATTATTAATTGAGAATGATATAACTGAATAATGTTGTTTATTAAATAAAAAATAAGGGGGACAGCATTCTTTCTGAATTCGTCGCCCCGCCATGGCAAAGAGGATTAGAATTGAAAACCTTGAGACAACACCTTTTCAATTCAGTCATCGACTGCCAACACATAAAACAAGCCTGAGACACATGTGATGTCCCAGGCTTGTTTTATTATTTAATTGTCATAATGCGTTTACCAGGATCTACTGAATCAACATCATCGAATGTTAATGTTTTATCACCCTGATTTGTAATAATCACTGGTGTGACAACACTTGGCGCATGTTCTTTTAAGTATGCTAAATTAATTTTCATTAATGGTTGACCTTGTGTGACAGGTTCATTGACATCGACTAAACTTTCGAAGCCTTCACCATTCAATTTCACTGTATCGATACCAATATGAATTAATACTTCAATTCCTGTATCAGATTCTAAACCGATGGCATGTTTCGTTGGGAAAATCGTTTTAACTGTACCATCAAATGGTGCTACAATTTCGCCTTTTTCAGGAACAAATCCAATACCGTCACCCATCATTTTTTCTGAGAATACTTTATCTGGCACTTCAGATAATGGAATAATATGACCCGTACCTGGTGCATAGATATCAGTTTCTTTTACCTCTTCCAACTGTACTGGCTCATCTGATGTATCTTCAGTCACAGTGGTTTCACTAGGTTTTGTGATGTCTCCATTCATAATACGTGCCATATCATGTTTAATTTGATCTGATTTAGGTCCAAAAATCGCTTGCATATTATTTCCTACTTCAAGCACCCCTGAAGCACCAAGCGCTTTTAGTCCTTCAACGTCTACTTTAGATTTATCATTGACTTCAACACGTAAACGCGTAATACAAGCATCTAAATGCTTGATATTTTCTTTACCGCCCATTGCATCTAACACATCAAATGGTAATTTACTTGCAGATGTATTAGCTACAGAGGCTTGTTTATCTTCACGACCTGGCGTTTTGAAGTTGAATTTAACAATTAAGAATCTAAATACTACATAATAAATGACAGCGTAAACTAATCCTACCGGAATCACTAACCACCATGGTGTTTTATTTGGAAGAATACCTAATAAAACAAAATCTATGAATCCTCCAGAGAATGTATATCCAAGATGTAAATTTAGTAGATAAAGCGTTAAAAATGATAATCCATCAAGTACTGCATGAATAAAGAATAATAATGGTGCTACGAATAAGAATGAAAATTCTAATGGTTCAGTAATACCAGTTAAGAATGATGTTAAAGCTGCTGATAACATCAAGCCTCCAACTACCTTTTTATTCTCAGGTTTAGCTGTTTGATAAATTGCTAATGCTGCTGCTGGTAATCCAAACATCATAACAGGAAATTCACCTTGCATGAATTTACCTGAAGTTAAATGAACACCTTCACGTATTTGCTCAATAAAAATACGTTGATCTCCTCGAATAATTTCTCCAGCTGCATTTTTCCAAGAACCAAATTCAAACCAAAATGGCGCATGGAAAATATGATGTAAACCAAATGGAATAAGTAATCGTTTAATAAATCCAAATAAGAATACTGCCAATCCAGTATTAGAATCTAATAAACCTGTACTAAATGCATTTAATCCATTTTGAATGAATGGCCAAATCCAAGCCATTGGGAAAGCTAAAATAAACGATGTCGTTGCCATCATAATCGGCACAAAACGTTTACCCGCAAAGAATCCTAAATACGATGGTAAGGAAATATTATAAAACTTGTTATAACACCAAGCTGCTAGAGCCCCTATAATAATCCCACCAAACACTCCAGTTTGAAGTGTAGGTATGCCTAAAACATTTGCGAATCCTTTAGATGGGTCTTCCAATTGTGCTGGCGTAACATTTAAGAATGCTCCCATTGTTTTATTCATAATAATAAATCCGACAAAAGCTGCAATGGCTGCTACACCATCTCCACCTGCTAGTCCTATTGCTACACCGAGTGCAAAAATGATAGGTAAGTTATCAAAAATAATACCACCAGCACCTGTCATCATGCTAGCAATATTTTGAATTACTCCATTTTTAATAAATGGAAGATATTGCTGTAATGCTTCACCTTGAAAAGCTGTTCCAATTGCTAGTAATAATCCAGCTGCAGGCAAGATTGCCACAGGTAACATTAATGCTTTACCAATTCTTTGCAATTGTCCAAATAGCTTTTTAAACATTTTGACTCAATCCTTTCAATGTATCTTTTTACGCATTAAAAAAGCATGACCAAATAAGCTCATCATTTATGACAAAAATAATGATAGCTTATCTGCTCATGCCTAATCGAATAGTAACACGCAGTTCTTTTTTAACAATTTAATTATACCTATAATATAAAGCGTTTTCAATATTTTTTTGCTAATATCTTACATTTTTTATAATTTAAATATTCGGCTCTAGGTCAAATCGGACTGATGAGTCCAAATATTGAGATTAAGCAACCTTAGGTTGTTTAATCTCTTTTTTTGTTGTTGAGGCAAATAGTCGCGAAGTTATAATAATTCGATTACGCAAATTATCATAATTTCTATAACCAAAAGATAACCTTTTAATGAGTTT
>NZ_QJSN01000013.1:0-53991 GCF_003217445.1 Staphylococcus sp. AtHG25 | reverse complement strand
TAATAATTATAGAGGTAATTGTGCCATTTTTGTATTCAAACATAAAAATTGGACTGATGATTTTTAGTCATCAGTCCAATTTATTATAGAGCCATTAATTTCCAACTTTTTCTAATTTATTCATCATATCTTTATCCATTTGCTCGGTGACGTGGCTATATATTTCTAATGTTGTTTTATGGTCTGTGTGACCTACACGCTCCATTATAGCTTTAAGAGATACACCTAATTGCGATAATAATGATATGTGAGTGTGACGCATGGTGTGAGTTGTCACATGTTTTTCTATCCCTATATTTTGTGTAGCTATTTGTATGTTTCTGTTTATTGATGTGAGAGGTAGAGGGTTGCCTCTGTGACTTGTAAATATAAAACCTCTATCAACATACATGTTTTCCCATTGTATCGCTTTCTTATTTTCCAACATAACCTTACGCAAAATATCACAACTTCTAGTAGTTAAAGATATAGTACGATATGATGACGCTGTTTTTGTAGTATCTTTGAAACCTATTTTGTTACCATCTTTGTACCAGTGTATAGTGCCATCAATGAGAAGTTTCTTATTTTCAAAGTCAATATTATCGGGTTGAATTGCTAAGAGTTCGCCAATACGCATGCCATTTAATGCTTGAAATTCAACTATGTAAGCAGTAAATAAGTATGATCTTTTCATATAACTAGCACGCTTTTTATTTGCTATGCGTTTTAATTCTACAGCAATAGCCAGAATTTCAGCCATTTCTAAATAATTTTCACGTTTAGCTTTAATTTCTTCTCTTGTAGTCGCTTTTTTAGGCATAACAACATCATCTATGTATGATATATCAGTGATGTTATATTTCTTTTGAGTATATCGAAGTATATTTTTGATGATACTTAAATCGTCTTTAACTACTTTATGGCTTAGTCCATCTTTTAATGATGAGTTAATTAAATCTTGTATAACTTTAGCATTCATATTTTGAACAAGAATATCTTTGTCTATATTTCTTTTGATGTGAGCAACCTTATAGCTTTTAGTAGTAATAGTTGACTGTTTAGATCCAGATATTAATTTATAATGTTCAAACCACTCATCACATGCAGCATGGAAAGTTAGCGTCTTGAGTGTAGTAGGTGTCTTATCATTCACCTTTGCCTCTATACGCTCATTTAAGCGTTTCTGAGCCTCTTTTTGTGACTGCTTACCATTCTTATTAAGTACCACGCTAACACGTCGCCATTTATTTGTGAGTGGATCTTTATACTTCTCATAATAGCGATATTTAGTTTCACCATGTTTATTAGTAAATTTCTCATGCCACATGTGTAAGAGCCTCCTTAACATATTATGAATTTTTTCTCTTTTGTTTAATTATTCATCATCTTCTAGTAAGTTTGTTACATTAACTGTGATTTCTTTTGTTATAGGGTTGATACATACATCCTCTCCATAGCCTAATGATTTCACTTGAATAGTATCATTTACTAATTTTAATGCTATTTCAACATGTTGATAATCTTGCAAAATTAACAAAGTATCTTCATTTGTCACAACATCATGTGAGCCTTTTCCGTTAATAGTAACTTTCCAATCATTAAAGTACATTCTACATTTCTCCTTTAAATTAATTCATATTAAAGCGCCACTAGGGCGCTATTAATCGAAAGTTTGGTAGTTATAAATAACTTTCCCTATTACTTCGATTTCATCAATATGAGTCGTTGGGTACTTTAAGTCATTTATCAATGATTTTACATGTTCATCATTAAGCTTGTGTAAATCAAGTTTTTCCATCCCTCAATCTCCTTATTTATGTTGAAAAAGTAGAACACAATTAATCAATCAACCTTATTTCATCTTCATCGTAAGCATCAACAGAATGAGAAAGGTAAGCATGTGTTTTTAAAATCAATTTATTAGGATTAGTTTTAAATTCTAGTTCATCAATATTAAATTGGAAATGTTCAATTTCTTTGGTATTTTCACATATACTACGGTCTACATGTAAAGTAAATGTTTGTAATTCATTTTCTAAAATAGGAAATTGACTTCGCTTATCGGGATTATCATATCTTTCAATTAATGTAAGCTCAATTTGATTAATAGTTTGTTCAGATGCGCCGCTTTCTATGACCACGCTCCCGTCCAACACACCATTACTATGAACTTGTTGTGTTTTTAACACAGTGTTTATTTCTAATGATTCTATACCTATTGAAGTTAATAATTTTTCGAACATCTCAATTCCTCCTTTATTTATATTAAAGCACCACTAGAATGGTAAAATAATTAATCTGTGAAATGTTATTTTAGCTCTTTTTCAATTTTTTCACCCTTAGCTCTACCTTTATCATCCACTTCAGTTTTAGGATCTTTCCTTTTCTTTGTGCTATCTTCCACATCTTTAGTGTCACATGCTCCTAAAATTAATGTGCTTACGAAAATTAATGCTAAGAATTTTTTCATTCTACATTTCTCCTTTGTTTAATTTATATTAACTCGCCACTAGGATGCTAAAAGATAAGTTTTATATTCCTAAATAATGCGAAGATAAGTACTGCAGAAGGTAACCCATTAAGCAAAGCACCCCAATTGCAATAAAAATAATAGATATAGTTCTACAGTTATTTTTATAATATAAACCTTCATTTTGAGCTAAAAAGAAACTTAATATATACAAAATGGCACTTATTAAAAATATAATAATGATGAGTATTAACATAAAATCCTCCTTTATTTATATTATTATTCTTTCTCCAATCCTATAATTAGCATTATCACTACTGAAATAAGCATGAACGGTACAAAAATAGAAGTTACTAAAAACCCACCAATCATGATTAGGTAAAATTCATCAATCTTGAAGTTACCGAATTTCATAATACCTCTCCTAATTCATTTGTATTATTTCATTTAGTAGTTATTTAGATTAATTTCATGATTCCCATTTGTTTATTTTATTTTTTCTTTTTAAGTGATTGGATATTGTTTTGGATAGCAAACATTTTTAATTGCTTTTTATTTAACATAGATTCTTTTCTAAAATCATTAAAGTCTTTTTGTAGTTGTTCAATATCTTCACTTAAGTCAACCTGTTCTTGGGATAATTTAGTGACTAAAAATGAGTTGATGATTTCATTTATCATATTTTTATCATAATCATTTAATATTACACCGTTATAAAATTTTTGGTTTTCACTGTCTTTTAGATGAAATGCTATATCATTTATAGGCTTTTCTAAATTAATTAATTGTAAAGTTTTCTTATCATCCTCATATGCAAATATATTCTTGTTTTTATTTCTTTCATCTTTATTTCCAATTTTATTGTGCAAATCTTCATAAAAGGTATTGAAATCGTTATACAAATTTTCTAGTTCTTCATTATCAATATCGCTATCTTCAGCAGTTATAAAATTATTTAAAATATCTTTAATTTCACTGTCTATATCTTGTTTTGATTTAGATTGGTCGTTTATTTTTGAGTTTTTAAATCCTACTAATAACAAGAATAATGTCCTAGTGGTGGGGAATTTTCTTTTATTGTTCTCAAGTTTACTAATATAAGCATTTGATACTCCAGATAGTTTTGAGAGATTATTTACGGAAATATTTTCTTGCAATCTAATATCTTTTAATAACTTTGAAAATTTCATTCTGTCACCTCTAATCTATAATAAAACATATTGTACTTCGATACAAATAAAAATCAGTGATAACAATTCAATAAAAATTGTTGACAACAATACTTGAGAAGTGTTAACTTAATATTGTACTTTTAACTGTACACAGTTAACAATAACAAAAGAGGTGATAATATGAATAATAATTTAAGCATGCTAATGGGCAGAGATCGAGTAAGTGCCTTGAAATTAAGTAAAGAAACTGGAATTTCAAGAACTACAATTCATGGTTTATATCATGAAAGAACTAAAAACCCAGATATGCAAATTGTTATGAAGTTGTGTGACTATTTTAAAGTTACACCTAATGAGTTTTTTGGAATTAAAGAAAAAGAGGAGGCCTAAACTATGCCACATGTTAAGCTGCAAGATTTACCAACTCAAGAAAATGTAGTTACTGAACCTAAACAAGTGATAGTAAAGCCTATCATGGCAAAACCTAATGCCATTGCTAAGTTATTCGGAATTTCATACAGTTCAGTCAATCGTATTCTTAAAGAATATGATAAAGATAACCAAGGTGTAGAGGATCTATATTATAGTTTGTCGTCTACAATGACAGTTATCTCTATTGATGGCTTTAAAGAGTATTTAAGCAAACGTCATAAAGGTTGGCTTTAAATGGAGGTGATACAACATGGCTAAATTCATAGTCACACTAATGTTAATTTCAGTAATCTCATTCCTTAGTGGTTGGTTACTAGGAATACATGTAGCTTTCGCAATTTACATGTTAGGTAGTTTGATCGCAGTATTAAATATTGAAGAAAATGGAGGAGCAGTAAATGAAGATTAAAGAAAAATATCAATTATCAAAAGTAGTAAAAGTATTAGAGAAAGTGGTTTACAAAGATAATCAAAACGGAGAACTATTCACACCGAAACAAATGTTTCATTCATTCACGGAATATCGTTATGACGATACAGCATTTTATGAACATATGCTTAAACTTATTCACAAAGAGTTATTTAATATTCTTGCTGAACTGGATTTTGAAGATGAGGTATTTTCTATACTTGATGAAGTAACAATGACGTTAGGTAATGTCATGAATGAAGATAAAGAAGTTTATCATTACAGCGTAATTGATGATAAAGGTGAAACAAAATATACAACAGATCGTAAAGGACACATAGTCGGAATTTTAGAATGGGCGTTTGATTATATTGTAGGAAATATTGAAGTGGAGGAAATGGAATATGAATTGGGAAATGAAAAATTTACTTTGTGATTTAGAAATAGTAAAACAGAAAATTGACGATGTGATTACTTCTTTCGCATGGTTTGATGAAGAATATTTTACACACGAACCTAATCACGTATTAAGTATGGAAGAAATTAAGGGACACGGTTACAGATACCATGAACATAGAATACAAAACACGCAAACAATCGATTTAATGCTGATGTATATGAAGGAATTTAATGAATTAATCAACAAATTCCACGAAATAGAAAAAGCGTCATCTGATGTAAGTTTGGCGACAGAATCAGATAACGCTGAGTAAGTGCAATTTGCAAATCAAAAGCACAGGAATAATATACCATTTCTGTGCTTATTCTTAAAACATAAAACGAAAGGTTGATTAAATGGATGAAGTTTCTTTATATAAAAAACATTATCAATTCCATTCTAAATTAGATAATGTTGATACACCTAATTTATCTCGTATAAAAGAGATTAGTAAACGAATTTACTTTGCTGCAATTACAACAGAAAAACAAATTTTTAATAATAAAGGAAGTGTTTATCACCAAACAAAAGATGAATTTGCAGGTGATTACATTAATAACCTTACTTTAGATTATACCATAAAACCTAGAGAAATAGGTGCAGTCTATGGAACTATTTCTGTAAAAACAACAGTAGAGAACGGTGAGGAGAAGAAAGAGGCACATTTTAAGCCTAGTAAAACAAATAGCTATGCAAAGTTTATTATTGATCTAATTACTGAAAAAGTAATTTACTCAAAAGAATTGGATAGCTTTATCAAACTAAAAAATAATCAATATGAAATTATAGATAATACTAATTTTTCATTAGGGTATCCAGTAGACAATAAGTATCATATCAATGATTTTCTTGATGTAATGCTAGAGGTTTACAAAGAATATTTCATTAATGATTATCAATATAATATCTATCCTTACGCTATTGCAGGTAATGATTGGATATATAATTGCAAAGAATTAGAATTTGTAGATAAGAAAATTAATA
This sequence comes from Staphylococcus sp. AtHG25, assembly GCF_003217445.1. NCBI lineage: Bacteria > Bacillati > Bacillota > Bacilli > Caryophanales > Staphylococcaceae > Staphylococcus > Staphylococcus sp. AtHG25. The sequence continues at coordinate 48,103 of NZ_QJSN01000013.1, read as the reverse complement.
GTAACGATTACTATATCATTAAATATGATGTATATAAGAAGAATATAAACATTAACTTAGCACAACAATTCTTTGACTTAGTAAGTGACAATGAACGCAGTAAGAGTAATTTAATGTTGGTGCATGCTTATACTATGTATCGAAAAATGAAACTTATTCAAGCTGAAAAATGGTTCTTAATTAAAGATTTTGGGAGATCTGGTAAAGGTTTGTTTATGGAAACTTTTGAGAAACTTCTAAATGTAAATAAAGTCAATTTTGATAGCTTATTATCATCTGGCTTTGAGGCTGTAAATGAATGGCTTAACTTTTATGGTGCAGATATTGCTCATGCAAATGAAACAGGTGAAATAAATAAAAGCATGATGAGAATATTACGCAAAATAGCTACTGGTGAGAATATATCAGGGCGTGGCATACAACGAAATAACGTTAAGTTTAAAAATAATGCAGTGTTAATCTTAGATACTAATGAAAGTGTTGATACTGGTGAAATTACTGCTAATAGAACACGTACAGTTAAGATTGCATTTAAGGATAGACCGAAGAACGAAACTGATGAAGAACGTTATAAAGTATTTAAACCATTTTGGGACTTTGTTAAGCCTAACGGGGAAAACTCAGTCAATGCGTCAGTATCATTTTTGATATTAAGTCTTGAGTATCTTAAACGAATAGGCAGGGAATTTAAGTTTAATAATGTAACACTTAAAAACTATTACACCGAAGATGAATTGACGGACACTCAAATCTTAATACTAGAAACATTATCTAAACAGGACTTCATCTTTTCAGGTGATGAGATACTACAAAAAACTATTGAAGAAGATTATAAAAATCTGAGATATAAAAAAGCAAAAGAAGATATGAAAAAAATAGGTGTAGCTATCAATAAGCAAAAATGGATAGAGGGACAAAATACTAAAGTTCATATTGTAGAAAATAAAGAACTATTCAAAATGGCTTTAGATTTAATTGAAACTTAAGTTAGTTTAACTCTTACTAACCTTTGTACTAACTTTGAAATCACTTTAATAACAGGCACTAACCTTTATAACTTAAATATTCTTTAGCATATTTTATGTATAAATAAATAGATGTATGTATAGAGAAAAGAAAGAGTTTAAAGGGTTAGTGTTCTATTGGAGGTATTCTCATGAAAATGTACAATGCAGCAAAGTATCTACTTAATAAAGATGTGCAAGTTGTACCCTTAAACGATAATAAAAAGCCAACAGTATCATTTAAGAATGTAACTATTGATGATGATTTTATAGATAATAACTTTTTAGCATATGCAAACACAAATGTATTAGGTGTCCTTACTCGAGGTTTATGGTGTATCGACATTGATATTAATCACGTAAACGGTGAAAGTGGCTTTGATAGTTTGAAAGACATTCCTTACTATGATGAGTTTGTTTCTAATGCACAAAATACGCTAGTGCAGACAACAGCAAGTGGAGGAAAGCATGTAATATTTAAAAAACGTGATGGCGTTGAATATGCTCAGAAAATAGGATATTTACCATCAGTAGACATTAAAGCACATGATAATAACTATTTTGTATTAGCTGGAAGTAAAACAGTTAAAGGGCTATATACAAGTAATAAGAAACCAGTAATCGCTTATGATGGTGAATTTGAAGATCGTATATTTTCAAAACGTGGGAATTACCTACAACAGACTATGGAAAAGTTCTCAGTAAAAAGTGTGTTGCCTAACCACAATTTCAATCATTTACAACATACTGGTAAAGGTGGACTAGGTAAAGAGGCATACAATCGTGTAATCAATGGTGAAAGCGTAGAACGTAATAATGATGTATATAAGGCTATTAGTTACGCATTACAATGTAACGTGGATATAGAGCCTCTAAAAGTAATTATTGGTGATATTAAAGCAAATGGTGATGAATTTACTTTAGAAGAGTGGGAGGCCTCATATAACAGTGCAAGAAACTCATTACGAATTTAATTTAGATGACGAATTAAGAAAACTAGGTTTATTAGTTGGAATATCCGAAGAAATGTACTACTGCTCAATTAGTCGCATATCAACATTGTATCTTGAAAACTTTGGGACAAAATGGGTAGCTTGGCGTGAAACTTACGATTTACAGAATAATAAAAGAGTATCGTATAGAACAATAGCAGATGGCAGTTTTGAATTAGTAGCTGCAAGAACTAAAAACTATTTAAATTACATTAAAAGAAAGCAGGGAATAAAATGAACGTTGAAATTATAGCAAATGAATTTGAAACTAGAGCAGCAACGCTATTAAGATATTTTACTGGACTATGTGAAAGTAGTTATAAATTACCTTTTGCATTTAAGATATATAACGATCCGTTTAATATTGTGTATCTAGTAAGTAAAGGTAAAATGTATGGTCATGTATTAATAAAAGATTGTGAAGTGAGAAAAACTTTTGAGATTGCCTCAGAAAAGCATACTGAGAGACTTATAGAGAGTATCGAGGGTCATTATGCAGGTTATGAAATACCAGATGGCACACATGACACTATAAGCGATATGATGGCTAGTTTCATGTTTGATAACGATTATTTCATGTATGGCCTAGAAACTTTTGCAGAAAGTAATAATAGTGACATGTTCGACTACATGAGTAAAGATTTTAATATAGATGAACTTGAGGGCGTTCAAACTAGTAATGCTGATGTGATAGGTAATATGGAAGCGTTGTACCAGTTAGCTACTGGAATTAATGAACCAGAACCAGAATTAGTTGAGGGCTTGAAAATTATTACTGAATTTATTCAGAATGAAAAGGCTAATGAAGATGATAGTAAAGTATTAATTGAACGATTAAATGAGTTGAAACACTCTTATTACAATGGAGTGAGCCAATGACAATAATTGATAAAGACATTAAAGACTTAAATCTAACTGATGATGTGTTGATAGAATTTCTAAAACTAAATGAAGAAGATTATACGCTAAATAGTAATGAATATGTATTGATAGATCATCATGATAATGTAGTAGGTAACTTATTGCCATTGGTCGTTGCATTAGATGTAAATAAATCATCTGTAACATGTGAGTATGTAGAAGTTGCTACTATTACTTATTATGAGAAAAGTATTATTCCAACTATTCCTTACAAGTGGGATAACAGCAAAGCTAAGTATATTAATATTTGCTTAGAATTAGAACAGGTAGAAAAACATTTTGAGTTTGCAGCATGGAAATTATATTGTGTGTTGAATGGTATCAATAAAAATAATTATGATAAGTATAAGTGGGTGCTAGAGAGAATTAAGAGAACGCCAGATGATATGCCTAATGTAGATATTCCGATAGGTCGAGCATTTGAAATTGCTCAATTACCTAAAAACTTGATTGAACATACTTATAACGTAAATGGTAAATCTAAACCGATTTATAAGATGAATATTAAACAGATTAAAAATTTAAAAGAATATGTATAAATTTATAGGTCATGCACTTAGTAGGTGCATGGCTTTTTTATATGTAAATCGTAATTGTTAAGATTTGTTAATGATTTTAGATTGAGTTTAGGTAAAAGGGAACACTAGTTCTATAAAAGAAGGTGTGTGAAATTGTATGAAAAATAGTATAAACGCTTTATTTATAGTGTTAAATGGAGTGTTAAGAAGTTATATAAACGTTATAAAAATAAGAACATACGTTTGTAATTTGAGTGTAAATTTAGTATAATAGAGTTGTAGGGAACTCCTGCACAATCGAAAGGAGTAATAGTGGAATTGTTAAGCATTAGATGATTGTATTAACTAAAAATAAAATGGAGGTTCACAATGCCCACTATTATAAAAAATGAATTAACGAATGATCATATTAAGGTGTTAAATGTATTACGCAACACTAAGCACAATATTATTACTAAACAAAATATATTCAATCAATTGAATATGGAGTTTACTAAAAACAATGAAAGATGGTTACAACATACTATTAATAGTTTAGTTGTAGATTATGGTTATCCAATCGGATATAGCTATAAGAAAGATACTAGGGGTTATTTCTGGATAAAGTCGAAAGAACAAAAAGAATTGGCCTTACTAAGTATTAAGCGTCATATTGAGGGCAGTATGAAACGATATGAGGCACTAAAGAAAACTGAGATTTAAGGTGATGTAGTGAGTGCAGCGATTGAAATTATTCAAGAGAAAGTTAGCGATTACGAATTGTTCACTAGATTTAATACTTACTACATTCAATCAAAAATAGCACTCATAGAAAGTGATATAGAAGATATGTATAACCGAACTACACCTAGCTTATGTAGTGATACGGTATCAGAAAACATTTACTATGAGAGTTATTCCGTTGAAAATCTAGTAATCGCTATATTAGAAGAACGTCAGAAATTGGAACGGTATAAGAGTAGAAGTCAAAGAGATTTAAACGCCTTTTATACTGTTCTAGGGCGTTTCTCTACTAAAGAACAAAAGTATATAAAAACTATATTAATACACGCTCAGAGGCTCATATGAATGTGATAGAGCGTTTTAAGATTGAACTATACAAATATATTCAAACAAATAGAAATGAGCGTAATAAAGGTATAGAAAACAATTATTCATATATAAATGACAAGCATCAAAAATTAAAGACTTATCCTCATAAGTTGACGCTTAACCAAGAGAAAGCACTCAGGGAAAAAGAAGATGGTGCTACTGAAAAGAATATGAATAATGATGAGTTTGAAGCAAAGTTGAATGATCTAGATAAGAAATCATTTAAAGAATTTATTTATAACAGAAATGAAAATAATATCGACTTTGAGAAAGTCTTAATATTGCTGCAAACTATACCGAAAAGATTACCACAAAAAGAGATCAAAAAGCCATATAACTACATAAGAGAAATAGGCTTAAATACTAATTGAAACGAGGGACTTAATTGAAAACTGCAAAATATTTTGATGAATACAACGAATATGTCACAGGTCAAAGAGAGAATATCAATAAAATTGAAAATGAGCGTCAAGAGTTATCGCAACGAATTAAAGAAGATAAAGCAAAGTATAAAGAATTAATTGCTAACTCACAAGATGATGAGGCTGACGCACTCTATACTACATTTGATAGTAATGAGAAGAAATTGAAAGCCTTAGAGAAACGCTTATCGACTAAAAAAGAAGTATTTGATGAGGCTAGACGTAAAAAGGCGATTGAACTAATTAAACATCAAGCAGATTTACCTCATTTGTACAAAAAGGATAAAGAACGTATATTAGCAAAATTCAAGCCAATTATTGAAGAATTTAACACAGTATTAACTGAAATTAATGATTTAAATGCTAAATACGAAGAAGAGTATAACCGTTACACTATTCCATATCATAGAGAAAACTTTGATGAAGATGATGAAGTAAAAAGGGAATTGCGAAATCACTTTAGAGATATTCTATACAGTCCATACATTACAGGTATAGAATTACCATTCACAGATCAATACAATCATAAACTTAAATTTAGAGGTGATAAATAATGACTAGAAAACACAATTTAGATAAGGTATCCAATCACATCATGTTAGAAACTGATTTGTCAGATAAAGATCGTGATAAATTATTAGATGTCGTTGAGGCTCAAATTAACCAAAATAATAATGAACAACGTAGAAAAGAATTATCACAAAAATCAAAAAGAGATGTAAGTCTTATGCAGATGGCTAGAGAAAATCGCATTATCAAAGGTTAATATCATACACGCCTATCCTTAGCGATAGGCTCATTTTATTTGTGAGGTGCATACATGAACCTTAAAAGAGTAAACTACTCACTATCCTATTATGAAACTAAAATATCTGAATATACTTTACTAACTGAGTATAACCCTAAATTTATTAATACCAAGATTAAGGCCATCACTATACAAATAGAGATGATGTATCACTTAAATATCTCACATATGACTACAAATGATGTTCATGGCGTTGTATCAATATCCTATCCACTAGAAAAGTTAGTGATTGATATTATAGGTGAAAAAGAAAAATTGAAATGTTTCAAAACAAAATCGAATAGAAATATGCAGCAATTAAAACAAGTTATTAAGCGATATACACCAGGTGAACAAAAAGAAATCATGTATTATATGCAGTCCAATGGTTCGACAATAGATTATGACCTCATAGAACGCCTACAACGTGATTTATACAAGCTAAGACATGCAAATAAACAGAAAGTAAATGTAAGGGCATGAGTTACGACAGAGAGGCTATTAAGCAGTTTATATGTGACTACTCAAAAGAGAACCATAATACTACATATAATGATAAAAATACCAATATAGATGATTTCTTTTCACTGAGTGATGAAGTCGAACCCTTTGAACTAAGTGAGAATACTAGTAAGCAAGTATTCTTTAATGAACTGGATCAACTTATTTATGTAGTAGGGACTAGAAGGGAATACTACATATTTTTCTTACTATGTGAAGGGAAATCTATGAATGAAATCGCAAAGATATTTGAGTTAAGTAGAGAAAGAATACGTCAACTATGGAATGATTTATTAGACAAATTAGAGGAGGGATAACATGAGTGATTTAAACCCTAGACAAGAAAAGTTTATATCTGAATACCTAAAGACGTTGAATGTAACACAAAGTGCAATTAAGGCTGGTTATAGTCCTCATACTGCAAGTGTACAAGGTAGTAGATTGCTAAAGAATGAAAAAGTGGCTAAGTACATTGATGAGCAACGTAAGAAAGTGATTGATGAGGGCGTGCTATCAGCTAACGAACTACTTCATATCCTAAGTAATGCAGCAGTAGGTGATGAAAGTGAAGTGAGAGAGGTCGTTGTTAAGCGTGGGGAATTTCAACGCAACCCAGACACTGACAAAATGAACTTAGTTTACAATGAACATGTAGAAATGGTGGAAATACCTATTAAGCCTAGTGATAGATTGCGTGCTAGGGATATGTTAGGTAAGTATCATAAGTTATTTACTGATAAAAAAGAATTATCCACTGACACGCCTATTATTGTAAACATTGGTGATTGGCCGGATGATGAGGAAGAAGAAAAACAAAAAGCACTAGATGAATTACATGAGCAGCACCCTAACAGAACAATGATTATTGATGATGTACCATTAGAGGACTGATAACCATGTGTTCAAAGATAGAACAGATTAATGTAAATGATATGTTCGATAGGGCTATGAGCATTAAAAAGAATACTGTGATTACTTATACTGATCTAATGACGGATAAGGAAATAGAGATATGGAACGAACTAAACGCAGCAGAGCGAGTAGGCATTATACTATCCTTTAATTTAATGCTAGTGAAGAATGATGTAGACAGAAGAATAGTGCCATCTATAAAGTTAGATGATGAAAGGATATTTATAAATAATAATTAAATATGGCCACACAGTATTTTTTTGATAAAGTTGGAAAATTTAAAGAAAGCATTAATATTTTTTTCAAACCTTCAAAACCACAAAAATAAATGTTAAAATTTTTAATAGTTTTTTTATTTAATCGTAAAATTTTAGAGAGGGAAATATTAAATGATAAATATTGATGGTTTTCAAGTAAGTTTGTCTAATGGTTTTCATGATTTTAATTATACAAAAGTTATCAATAAGAAAAAAAGGTTGGAATTCAAAAAGTTTTACATATATGAAGATGGAAAAATTGTAGTAAAAAACAATCCTGAGAAAAATGTCAAAATATTAAAAAATATTAAACATCCAGAGGATGAAGAAAAAAGAATTGTAATTTATATTGATCCAAATGGTAGATTATCTTTTATGATAGTTAAAGAACACAAAGTTTTAACTCTGGAAAAAGTTATTGAAAAAGCTGAAAGTAATCCACCTCATAAGGTGATTCCAATATCATTTTTTAAAAAATTAATTTTTGTTGGTGTTATAAGATTTAGATATGCTAATATGCAAAAAGTGGAATTAGCTATTGGATATGATAAGTCTTTAAGTAATAATTTTACTTATTTTTTCCCACATAAAATTAGAGATTTTCTTGCTGAGAAGACTAATAAATTAGCATTATTGGCTCATTCTGGTTATTTTAGTGTTGATAAAAAAGATATACTATCTAAATATGAAAAGTCTGGTGAGATTAATAATCCAGTTTACATAAAGTCTATTACTGAAGAAGGTTTAAATTATTATTATCCGTTAAAATATGATGGTTATGATAAATATAACAAAAAACATTATGTATATAGCACAAAAAGAATAAAACTTAGAAAAAGACAAATATATAGCTTTATTAGAAAATCAATAACAGGACAATATGTCATAGTTATGACTGATTACTTAAAGAAGAGTATTATATTTAAAGAAAAAATAGGTAAGTTTTTAAGTCTTTTTATAAGAACAAATAAAGATATATACTTCGAGAAATTCAGTAAAGGGGCAAATGAATCGGCTTTTGAAGTGTTTAAATTATCTAAAAAGTATAATGATAAAAATTCAGTATATATTTTAGACAAAAATCATGACCAATTTAATAAACTAAGAAAAATATATGGAAAGAAAAGTGTAGTAGCTCATAATTCAATAAGAGGATTTATAAATATATTTAATGCTAATAAAATTATATCTTCTGATTTATCTACACATATGTTCCGAACATTATATGATAACAGTAGATTCTTAAAATCAAAAATAAACAATAATAATAAAAAGATTTTTTTACAACATGGTATTTCATTAGCTACTAATGTATTTGAAAGAGGGTATTTTAATCCTAAAGTACCTATTGCACCAGATTTTATAGTAACCAATTCAGAAGTGGAACAAAATTTATTTAAAATATATACAGATTATAAGCCAAAACAATTAATTTTGACTGGGACACCGAATTTAGATTTATATGTTAAAAATACAGAAAAACAAACAGATATTACTTTTATGCTTACATGGAGACCTTGGGATTTAGTGGGTGAAATTTCATCAAATAGTTATATTGATAGATATTTACATTTCATAAAGTTAATAAATAAATTACATTTTGCGGAAAATGTAAATGTGATATTACATCCTAAGGCTAGAGAAATATTAACTGAACAGTTTCCTGATGTTTTAAAAAGTATAGAAGAGTATTTATATGAGGGTGATATAAAAGAAGCTCTAATGAAATCAAAGGTATTAATTACGGATTATTCATCAATCTGTTTTTATGCATATGCTGGAGGAAGTAAAGTTATTTTCTTTTGGGGAGATAAAGAAGAAAGTGAAAAGCAATATGGTGCTAAAAATATACTCCAAGAAGAAAATGCCTTTGGTGATATTATTTATGGTATAGATAATAAATTATTGAAAATTATAAAAGATAATTTTTATAACAATTATGAAAATAAACAATATAGAAAAAATTTTAATAAACTTGTTGAAAAAACTGATGGTAATAACACAGAGAATATCTATAAGTTAATCAAAGGTGGATATTTTGAAAAATAAAATTTTGTTCTCTTTTCTATTATTTCTATGCTTACATAATTTATTATTTCCTGATACTACAAAAGAATCTATGGTATTAAGTCGATATAATAGTCAAAATATAGATCAACTCATTTTAAATACGAAGACTTCCACTGATTTTAATAATAATCATCATGCTTACATTGTTTTAGGTACAAGCTTGTCTAAAGATGGAACATTGAAAAGAGAAACCATTAAGCGTTTAGCTACATGTTTGAAAGCTAAAAAACAGAATGAAAAAGCATATATAATTGTATCTGGTGGAAGACCAGTAAATGGGAATACACAAGCTAATGAAATGAAAAAGTGGTTAATACAGCACTGTGTAAAGGAAAAAGATATTATTACTGAACAGAATTCAAGTGATACTATTGAGAATGCTATAGAGACATTAAAAATAGCAGACAAAAGAGATTTTAATTCATTAAGCCTTATCACAAGTGGTGATCATGTGAGAAGGGCTACTTTAATATTTGAAAAATTAGATAAAAATAAAAAAGTAAATGAAATAATAATACCTAAGGATGAAGTTGGTACAAAGTTTTCTTATCAAGAAAAAGAAAGAATTAAAAAAAGTATGCTTGATTTAAACAATATGACAAAGTGACAATGTTTTATTCGATGTAATCCTTTTTTAAGTTTAGAGAGTTATTCTAAATTAGATGGAATTTTATTGCTGAAAATTTAAGGGCAAAAAAAGGGCATATTTTTGATAATAAGGGCAAAGGTATGAATATATTTTTTAGAATATATAGTTATAAGCACTGATATAAAGAGCTTTTGAAAGATTATGATGTTGTATAAAATAAAACTTACGATTGAGTGGGAATAGAGGACAATAAATAATTATAGGTTAGAAACACTTTTTGATAGGGTTTCTAACCTTTTTATTATGTGAGGTTATAAAATGAAACTAAGTAAAATCGAGCTTCAAGAAAAGGATTATCCTAAGGCATTGGCTATTTGGGAGCGTTCAGTTATTGCTACACATGACTTTTTAAAAGAGAAAGATAGAGTAGAACTTAAAAAGGAAATCCCAACATACTTCCCGCATGTTGAGACATATTTGTGGTTTGATGGTGATGATGTCATTGGATTTTCAGGGACTGATGATGCTAATTTGGAAATGCTATTTTTAGATCCTAAATACTTTAAACAGGGTTGTGGCACGGAAATACTACAAATTTTAATTCAAGAGCATAAGGTTCAATATGTGGATGTAAATAAAGATAATCCTAATGCCTTGTCATTTTACCTTAAAAATGGATTCAAAAAATATGATGAATCTGCAAAAGATGGACAGGGTAGGGATTATCCAATCATACATCTTAAATTGTAAACTGTTTTATTTCTTCCATTGCATTAGTAAGTTTGTATGGTTTGTTTTATCAACACTGGACTCCATTTTTATAAATCCTAAACTTTTATAAAAATGAACAGCTCTATTATTTTGTTCAAATACTTTTAAAGATAAATGATTGTATTCTGATTGTAAATGTTTGATGAGGGCATGACCTATACCTTTATTACGGTATTCTTCTTTCACAAACAATCCGGCTATATAATTATCTCTTAAGCCACAGAAAGCAACTATTTGTTCATTTGCCTTATACACATAAACATCGGCATCTTGAAGTGAATCAAGCACATTACTATAGTTGTCTATCCAGTAGAAACTATCAATAAAGGTATGTGTATCTAAATTTGCATTAAGCCAAATGTTTCCTAATACTTTTATAGTTTTACGATTTTTCTTTTTTAAATGTTCTATCATAGCAGACACCAACTTTGCTTGTTTAGTAGATAACTAAAGTAATAAAGAGATTAAAGCAAGAATTGGAAGGGTTCCTTGTTTAAGGAAAATACTAATATGACTCGTTAAGCCACCGTAAATAGCTACTATAATGGTGTAAATTAGAATTGGAATGCATAGTTGTTTAGGAGCACTACTGAAAAAAAGACCATAAATTAGAAGTAAACCAATCAAGCCATTATACACTCCTTGGTTCTTAAGTAGGGTATTTATGTTTTTATTATTGAGTTGACTGACAGTAATACCGAAGACTTTGCTCGTTCTATCGGAGGTCGTTGCTATGGTCTCTAAATACATAATAAATAGAAATTCAATCGCTACAAGTAAAATGAGTATTATGGATAGTATATGAATTTAAATCAGTCCTTTTTTGTAAATTATAAATTGTATTTTTATGTGCGTCTCTATTACTTATTTGATTATTACCCTAATTTTAGTAGCATTTGTGTGAAATAGAAGTTTTAATAAGAAAAATTCACTAAATATTAACTTATTTTAAGCTTTTGAGAAAATTTTCGAAATATTTTTAAGCGTTTTCACAAAATTGTTACATGCACGACCGTTAAAATATGTTACTTTATAGTTAAACAAATAAATTCATTTTATCCACTGACGTTCAATCTTTATATATATATAGGGATTGAGCGTTTTGTTTATAGGCATAAAAAAAGAGTGAAATCATCCGATTTCACTCTTTTTTATATGGAATGTTTACGTGCGTAATGCGAGACTTATTTTTTAGTTAAGTCGATGATGAATTTAACAAGTTCAATAATACCAGAAATGATTCCCATTTTGAGTACCTCCTTATTAAATGTTAAATAAAGTATATCGTGACTTTGAGAGGATGTGTTTGATAATTCTTAACTCAATGAAAGCGTTTCGTATTCGTTAGATTTCAGACAACTTAATACGATAAATCATGCCTATCTGAAAGATTGAAGAGTAACGTGTTATTAAATGTATGAAAGAACTTCTAATTAATATAATATATTGACTTTTCAGCAATATTTTCATATATTGTATGTATTACGTTGATTTTTACATAGGTGTTTATCAAGCATTTGTGCAAGGATTTTCAATATCCATTGTTCATTTGAAGGATAAGGCATATGTTCAACCATACATATTAGGTAGCTTGAAAAAGCATTTTTACATATTAAGTAAATGAGTTCTCATAGAAACCTACAATAGTTAGTAAATATCTGATACCTAAGGATAAAACTAGACTATTGTAGGTTTTTTCTTATATTGTTAATAGTATAAGGGAACTTTTTGTTGAAATAGATTGAAGACATGGAGGAGCGGCAATGTTAAGTTCTGGTTTTTTACTAACATTATTTTTCGTAACGCTTGTCATTGCAGTGTTAAGTGGCTTGATTTTTTTAGTGCCATCGGTTCCTGTAAAATACATACGTTTACATTTAACTTTACTTCTATTACCTGTCATTGTAGGAGTAATTGGATTAATTACTATTAATGGCAGAGAAGTTATAGGTATCTTTGCTCTAGATAAACTAGCTTGGTTAGTAGGTGCTTTTGTATTAGCTTTAGGTTTTATTATTCAGAAATTTTCTGCACGTTACTTATTAGGCGATCGTAATTATCGTAAATACTTCCCGTTATACACATTTACAACAGTATTTGCGTCTATTGGCTGGTTAAGTAATGATTTACGCTTGATGGTTATTTGTTGGGGACTAACATTATTTTGTCTAACACAACTTATACGACTAAACCGTTCTTGGAAAGTGCCGGCTGAAGCAGCAAAAGTATCTGCGCGTTCATTTATCATTGGATGGGTTGCTTTATTATTAGCTGTAGTTGTATTTTTCATCGGTACTGGCGATTGGGTTATCGATCCATCACAAGATTACGATGTTTCAATGAGTTATGGACTGAAATTAATTGTAGATTTATTACTTGTTATTGCTGTTATTATCCCAGCAGCACAATATCCATTTCAAAGTTGGTTAATTGAGTCTGTTGTAGCACCAACACCCGTATCTGCAATTATGCATGCTGGTATTGTAAATGCTGGTGGTATTATTTTAACGCGTTTTTCACCAGTATTTGATAATAATATTGCATTAACGTTATTACTTATTATTTCAAGTATTTCAGTACTTATTGGATCAGGAATTAGTTTAGTGCATGTTGACTACAAAAGACAACTTGTTGGTTCAACAATGAGTCAAATGGGTTTCATGCTTGTGCAATGTGCTTTGGGTGTTTATTCTGCTGCGATTATTCACTTGATTTTACATGGCGTATTTAAAGCAACACTATTTTTACAATCAGGGTCAATTGTTAAACGCTTTAATATTCCGACACCACCAAATGTTAAGCGTTCTTATGCTTGGACAGTATTAGGAAGAACATTAGCCGTTGTTATTGCTATTATCTTCTTTTTAACAAGTTCGCATACACCTTACACATTAATTAGCGCCTTTATCCTAGCATGGTCATTATCTGTATCATGGAATCAAATGGTTGCACTAAATAGAGGTATGATGGGAAGAGTAATTGGTATTGCGATGCTTATCATTGTGGCACTCGTTTACGTTGTGACACATGAAGTATTTGTTAATATTTTAAATAGTGTATATATGGTAACGCCACATCCACCATTAATTAGCGTTATCATTTGTGTGGCCATTCTAGTATTAGGTAGTATCTTTAGCATTTGGGTAGCACGTCGTCGTTCATCAACAGCTTTCGCTAAAGTATATTTATGGCTTGTAAAAATTGGAGAAGCAAAATTTAAATCGGTTGAAAGTCATCCGAACTACTTAAAGAATTATTTATAAGAGGTGAAATCTAACATGACAATAACTAAACATAACATAGAAGAAACAGTTAAATCGGCACGTCGTGTGATTACACCACTATCTCCTATATCTATCTTTGCAGCACGTAATCCATGGGAAGAAATGGAACATGAAACGTTTGATCAAGTAGCTCAATGGTTTAAACATGTTCGTGATATAGATTTATACCCAAGTCATGCGTCAGTGATGACTGCTTTAGAAAATGGCGAGATAGACCAGAAACTTGTAGAAACAGAAGTACAACAAGCTATTAAAGACTACGACACTTCAGTGCCAAAATCACATATAGATATTTATTGTAAAAATGCGATGTGCATCAAAGATTTGCCTACAAACCTAATTACTAAAGAAGCATACTTAAAGATTGAAGTATCTAAGCTCAAACGTGTGTTTGAAAATGAGCCTTTTAAATATGCACGATCAAAAAGTGCGAATGCATTTAATGCTAAAGGTGAATCTTTAATGGATGAACTTAATACACATATTATTAAGTGGTCCAAATTATATTTAGATAATTTCCAATCAAGTTGGACTATGCCTAAAAGAGAAGAAGGATTCTATATTTCTTGGCTACATTTAGCACAACATGATCCAATGCTTACTAAAACACAACGTAAAATGATTAAGACATTGCCTCAAGATTATAGAGAGGCTTTAATCATGGCATTAAATCATTTAGATATAGCTGAAGATGAACGTGAATCATATTTAACAGGTCATTTCCTATCATTACCAGGTTGGGCAGGCATGATGTACTACCGTGCTGAACAACATGAACATGAAGCGGATTTGTTAACACAGTATCTTGCTATAAGATTAACGATGGAGTGTATTTTACTAGATACTGAAAAAATGAGCCGTCCGGCAGTCTTAAATGTTGAAAGACGAATCAAAGAACTTGTAAGTAAATGGTTATATTATGGAGAGATGTCAATTGATGATTGGGCCTCAATGTCTATAGAAGACCAACTGGAACATTTAAGGTTTGCTCACGATTTTAACCCACTCTATTTCAAAAAATTATGGCTTGAAGCGTGGGAAGAAACACATGAACGTGAGTTAGTCGAAGCGATTTATGATAAATCTGTTAAACCAGTAGAGCAAGAAACTCAAGTCCAATTAGCTTTTTGCATTGATGTGCGTTCAGAGCCTTTTCGTCGTCATTTAGAGAGTGAAGGACCGTTTGAGACGATAGGTATTGCAGGGTTCTTTGGCCTTCCAATTAGAAAAGAAGTGTTAGATGAACAATTTACGCATAATTCATTACCTGTCATGGTACCACCAGCCTATGCCATTAAAGAGTATGCCGATCGCCATGATTTAAATACGTATAACCAACAACAACATTCGGTTACATCCATGTTTTATACATTCAAATTGATGAAACATAATGTCTTACCGAGTCTACTATTACCAGAATTAAGCGGATCATTTTTAAGCTTAAATACAATAGCGAGTACATTAATGCCGAAGAAGACAGGCCACTTTGTTCGTAATTTTACGAAGAATTGGTTGAAGAAACCTGAAGCTAAATTAACAATAGATCGTGAGCATGAAATTTATAGTGATTTACCAATAGGATTTACTGAAGAAGAACAAGTTGCTTTCACAAGACAGGCATTACAGTTGATGGATTTAACGACAAACTTTGCACCTTTAATTGTATTAGGTGGTCATGGAAGTGTGTCCAATAACAATCCTTATCATGCTTCGTTAGAATGTGGCGCTTGTGGAGGCGCGTCAAGTGGATTCAATGCTAAGCTATTGGCAATGATGTGTAATTTACCACATGTACGTAAAGCTTTAAAAAATGAGGGTATAGTGATTCCTGACTCAACCGTCTTTGTTGCTGCAGAGCATAAGACGTCTATCGATGAATTAGAATTTATTTATATGCCAGAATTAACTAAGGAAGCTCAAAATGCTTTGGATATGTTAAATGAAGCTATGCCACGTATAAGTTATAAAGCGAATTCGGAACGTCTCGCTAATCTTCCTGGCTTAGATCAAGATAATTTGAAAGACCCGGTTGCAGAAGCGCATCGTTTTGCGAATGACTGGAGTGAAATCCGTCCAGAATGGGGCTTAGCTCGTAATGCAGAATTTATTATTGGTCAGCGTAATATTACTGCAGGTACCAACTTAGAAGGACGAGCTTTCTTACATAATTATGATTGGAAGAAAGACACTGATGGGCAATTATTAAATACAATTATTTCGGGTCCAGCTTTAGTAGCACAGTGGATTAATCTACAATATTACGCGTCGACTGTTGCACCACATTTTTATGGAAGCGGAAATAAGACTACCCAATCAGTAACATCTGGTGTTGGCGTTATGCAAGGTAATTCAAGTGACTTATTGGCTGGGTTACCTTGGCAATCAGTTATGGCTGCAGATAACAAAATTTATCATTCGCCAATTCGATTGTTAGTTGTTATCCAAGCGCCAGATCAATATATTAAAGACTTACTTGAGAATAATATTAAATTCAAACAGAAAGTTGATAATCAATGGGTACGTTTGGCAAGTATTGATGAGAATGGTAGTTGGAAAGACTGGTAGAGAGTTCGGTTTTTTCGGGAAAAGTGATAAAATAAGGTTAATCAATTAATAGGAGATAAATGATTAATCATGGCTAAATCTAAAGGTGCTTATGAGGCAGAGATTAGTAAGGCGATTACACAATGGGAAAAGGATTTTCTCGGACGTGGCTCGCTTTCAGTAAAAACTGATATACTACGCGATATGATTATCGTCAACTTACAAGGCGTATTAACTCCTGCAGAATATCGAGTATGCAAGACACAAGAAGGCCTACTTAACATTAAACGTACGCGTTCGGAACTTGTGGAGTCAGGACAAGATGATTTGATGCAACTAATCTTAGATATTACTGGCGTCAGTGTGAGTAGTTTCCATAGTGATTTAAGTACGATTACAGGCGAACGAGTGATTGTATTTAAACTTGATACTAATTTGGAAAAGCAACTTTAAACTCAATGTCGTTAATGTTAATACAATTTTAAAGAGGCACCCTAAAAGTTAGATTATTATGCTGACTTTGTAGGGTGCTTTTACGTATAAGCGTTTTAATTAATGAATTATCCATTTATATTTAAACATTTCTAATTAAGAGATTATTTTATTGGATTAGTGTACAATTTACACAAAGAGAATCTAGGAGTTGAAAGTGATGCGCGTAAATGAGTTTAAGCAACCAATTGGAGAAGCATTAGATGATTTTGTGACGCCGTCTTTTCCTGATGCACAAACGCTAGAGGGCAGTTATGGAAGGCTAACAAAGCTGAGTATTGAACACATAAATGATTTATATGACGTTCTATGTGATGTTGAATCGAGACGCATTTGGACGTATCTTTATGAGGGCCCTTTTGATTCTAAGACCGAATTTGAACAATACATTAAACAACTTATTGATAGTAAAGATAAATATTTCTTTACGATTTTAGATAATGTGCAACAAAAACCTTTAGGTATTCTAGCATTAATGCGTATAAATCCAGAACAAGGGTCTATAGAAGTAGGCAATATTATCTACTCTAAAACGTTAAAGAAAACACGTGTGGCTACAGAAACTCAATATTTGTTAGCGAAATATGTGTTCGAAACGTTAGGCTACAGACGATATGAATGGAAATGTGATAACTTAAATGCACCTTCCAAACGTGCTGCGCAACGATTTGGATTTACATATGAAGGATTATTTAGACAATCTAATATTTGTAAAGGTCGTAATCGTGATACTGCTTGGTTCTCAATGTTGGATAGTGAGTGGCCAGATGTAAAAGCAAGATTTGAACACTGGCTTAAACCATCTAATTTTGATCAGGAGGGACAACAAATTAAACATTTAAATGACTTTTAATAAGTAAAATACATGTTTAATTATTTTTGAAAATAATGAAATTAGGGACTGGTGAGCGTATGAATAAACAAATAAGTGGAATTTCACCTAAGATGACGGTGCCTATGTTCATGATCGGGTTAATTATTTTTGTCGTTGTTTCAATAAATGTAATTCACGATACATTATTGGTTCAAAATATCGATATAGGTTCTTTACATTGGCTGACAGATTATTTTGGTAAGCCGGAACGTAAATACGGCGATGGTATTTGGCATAATTTCATGACTTTTTGTGCTGAGATAGGAGAAGTAAAGTCAGTTATCTATATCACACTATTTTTAGCAATTGTTTTATTGTTTAAACATTATAAATTATCAATTTGGATGATGTTAACTATAACGAGTGGTACGTTATTAAATTATTTAATTAAACAACTCATCGAGAGACAACGTCCATTTAATCATTTGATGCGAGACCAAGGATATTCATTTCCAAGTGGGCATTCTAATGCAAGTACGTTACTTGCTTTAATATTGTTAATTATTTTAATTCCTTTAATAAAATTCAAAGCAATAAGGATAATAGCCAGTATTATCACTATTATTATTTGGATAGGTGTGCTGTGTTGCCGACTATATTTTCATGCGCATTATATTACAGATGTAGTTGGAGGCGTTACACTAGGTATCATTTGGGTAGCATTGTTTTTAATGATATTACCATTGTTTTATCTTAATTTACGTAATAAGCCTAATAATAAATAGTTCAATATCTTTTTTACAAAGGGGAGATGGCAATGTCAAAAGATAAGGAACATACTTTAGTTCTTGGCGGAGGCGGAATTACAGGAATTGCTTGGGAATCTGGCGTGTTAGCTGGATTGATTGAAAGTGGTGTAGGTTTAGAGTTAGCAGATAGAATCATAGGCACATCTGCAGGTTCGTTTGTAGGTGCAGTACTAGCTAACGGTTATGATATGCGTACATATTACTATGAGCTAAATGAACGAAGAGATGATAGTGATCATGCGAAGCTTTCTTCAGATATTTATCGGTTATGGCAGAATGCATTTATCGTAGGACGTGATGATGCGACTAAAGTAGGTCAAATGATGGGTGATATTGTATATACGCGACCTTCACGTGTTGATTTAACTAAACGTAAACAAGCCATTCGTCAACGTTTAGGTGATGTAGGGTGGCATGATAATTTAGAAATTACTGCTATGAATGCTAAGACAGGAGAAGTCGCTACATTTCATTCACATAGCAATGTAACACTTGAGGAAGCCGTGACAGCGAGCGGTGCAGTACCTGGCATTTGGCCACATATACGTTTGAACAATCGTGATTGGATTGATGGAGGTATGGTTTCTCCGACAAATGCTATGTTAGCTAAAGGTGCAGACAATATTATTATTTTAGCGCCGATAGCAGATGGTTTAGGTATGATGCCAGGTGCATTTGATGATGCGAAATTATTAAGCGAGCATAGTCATGTTTTAGTAATTAGTCCAGATAGTAAGAGTAGAGCTGAAATTGGAGATAACATTTATAATCCCAATAACATACTAAAAATTGGCAATGCTGGTTATGAGCAAGGAAAGTTACTTGCACAACGTATTCATCTGGAATTTTGCGAGTGGGTTGAATGATTTGAAGATTTTAAGGCTACGCGCAGTATTATAATATGCTAATTTTAGAATAAGGAGAGAGTAAGAATGAAAGTAAAATCACCACGCCCAATTAATTTAAAGGGGACACGTAAAGAAGCGGTCTTATTGCTTCATTCATTTACTGGAACGATTCGTGATGTGAAACCCTTAGCACAAAAACTTAATCAAGAGGGTTATACCTGTTACGCACCTAATTATAAAGGACATGGATTACCATTAGATCAGTTTACGCAATATACTGTTCACGATTGGTGGAATGATGTCTTAAATGGTTATCAATACTTGAAAGATGAAGGGTATGAAACCATTTATGCAACAGGGGTATCATTGGGCGGATTATTCACATTGAAATTAGCTGAAACAGTAGATGTAGCGAAAATTGCAGTTATGTCAGCACCAAGTGAAAAAGAAGAAGCTGGTATAGTATGGCGTATGGAACGCTATGGTCAGCGCATGAATGAGTTAATGAATTTAGATAGTGATGTTTCACAGGCACAGTTTAATCATATAGAGGACTATCGCCCAAGTGTTCGTGTATTCAAAGATTTCATTTCCAATATTACTGCGCATTTAGGCGATATCAAGACACCAGCGAGAATTCTTTATGGAGAAAAAGATGAACAATCTTATCAAGATAGTGCACATTATATTTATGAGCACATTAATAGTGAAGATAAAGATTTAACAAGTCATCCTTTATGCAAGCATCTCATGACGCATGGTGAAGGCAGTGATAAAGTAGAAACACAAATTGCAGAATTTTTCATGACTAATTGAGAGGAGCGAATGTGATGAAACGTACATTTTTACTAACTTATATAACAACATCTGGAAAAAATTATACTGAATTTAAAACTTTTCAAAATGGTCCTGATAAAGGTGCATGTATTCAACGTCTTATTGATGAATTTGATGAACTTGCTTATTTATTTTTAAAAGATGGCCAACAATCTCATTATATCAATGTTGATCATATTGAAAGTTTGAGTATTCAAGAAGTTACTGAGGGACAAAACGTAATGTACGATTTTAATGGTTAATTTAATTATTAGCGTGACTAATGTAAATAGAGGGAGCAGGACAGAAATAATATTTTCCAAAATTTATTTCGTTGTATCCCCAGCAAAGAGAATTTTTTTAAGAAATTCTCTTTGCTGGGGCCTCGCCTGCCAGGCAATATTGACTAGAAATAAAAAGCTTGTTACGAATGCATTTTTAATTCAGTCAACTACTGCCAATATGTAATTTTAGCCTGAACATTGATTTATGTCCTAGGCTCTTTTTTATGCTAAAAAATGCACAACGACTTGATCTATAAATTTAAATATTGTGCTCCTATTGATAATTTAGTTTAAGTAAGTATAAGACAATGAATATCATTATACCTAATACGAATCACTTCATTTCGTTTAGAAATTTAATGATTTTTCCTCGTTGATTAACAACTATTTTATGAACATTTTTGTCCTTATCAATTATTTTGACACCATTTGGGACAACGAATAAAGTATTAACTTTTGAAATTTCTTGAATATGTTGATAAGGTACGAAGACTGAATCAGCTTGAATGTTAAATGAGGGAGGAGTAAATCTAAATCCATCATCCATAAATACAATGTGGCCCCATACAGCTTCTATGCCTTTCCAATAATTAGCTTTAATTCTTTTATGAAGTAAACTCATTATATACCCTCTTAGGCAATCAATATTAGTTAAATTTTACTATAAAGATAAAAAATAAAAAATCTATGTATATTGCACTTATAAGAAAGACGTGTTAAAGTATTACTTAAGCGCATAAACGCTTTAACGCGTTAAAGGGAGTGGATGGATTGAGCAAAGAGTCACAATGGAAGACATCAACCGGATTTATTTTAGCCAGTGCGGGATCGGCAATAGGACTAGGAGCAATGTGGAAGTTTCCGTACATGGCAGGCATTTATGGTGGTGGGGCTTTTTTACTTTTATTCTTAATTTTTACTATATTTGTAGGGTTACCGCTATTAATTATGGAATTTACAGTAGGTAAGATGGGACGTACTTATACTACTCAAATATATAGTAAGTTAACTGGTAAGAAATGGCTAAATATTATTGGATGGAATGGTAATTTAGCAGTATTTATATTATTTGGATTTTATAGTGTTATTGGTGGATGGATCATTATATATATCGGTAATGTCATTTTACAAATGTTATCCATTGAGAAAACGACACTAACAAACATTAATTTTGAAGCAATTATTAGTAATCCGTGGCTAACGGTTCTTGGTCAGGGGATTTTTATCTTTTTAACAATGATTATCGTCATGTTAGGCGTTGAAAAAGGGTTAGAAAAAGCATCTAAAGTAATGATGCCACTATTATTTATCTTTTTAATTATCGTGGTAGTCAAATCTTTAACTTTAGACGGCGCGATAGACGGCGTGCGTTATATTCTACAGCCACGTCTAGAAGATATTTCAATGGAAGGGATTCTATTTGCGTTAGGTCAGTCATTCTTTACGTTATCATTGGGAACAACTGGGATGATTACTTATGCAAGTTATGCGCCAAAAGAAATGACAATAAAGTCATCAGCAATTTCAATAGTAATTATGAATATTTTAGTATCTGTATTAGCTGGTTTAGCCATATTCCCAGCTTTAAAAACGTTTGGATATGAACCTCAGGAGGGGTCAGGGCTATTATTTAAAGTTTTACCATTAGTATTTAGTCAAATGGGCTTTGGCGTTATGTTTTATTTCATATTCTTAATCCTATTCTTATTTGCTGCATTAACTTCGTCTATTTCGCTATTAGAATTAAACGTATCTAATTTCACTAAAAATGATAATTCTAAGCGTAAATCTGTAGCATTTATCGCAAGTATATTGGTATTAATTATTAGTATTCCAGCTACGCTATCATTTAGTAGTTTAAGTGCTGTTAAATTTGGTGCAGGAACTATTTTTGATAATATGGATTTCATAGTTTCAAATATTTTAATGCCTTTAGGCGCACTTGGGACAACATTAGTAGTAGGGCAATTATTAGATAAAGAAGCTTTAAAAGAAAGTTTCGGTCGCGACAAGTTTAAATTCTTTGCGCCATGGTATCTTTTAATTAAATTCGTCATGCCAGTCGTTATTATACTCGTGTTTATCGTTCAATTATTCTAAAGATCATACAATATAAAAAGGTTAGTCACACATATGTGGCTAACCTTTTTTACTACTTGAAACGAGCATTTATATAATCTCGTTCAATTTCTAATAACTCTAAATAATCTTCAGACATGATTTCTTTACCAATTTCAATATTTTTAGAAACAATAAAGTCAGCAAGTTTATGGTTTTCCTCATCAGAGTCAAAGAATGAAAGTGCTCTTTTTATTGTATCTTTTTCAGAAAAAAGGATTAACGTACGACCGTACACTAAATCTTCCTTACTTCTTTGATAAGAAGCCTCTAAAAAAGCAAATATTTTTGAGCCATCATTATATTCAAAAGCTGAGTCTATATCACCTTGAACTTTATCAGCAATATTAGACAATCTTGACTGTTCAGCTGGATCTTCTGGTCTATATTGATCTCGTACATACTCTTTCCACTTAATTAATTCTGAAGCAATATGTTCTTTTAATTCTGACTCATTATTATTTGTTTTAAATGCGTCAACTTGTTGTCTTAACTCGCTTAAATCCATTAAATCTTCACGGTTAAGTTGACTCGATTCAAACGCTTCATAGTGATCATTTTCATGTGTAGACATCAATCATTCCCCCCTTAAGATACTTTGATTCTTTATTCCTTTTAACACTACATCTAAAACATATCAGTTTTGATATTAAAAAGGGATAAGTTGGAAATGATATAAATGGGAAACAGTAGGATTACATGTTTTCAAAACGAACGTCTTGTTTGCGTAATTCTTTCATCACTTTCTCAGAAATTGCTGAATTGTTGATTGAAACATTTTTAAAAACACAATCTTTAATTTTAACATTATCTAGGTTACATAAATCTAAGGCGACATTTTCAAACACGACTTTCTTTAAAACAACATCGTTGAAAGTGACGTTGCGTAAGCTACAGTCTTTGAAGGAAGTCTGTTCTATAGTTAGTGTGTTGAATTGACTATCATCGAATGTAGTTACACTGTAGTTTACTTTACTCATTAGAGTTTTAAAGAAATTAATGTTTACAAAAATACTACTGCTAAAGTCACAATTAATTAATTTAGTGTTAGACACGGTATGAACATTTTTAAATATGCCCTCAGAAAAGTCGCAGTTTTTAAAATAACTCTTATTAATTTCTAAATCGTCGTACATAGCGTTTCTAAAGGTACTATTGGTATATTTTTTGCTTTTATAGTGTTCATTAGTAAACACAGATAGAGATAAATCGGCTTTTGATGTCATTACGATTCTCCTTTAAGTATTATTAATACGTATAATCAATTATTGCGTTTGCATCGATATTATCGTAACACGAGTATTAAGTTGAACGATAGTTATTGAGTTCTTAGATACATGTATAATCAGGTTCTGTTGCAAAGTTGAATTTATAGTATAATTTTAATAAAATGGAGTCTTTTATATGAACTATTTCAGATATAAACAATTTAACAAGGATGTTATCACTGTAGCCGTTGGCTACTATCTAAGATATGCATTGAGTTATCGTGATATATCTGAAATATTAAGGGAACGTGGTGTAAACGTTCATCATTCAACGGTCTACCGTTGGGTTCAAGAATATCCCCCGATTTTATATCAAATTTGGAAGAAAAAGCATAAAAAACTTATTACAAATGGCGTATTGATGAGACGTACATCAAAATAAAAGGAAAATGGAACTATTTATATCGTGCCATTGATGCAAAGGGACATACATTAGATATTTGGTTGCGTAAGCAACGAGATAATCATTCAGGATATGTATTTATCAAACGTCTCATTAAACAATTTGGTAAACCTCAAAAGGTAATTACAGATCAGGCACCTTCAACGAAGGTCGCAATGGCTAAAGTCATTAAAGCTTTTAAACTTAAACCTGACTGTCATTGTACATCGAAATATCTGAATAATCTCATTGAGCAAGATCACCGTCATATTAAAGTAAGAAAGACAAGATATCAAAGTATCAATACGCAAAGAATACTTTAAAAGGTATTGAATGTATTTACGCTCTATATAAAAAGAACCGCAGGTCTCTTCAGATCTACGGATTTTCGTCATGCCACGAAATTAGGCATATGTTAGCCAGTTAAGGGAACAACGACATGATAAAAAGGTAATTAGCTATATTTTTCTAACTTTGCAACAGAACCTATAATTACAGGGGAAAGTTTGAAATTTGCAGTTTTGCATAAATCTAAAGATTATCGTATAATTCATAGTGATTGAGTAAGGATTACAAACAAAATTTGGGGTTGATGAATACTATAAACAGAAGGTAGGTTGAGTCAAAGCGAGTAAGAGCGCTTTAGATAATTAATATGATTGCATTTGACTTAATAGGACAAACACCACTCGTATTACTGGAAAGTTTTAGCGATGAGAACGTTCAGATTTATGCTAAATTAGAGCAATTCAATCCAGGTGGTAGTGTGAAAGATAGACTAGGTAAATACCTTGTTGAAACAGCCATAAAAGAAGGTCGAGTTTCTTCGGGGGGTACGATTGTTGAAGCTACAGCAGGAAATACTGGAATAGGACTTGTAATTGCTGCCAATCGGTATCATTTAAAATGTGTTATTTTTGCGCCAGAGGGCTTTTCTGAAGAAAAAATATCAATTATGCGTGCATTAGGCGCAGATATTAAACGTACGCCTAAAGATGAAGGCATGATTGGTGCACAAACTAAAGCAAGAAGCTACGCCCAAGAATTTGGGGCGATATATATGAACCAATTTGAAACGGAACATAATCCAGCGGCATATACGCATACGTTAGGTAAACAACTGACTGATACTTTGCCAAACATAGACTACTTTGTTGCAGGCGTGGGTTCAGGAGGTACGTTTACAGGCGTTGCACAACATCTTAAACAATATAGTGTAAAGAATGTGATTGTTGAACCAGAAGGCTCAATATTAAATGGTGGCGAAGCACATTCACATGATATTGAAGGTATTGGTTCAGAAAAATGGCCCATCTTTTTGGAACGAAGTTTAGTAGATCAAATTATTACAGTAAGTGATAAAGATGGCTTTGACAATGTTAAACGTTTAGCACAACAAGAAGGATTATTAGTAGGTAGCTCATCAGGCGCTGCTTTACAAGGTGCTTTAGATATTAAAAATCAAATCGATAAGGGCGTTATTGTAACCATTTTTCCAGATGGAAGCGATCGTTATATGTCGAAAAAAAAATTTGAATACAAAGGAGAATAATGATGAAGAAAAAAACACAAATGATTCATGGTGGACATACAACAGATGACTTTACAGGTGCAGTTACGACACCTATTTACCAAACAAGTACGTATTTACAAGACGAGATTGGTGACTTAAGACAAGGATACGAGTACTCCCGTACAGCTAACCCAACACGTACAGCGATTGAAAGTGTTATTGCTAATTTAGAAAATGGTAAACACGGTTTTGCTTTTGGTTCAGGTATGGCGGCTATCAGTGCGGTCATCATGTTGTTAGATAAAGGTGATCATCTTATTTTAAATTCTGATGTGTATGGTGGAACTTATCGTGCATTAACTAAAGTATTTACACGTTATGGCATCGATGTTGATTTCGTAGATACAACTCATATTGAAAATGTCAAAGACTATATTAAACCAGAAACTAAAATGTTATATGTAGAAACACCATCAAATCCATTATTACGTGTAACAGATATTAAACGTACAGCAGAAATTGCAAAAGAAAATAATTTAATTTCAGTAGTAGATAATACATTTATGACACCTTACTATCAAAATCCATTAGATTTCGGTATTGATATTGTATTACATTCAGCTACTAAATATATTGGTGGTCATAGTGATGTTGTAGCTGGTTTGGTTGCAACTGCAGATGACGAGTTAGGAGAACGTTTAGCCTTTATTTCAAATTCAACAGGTGGTGTTCTTGGACCACAAGATAGTTATTTATTAGTTCGTGGTATTAAAACATTAGGATTACGTATGGAACAAATTAATCGTAATGTTAAAGCTATTGTTGAAATGTTACAAAATCATCCATCAGTTCAACAAGTATTCCATCCAAGTATTAAAGACCATTTAAACCATGATATTCATGCCGCTCAAGCAAGTGGTCATACAGGCGTGGTTGCTTTTGAAGTAAAAGATACTGAAGCAGCAAAACAACTTATTCGTGAAACAAACTACTTCACATTAGCTGAAAGTTTAGGTGCAGTTGAAAGTTTAATTTCAGTACCTGCTTTAATGACACATGCATCTATCCCTGCTGATGTCCGTGCTAAAGAAGGTATCACTGATGGACTCGTACGTTTATCAATCGGTATTGAAGATACAGATGATTTAGTTGAAGACTTAAAACAAGCTATTGATACTTTGAACTAAATCAAATGAGTTAAGACAAAATAATATTTTAATTCTACATTATAGTTAGAATCAACCATATAGGGGTGGGACAATCAATTTTGTTCCACCCTCTTAATTTTAAATAAAAGTTAAATCTCAATAGTTGAGAATGTGTTATACACTTATGAAAAGTAAATTATATTTCTATGCATATTATTTAAAATTCAAAAGTAGTGTACAAAAAATTCATAGATATGTAATCAAATTGAAATGGAATATCATGTCGAATTGTATTAATTTAGTATAAGTACACTACTTGAACGGATAAAAGAAAGAAGTATGTAATAAAGATTTAATACAGATAAGTGTCTAGTACAAATAGAATTAAGTGGTAAGTAACCCAATGAACAAGCATAAGATTAAGGAGGCGCTTTGTATGAATAAAAAAATTCTAGCAACAGCAGTATTAGGGACAGGAGCACTTAGTACATTATTTGCTCATCAAGCTGAAGCATCAACAACGCACACAGTTCGAAGTGGTGAATCTTTATGGTCTATTTCACACCATTATGGTATCACTGTATCTAAATTAAAATCATTAAATGGCTTATCATCAAATCTTATTTTTCCAAACCAAGTATTAAAAGTTTCAGGATCTTCTAATTATTCAAGTCGTTCAAATTACGGTAATTCAAGTAGTACATATACTGTTAGAGCAGGGGATAGTTTATCATCTATCGCTAGTCGATATGGTACAACATATCGTCATATTATGAATTTAAATGGATTAAATAGCTTTTTAATTTTCCCTGGTCAACAATTAAAAGTATCTGGGTATGTAAGTTCAAATTCACACTCAAGTTATAATTCAAATAGTGGTGGTTCATCAAGTACTTATACAGTACGTTATGGGGATTCACTATCATCTATTGCTAGCCGATATGGTACAACATATCAACATATTATGAGATTAAATGGATTAAATAATTTCTTTATTTATCCTGGTCAAAAATTAAGAATTAGTGGTTCAGCTTCTTCAAACACTTACTCAACGCGTACAGCACAATCAACGTATTATTCATCACCAGTATTTAATCATAGAAATTTATATGATTGGGGACAATGTACATGGCATGTGTTTAATCGTCGTGCTGCTATTGGAAAAGGTATTAGTACTTATTGGTGGAATGCTAATAACTGGGATAATGCTGCAGCTAGAGATGGGTATCGTATTGATGGTAACCCAACAGTAGGTTCAATTGCACAATCGGATGCCGGTTATTATGGTCATGTAGCATTTGTAGAACGTGTTAATAGCAATGGTAGTATTTTAGTTTCAGAAATGAACTTTAGTGCGAGTCCAGGTATTTTAACATATCGTACAATCCCTGCTTATCAAGTAAGCAATTATAAATTTATTCATTAAT
This sequence comes from Staphylococcus sp. AtHG25, assembly GCF_003217445.1. Lineage (NCBI taxonomy): Bacteria > Bacillati > Bacillota > Bacilli > Caryophanales > Staphylococcaceae > Staphylococcus > Staphylococcus sp. AtHG25. Next base: position 19,520 of record NZ_QJSN01000013.1, on the reverse strand, counting down.
TTATCAAAAAAAGCTAATCAAAAGGAAGTATACTTTACTTCTTTTGATTAGCTTTTTTATCTTATTGGAAATTATAGTCTTCTTTAACTTTTCTAAAGCTTGAAGCTAAACGTGTAACATTAATAATGAATGATACGAATGACGTTAGCTTACGGAATTTGTAAGGAGATTTCATTGATACTACGAAATCTAAGAGTGTGCCTACAGTGCTTAGGCCTAAAGATAAATAAACTAGATTTTTATTTTTCGCGTCGAATTTAATACCGTTATAACCATCTACGATAAAGCCGGCTGTACTAACTAAATTTGAAACGCGCGTTAATTTTGATTTTTTTGCCATGAATAATACCCTCCGAAATATCTAAATGTCATCAAATAATCATTTAGTATATTATTATATGTTAACATCATACTAAAATAACATATATTTTTGAAGTACAAAACATTTCGTTAAAAAGGTGTGATTATATGATAAAGTGTGTTTGTTTAGTGGAGGAAACAGAGAACCAAATCTTATTAGTACAAGTAAGAAATAGAGAGAAGTATTATTTCCCGGGTGGTAAAATTGATGAAGGTGAAACGCAATTAGAAGCGATACAAAGGGAAGTAAAAGAGGAACTACAATTAGAGTTTCCACAAGAGGATTTCACATATATTGGAACGGTCATAGGCGATGCATACCCGCAAACGAACATGCTAACAGAACTAAATGGATTTAAACTTCAACAAGAAATTGACTGGAATAACGTTGAAATTGACAATGAAATTACTGATATACGTTGGTTCGATAAATCTGAAACAATGTTAATAGCACCCGCTGTTATAAAGTGGATTGAAACATTTTCAGAGAGAAAGTAGGGGCATAATGGAAATTCGACCATATTCAATTCAAGATTACCCGTTATTAGATGTATTTGAAATATTACCAGAAGATAGAAAATTCACTCGGACACCTATCCATAATATTGATTTAGCTAAAGGAGACGACGAGCGTCACCCGACTCTTGTTATGAGGGATAATCAATGTGTAGGATTCTTTACTTTACATGAAGGTCGGGGTGTTAAACCATATAGTGACAATAATAAAGCTATATTTTTCCGTTCATTTAGTGTGGATGCACGATATCGTGGTCAAGGTCTTGGAAAAGCAGTGATTCAACAACTACCAAGCTATATAAAGTCAACATTTCCTTACATTAATGAAATAATATTAACTGTGAATACTGACAACGACAAAGCCATCGGATTATATAAACAAGCCCAATATTCTATTACTGGAGATGCAATTTTAGAAGGGCGACCAGTTTACGTTATGAATTTTAAAATATAGATGCTTATAAATAAACAAGCCAGTGAATGAATTTATCAAGACTCATTTACTGGCTATTTTTGAGAGAACTGTGTCCCGCCTATTATATTTTTATAAGTTAATTTTTAAAATTTTGATTCGTAGATTGCGAAGAAATTTCAGAATGCTTTTGATTAAATTTAGGGTGTTTAATTAATAAAGCTGTAATCCATGCCGTAATCGGGATACTAATCGCTACGGCAATTCCACCTAGTAAGATAGAAATAAATTCTTGAGCAAATATTTTTGAGTTAATGATATGTCCTAAAGAATAATGTAATTGGAAAAACCAAAAGAATAATGTCAATTGACCACCAAAATAAGCTAAATATATCGTATTGGCAGAAGTTGCTAGAATTTCTCTACCTACACGCATGCCTGATTGGAACAATGCCTTACGTGAAAGGGTGGGGTTGGTTTCATTAAGTTCATACATTGGTGAACTTATAGTTATGGTTAAGTCGATGACCGCTGCAATTACTGCCAAAATGACTGTAAATACTGAGAATTGAACCATATCAATACCGATATTCATTGAAAAAATATATGTTTCGTCTTGTTGTTCTGTTGTAAAGCCTTGTAAGTGACCGATGCTTATTGATAGATAAATACCAACTATTAAGAGAATGGTAGTAATTATTGTAGCAATAAAAGCTGCTTTGGTCTTAATGTTATAACTATTTAAAATAAATAAGTTACATGCGGCAATGACAATGCAAAAAACTAGTGAAACTAGGTATATAGGTGTTCCAAATAAGATGAACACAATACTAATTAGCAGGATAATAAAATTTAAGAATAATGTTAAGTATGAGATTAAGCCTTTTTTACCGCCAAAAATGAGCATTAAAATTAATAAAATTAGTGCTAGTAGGACGACTGCATTCATCTTGTCACACCCTTCCATTTCATCCACATAACCATCAAACTAATTGTAATTGGAATCGTTAGAACGATACCAATACCACCAGTTAAAGCACGAGCAATTTCTAAAGACCAGTTCATCGAAATCGTATACGTAAATGTGTTAGCATTTTTTAAATAGATTAAGAACATCGGTAGACTTCCAGATAAGTAAGAAAAAAGTAAAATGTTCGTCATTGTACCCATGATATCTTGTCCTATATTACGACCTGCTAAAGCCCAACGTGATAAAGAAATGTTAGGCGTACGTTGTAATATTTCATACATACCGCTTGATATTGTAATAGCAACATCCATCACTGCACCTAATGATCCTATAAGTACAGAAGCTAAAAATATATCTTTAGGTGGCAGCGTTAAAAAACTCATTGTTTCATATTTAATACCAGCACCATTGGTTAACTGAATAATAATTTGAGTGATACCAATACATAAAAATGTACCTAATAAAGTACCGACTGTTGTAATCCAAGTGCGCATGTGCCAACCAGTGACGAGCAATAACGTGACAATGGTGGAGAAAATGATCGCCACACTCATCAAATTGAATAGATTAGTAGATGGATGTTTATCATGAATTGCAATAGCTATCAAGATAGCACCAGTGTTAAAGATGAGTGACAGAATAGATTGTAAGCCTACATTACGTCCTACTAGTAAGAGAGACATAATGAATATACCTGCGATTGCTACAGTTAAGTTATCGCGTTTTTTCTCTAAGATAGTTGCATCTTTAGGACTATTTTGAATATGCATTAGCACCTTGTTATTTTTGCTAAAGTGCTCAGAATCTGCTTGAGATTTAACATATGTATTGTCTATCGTAGTTGATTCGCCTTTAAATTTTCCATTTAATATCTTTATTGTTAAATGCTGTTTGTATTTAAAATCTGTATTATGTTGCTCATCAACAACCTTTTGAGCGTTACTTTTTTCTACATGAGTAACTTTACCGATAGGTGTATTGTAGAAACTAGCATTGAAAAACGTAAAGATAAAAGCACCGATAATAAGTACACCAATTAGAACTATGATGCGATTCATCACGCGATGACTAGAATTGTTGCGTTTTTGTGCATTCATTAATTTAACCCTCATTTATAAATCAAATTCTATTCTTAATTAAGTCAGAGTGATTATACGCTCGTCAGCATTATTATTCAAATAGTATCCATTTAATTATCGAATACCTCTTTATAACATTAGTGGTATGTAGATACTTTGCTTAAAAGTTGATGTATTAAATTCGATAAATTAAGTATATCAACTTTTTTATTAACCTTTTTAAAGACGGCGCAAAATGATCGCTTTAATTCTGTATGGCCTAACGAAATATCACATAATTCATCTTTATCATTTTCTAAAGATAAATAATCTGGCAAGATAACATAACCACGTTGATGTTTAAGTAAATAATTCGCTAAAGATTTAGAACCAACTATATTAACTGGCAGCTTTAAAGTGTGCTGTAAACGACTTTCAATTGTCGATGCCAAAGGTTTTAAAGTGAATAGTTGTGTTTTGGCAAATTGTGTTAGCGGAGGATTAATCGATAAAGCAATGACGTCATCTTTAGGTACATAAATATGATATGTTTCCTCAAATAATGGTTTCAATGATAAATTAGTATTCTTCTGAAGTTCGGCGTTAATTTCAACTAGGCCAATATCTATTTTGCCAGTATAAAGTGCCTCGGAAATATCAGATGATGACATAATATGAGGAACGATGATGCTATCATATTGTCGTTCAAATGCTTGAATAATCGCAGTAATCATTTGAGAAATATAGCTTTCCTCAAAACCAATATTCAGAACACGTGCATTTTTATGATTTGTTTGTTGAAATAACGCTACCGTTTCATCTAATTGCTCTAAAATTTGCGTAGCTTGATTGAGTAAAGCTTTACCATGTGAGGTTAAATGAATATTTCTCCCTTGTCTATTGAATAACGTTACTTGCAATTCCTGTTCTAATAATGTAATTTGCCGACTTATTGCAGATTGGGCTATGTTCAACTCAAGTGATGCTTCAGAGATGTGTTCTCTACGTGCTACTTCTACAAAATATTTTAATTGTTTAATTTCCATATACATGCCCCTTCCAACTTTTCAAATTTACCTATTAGTATTAATTGTTCTAATTATTAGAATAAAGTCATCTAATTAATATATTGTTCAGATAAATATTTTACATTATATTAAATATTATTAACAGTAAATTTTCTGAAAATTCTCAAAAGGAGTGGGCATCATGTTTGATGAAAGATTAAAAAGAGGATTATACGATTACCGTGAGGAACATGATGCATGCGGTATTGGGTTTTACGCAAACATGAATAATTTAAGGTCACATGATATCATCGAAAAATCACTTGAAATGTTGCGTCGTCTTGATCATCGTGGTGGTGTTGGCGCAGATGGTATAACAGGTGATGGTGCCGGTATTATGACCGAAATACCATTTCAATTTTTTAAAGCTCATGTCAATTTAGACTTACCTAACGAGGGAGATTATGCGATAGGTCTTTTTTTCTCTAATAAAAAGATTCAAGGTACGAAACATGAAACGCAATTCAATGACTACTTTCAAAGTGAAGGTTTAAAGGTAATTGGCTATCGTGATGTGCCTGTCGATGTTAATGCAGTGGCACCTCATGTTGCGTCTACGATGCCACACATTCAACAAGTGTTTATTGATATTAGATCTATTGAAACACCGGTTAAACCATTGTATATAGCGAGAAAGCAAATAGAGCAATATGCAGAACGACAAGATTTAGGACTTTATTTCACAAGTTTATCGCATAAGACAATTGTTTATAAAGGTTGGTTACGCTCAGATCAAATTAAGAAACTATATCTAGATTTAAATCACGAAGACTATCAATCTAAACTAGGACTTGTTCATTCAAGGTTTAGTACAAATACGTTCCCGAGTTGGAAGCGTGCGCACCCAAACCGATTATTGATGCACAATGGTGAAATTAATACGATTAAAGGTAATGTGAATTGGATGAGAGCACGACAAAGACAATTAATTCAAACATTATTTGGCGAAGAACATACTAAAATACAAAACATTGTTGATGAAGATGGTAGTGATTCAGCGATTGTAGATAATGCGTTAGAATTTTTATCATTAGCGATGGAACCCGAAGAAGCAGCGATGTTGCTTATACCTGAACCGTGGTTATACAACAAAGAAAATGATGCCAATGTTCGTGCGTTCTATGAGTTTTATAGCTATTTAATGGAACCATGGGATGGACCAACGATGATTTCATTCTGTAATGGAGATAAAATTGGTGCATTAACTGACCGAAATGGATTACGACCAGGTCGTTACACAATTACAAAAGATAATTTTATTGTTTTTTCATCTGAAGTGGGTGTAGTAGATGTACATGAAGACAATGTTGCTTATAAAGGACAGCTCAATCCTGGGAAGTTATTACTTGTAGACTTTGAGTCTCATAAAGTGGTTGAAAATAATGAATTAAAAGTTCGAATTGCCAATCAATATCCTTACAAAGAATGGTTGGAAAGCCACAAAGTGGACCTAAACTTAGAAGCCCAAACGTATCATCAACCTTTATTAAACAATGAGAAATTATTTAAGTTGCAGCGTCAATTTGGATATACGAAAGAAGATATCTATAAATATATGTCTGAATTAGTGATAGGTAAGAAAGATCCAATTGGTGCTATGGGTTACGATGCGCCACTTGCGGTATTAAATGAAAGACCAGAGTCCCTATTTAATTACTTTAAACAATTATTTGCACAGGTAACTAACCCACCTATTGATGCTTATCGCGAAAAGATAGTAACAAGTGAGTTATCTTATTTAGGTGGAGAAGGTAATTTGTTCCATCCTGATGAAACAGTATTAGACCGTATTCAACTGGCAAAACCCGTCCTAACTTTAACGCAATTAGATAAGATTAAACAGAGTAAGTTTAACGTGAAACACTTATCTACACTATATCAAGATAACCTTAAAGAGGCATTGGAAAGACTGGGTGAAGCGGCGATACAAGCTACTCGAGATGGTCATACTATATTAGTTCTTGATGATAGTGAACTTATTGATAATGATGATGAAAGTAAAGTGAAAGAACAACGCTACGCTATGCCAATGCTATTAGCTATAAGTCATATTCATCAGTTATTAATCAGAGAAGGTCTACGTATGGATACTAGCTTAGTGGCACTATCTGGAGAAACGCGTGAAGTTCATCATGTAGCATGCTTATTAGGCTATGGTGCAAATGCTGTTATTCCATATCTAGCTCAGCATACTATTGCACATTTAACTGAAACACATCGTTTAGAAGGCGCCGTTTCCGACAACGTTGAAACTTATACACGTGTGCTATCAGAGGGTGTTATTAAAGTAATGGCGAAGATGGGTATCTCTACTGTTCAAAGTTATCAAGGGGCTCAAATCTTTGAAGCGGTTGGTCTATCTCAAGAAGTGATTGATGACTATTTCACTGGAACACAGTCTAAGTTATCAGGGCTAAGCATTCAACAAATTGATACTGAAAATAAAATGCGTCAACAAAGACATAATGAGTACCTAGATTCAGGAAGTATCTTCCAATGGCGACAACAAGGTCAACATCATGTGTTTAATCCTACAACAATTCATTTGTTACAACATGCATGTCGTGAGAATGATTATACACAGTTTAAAACTTTTTCTAATGCTGTACATGATCAGAGAAATGATCATCTACGTGATTTATTAGAATTTAAAGCACAGCAGCCGATTCATATTAGTGAGGTTGAATCAGTAGAGACCATTGTTAAACGTTTTAATACGGGGGCAATGAGCTATGGTTCTATTTCTGAAGAAGCGCATCAAACATTAGCACAAGCTATGAATAAACTAGGTGGTAAAAGTAATAGTGGTGAAGGTGGAGAAAATCCTAAACGCTATGAAATCCAAGAAGACGGTAGTGTGTTATCAAGTGCTATTAAGCAAGTCGCTTCTGGCCGTTTTGGTGTGACTAGTAATTATTTGCAACATGCAAAAGAGTTACAAATTAAAGTTGCTCAAGGTGCTAAGCCAGGAGAAGGAGGACAGTTACCGGGCACAAAAGTATATCCTTGGATTGCTGAGACACGAGGTTCAACGCCAGGTATAGGATTGATTTCACCTCCACCACATCACGATATTTACTCAATTGAAGACTTAGGACAATTAATTCATGACTTAAAGAATGCAAACAGAAGCGCTGATGTAGCAGTTAAATTAGTTTCGAAAACAGGTATCGGAACCATTGCATCGGGTGTCGCTAAAGCATTTGCAGATAAAATCGTCGTGAGTGGATATGATGGTGGTACAGGTGCATCTCCTAAGACGAGTATTCAACACGCCGGTTTACCTTGGGAACTTGGTTTAGCTGAAACGCATCAAACATTGAAATTAAATCATTTACGTAGTCGTGTTCGTTTAGAAACAGATGGTAAGTTGATGACAGGTAGAGATGTTGCATTAGCATGTGCACTAGGTGCCGAAGAATTTGGATTCGCGACTGCACCATTAGTTGTTTTAGGGTGCATCATGATGCGCGTTTGTCATAATGATACATGTCCAGTAGGTATCGCGACTCAGAACAAAGATTTAAGAGCGTTGTTTAGAGGTAAGGCTGACCACGTTGTTAACTTTATGCATTTTATTGCTGAAGAGTTAAGAGAGGTCTTAGCATCGTTAGGACTACGAACAGTTGAAGAATTGGTTGGACGTACCGACTTGTTACAACGCTCAAGTCGAATTGATGAACAATCAAAAGCAGCAACACTAGACATTGATAAGTTATTGGATTCAGTTGATGGCCCTAACTCAAAAGAAATTAATCAAAATCATCATTTAGATATAGGTTTCGATTTAAATTATCTATATAAAGATGCTAAACAAAGTATTGAGGATAGAAAATTATTTAAAGGGAATTATGTGATTAATAATGAACAACGAGATGTAGGTGTTATCACAGGAAGTTACATTACTCAGTGTCACGGTATTAAAGGGTTACCAGAGGGGACAATTGTAGCTAAAACACATGGTCATGCTGGACAAAGCTTAGCGGCATTCGCACCATCAGGATTGTTAGTCCAACATACAGGTGATGCAAATGATTACGCTGGTAAAGGGTTATCTGGTGGTACTGTTGTGATTAAGGCACCAAATAAACAACGCGAACGTGAAATTATTGCTGGGAATGTATGTTTCTATGGTGCTTCAAAAGGTAAAGCCTTTATTAATGGTAGTGCTGGCGAACGTTTTTGTATTAGAAACAGTGGTGTTGATGTAGTAGTAGAAGGTATCGGTGATCATGGTTTGGAATATATGACTGGAGGACATGTAGTCAATTTAGGAGATGTAGGTAAGAACTTCGGTCAAGGTATGAGCGGAGGCGTTTGTTACGTATTTCCAAATAATCTCGAATTATTCAAACGTAAAAACCAATTACCAACCCTAGCTTTTGAGAGAGTGACACACAAAGAGGAGAAAGCGTTACTTAAAACAATGTTAGAGGAACATTATCGTTATACCCAAAGTACAAAAGCAGCGGCAATTTTAAATGATTTTGAACATGTGGCAGACAAAGTTATTAAAGTGATTCCAAAAGATTATGAACTAATGATGCAAAAAATTGAATTACAAAGTCGTCGTTTACCACAACTTGATGATGCTAAACTGGCAGCATTCTATGATGAACGTACGACAATTGAACAAGAATTACAGCCAGCAGTTATTTACTAAAGAAAGGAGAGGTCTGTTATGGGTGAGTTTAAAGGATTTATGAAATATGAAAAGCAATCATTATCTGAACTGTCTTTAGTTGAACGCCTAAAACATCATGATGCGTTTCAACAACGTTTTTCACGTGATGAGGCGTCTGTTCAAGGCGCGCGATGTATGGATTGTGGGACACCATTCTGTCAAACAGGTCTTCCTTTCGGTAGAGAAACCATTGGTTGCCCTATTGGTAATTATATTCCTGAGTGGAATGATTTGGTTTATCGTCAGGATTTCAAAGCTGCATATCAACGTTTAAGTGAAACAAATAATTTTCCTGAATTTACAGGACGTGTTTGTCCTGCACCTTGCGAACAATCTTGTGTTATGAAGATTAATCGTGAATCAGTCGCAATTAAAGGAATAGAACGTACAATTATTGATGAAGCATATGATAACGGTTGGGTTAAACCTAAATATCCTAAGCAAAGGTTAGAACAATCTGTAGCGATTGTTGGGAGTGGTCCTGCAGGCCTCTCTGCAGCTGAAGAGCTCAATTACATGGGTTATCAAGTGACGGTGTTTGAAAGAGCCGCAGAAGCGGGTGGTTTATTAATGTATGGAATTCCCAATATGAAATTAGATAAGGATGTTGTGCGTCGCCGTATTACACTGATGACAGAAGCAGGTATTACATTTAAAACGAATACCAACATTGGTGTGGATATCTCACGCGAAGAACTAGAACAGACATATGACGCTATTATCTTATGTACAGGAGCTCAAAAAGCACGTGACTTGCCATTAGAAGGACGTATGGGTCAAGGTATTCACTTTGCTATGGATTATTTAACCGAGCAGACTCAATTACTAAATGGTGAAATTGACGAACCAACTATTACGGCTAAAGGAAAAAATGTAATCATCATCGGTGCTGGTGATACTGGCGCGGATTGTGTTGCTACTGCCTTACGTGAAAATTGTAAGTCAATTGTGCAATTTAACAAATATACGAAAGCACCTGAAGAAATTGCGTTTGAAAGTAATACGTCGTGGCCACTTGCATTACCTGTTTTCAAAATGGATTATGCTCATAAAGAATATGAAGCACGTTTCGGTAGAGAGCCTCGCGCTTATGGTGTTCAAACTATGCGATATGATGTTGATCATATTGGTAATGTGCGTGGTGTATATACACAAATCTTAGAGGAAACACCAGAAGGAATGGTTGTCGTAGATGGTACTGAAAGACATTGGCCAGCAGATCTTGTTCTTTTATCGATAGGCTTCGAAGGTACCGAACCTACAGTACCCAAATCTTTTGATATTGCTACACAACAAAATAAAATCATCGCCAACGATAAAGATTATCGCACTAATAAAGAAAAAATATTTGCCGCTGGGGATGCGAGAAGAGGTCAAAGTCTTGTAGTTTGGGCGATTAAAGAAGGACGTGCTGTTGCTCAATCTGTCGATAAATTCTTGAAACAAAAGGTATTCGTGTAAGTTACTTTGAAAATAAGATAGTAGTGAAAATAAAATGGATATTTTTACACTTTAAACTTAAAAGTAATTGACTTCCGATGAACCGTGGTATATGATATTTATTGTGTTCATTGGAGGAATACCCAAGTCCGGCTGAAGGGATCGGTCTTGAAAACCGACAGGGCCTTAACGGGCCGCGGGGGTTCGAATCCCTCTTCCTCCGCCATTATAATTAAAATCCAAGACTAATAAATATAAAAAAGACAAGTACTCAATTTATAACATATTGAGTACTTGTCTTTTTTATTGCCTCCGAAGTCAGTGATAAATTTAATGCACAAATTAGCACACAATAATGAAAACCTTTACAAAACTTGTCTAGACAAGTTATACTTGAGTTATTATAAACAAGGGAGTGAAGGGTGTGGCTGTAAAAAGAAAAGACGTGCAAGACATCGTTAAAGCAATTGGTGGGAAAGAAAATATTGACACTGCAACACATTGTGTTACTCGATTGCGTTTAGTTTTAAAAGATGACAATAAAGTCGACAAAGATGCACTAGACGACAACGCACTTGTCAAAGGCCAATTTAAAGCGGATAACCAATACCAAATTGTTATTGGGCCTGGTACTGTAGACGAAGTATATAAGCAATTTATTCAAGAAACGGGTGTAGAAGAATCGTCAAAAGATGATGCAAAAGCTGCTGCATCGAAGAAAGGTAATCCGTTACAACGACTTATAAAATTATTGGGAGATATTTTTATACCGATTTTACCGGCATTAGTTACAGCGGGTCTTTTAATGGGGATTAATAATTTACTTACCATGAAAGACTTATTTGGTCCTAAACCACTTGTGGAACAGTTTCCACAGTTAGGTGATATATCAAATATTATTAACGTAATTGCAAGTACAGCATTTATCTTCTTACCAGCTTTAATTGGTTGGAGTAGTATGAAAGTGTTTGGTGGCAGTCCTATTTTGGGGTTGGTACTAGGGCTTATTTTGATGCATCCACAATTTGTTTCACAATACGATATTGCTAAAGGACATATTCCGACATGGAATCTTTTTGGTTTAGAAATTAAGCAATTAAATTATCAAGGTCAAGTGTTGCCTGTTTTAATTGCGGCCTATGTCTTATCACTCATTGAAAAAGCATTAAATAAAGTTGTTCATGATTCTATTAAAATGTTGGTTGTTGGACCAGTAGCGCTACTCGTAACAGGTTTCTTAGCATTTATTATTATTGGTCCGATTGCACTTGCAGTAGGTACAGGTATAACTGGAGCAGTACAATTTGTTTTTGAGCACGCTGGTTGGTTAGGCGGTGCACTTTATGGTTTCTTCTATGCACCACTTGTTATTACAGGATTACACCATATGTTCTTAGCAGTAGATTTCCAATTAATGGGTAGTAAACTAGGTGGTACATATTTATGGCCTATCGTTGCGATTTCTAATATTTGCCAAGGTTCGGCTGCTTTTGGAGCATGGTTTATTTATAAACGACGTAAAATGATAAAAGAAGAAGGTTTAGCATTAACTTCAGGTGTATCATCATTTTTAGGTGTTACAGAGCCTGCAATGTTTGGTGTAAACTTACCGTTAAAAGTACCTTTCTTCGCTGCTATTTGTACATCAAGCGTTTTAGGTGCCATTATTGGCGCTAATAAGGTGTTAGGCAGTGTTGGTGTAGGTGGTGTTCCAGCATTCATATCAATCCACAGTGAATTTTGGTTCATTTATATACCAGTCACATTACTTGCTATGGTGATACCAGCTATTTTGACAATCATCTTTGCAAGATTTACAACAATTAAAGCTAAAAAAATGGTGGCAACGCCAGACGAAACTGTAGCGAAATAATTAATACAAATGAAGACGTTCAAATTTCACATGTTAAGTGTTTGAGCGTCTTTAATGCATATAAAACTATAATTAAATGGAAGGTGACTATCTATGGCACATAAAGATTGGAAGAAATCGGTAGTTTATCAAATTTATCCTAAATCATTTAACGACACTACAGGTAATGGTGAGGGTGATATAAATGGCATTATTGAGAAGTTGGACTATATTCAATATTTAGGCGTCGATTATATTTGGCTAACTCCTGTTTATGAATCCCCAATGAATGATAATGGGTACGATATTAGTAATTATTTAAAAATAAATGAACGTTTTGGTACATTGGAAGATTTTGAAACTTTAATAAGCGAAGCGCATAAGCGTGATTTGAAAGTCATGTTAGATATAGTTATTAATCATACGTCTACAGAACATCGATGGTTTAAAGAAGCGATTAGTTCTAAAGATAACCCTTATCGTGATTATTATTACTTCAAGCCTTCTCAAGATGGCCCTCCAACTAATTGGGAATCTAAGTTTGGTGGGAATGCTTGGCAATATGATGAGAAGACGGATGAATATTATTTACATTTATTTGATGTTACACAAGCAGATTTAAATTGGGATAATGAAAAGGTTAGACAATCTTTATATGAGGTTGTTAATCATTGGATTCAATTTGGTGTAGATGGTTTCCGCTTTGATGTAATTAATCTTATTTCAAAAGGTGAATTTAAAGATTCACCACAAATTGGTAAAGAATTTTATACTGACGGTCCACGTGTACATGAATATCTCCATGAACTTAATCGTCATACATTTGGTGATAAAGATATGATGACGGTAGGAGAAATGTCCTCTACAACAATTGATAACTGTATCAATTATACAAGACCAGATCGACAAGAGTTAAGTAGTGTCTTTAATTTCCATCATTTAAAAGTAGATTATGTCGATGGAGAAAAATGGTCGAACGCTAAATTAGACTTTTTAAAATTAAAAGAAATTTTGATGGATTGGCAAATTGGAATATTTGAAGGTGGAGGATGGAATGCGATTTTCTGGTGTAATCATGATCAGCCACGCGTTGTTTCTCGTTTTGGCGATGATTCTACAGAAGAGAATCGTCAAGCAAGTGCTAAAATGTTGGCAATCGCATTACACATGTTGCAAGGAACACCTTATATCTATCAAGGTGAAGAAATTGGCATGACAGATCCACACTTTTATTCTATTCAACAATATCGCGATGTTGAGTCGCGTAATGCTTACGATAATCTAGTGCAACAAGGTATTGATGAAAGTGAAGTTCTAACAATTTTAGGTCAAAAATCACGTGACAATTCTAGAACACCTATTCAATGGACATCGGAGAAACAAGCAGGTTTCACTTCAGGTACGCCATGGATTGATATTCCTAACAATACAGAACACATTAATGTAGAAGCGGCAATCGAAGATACTACCTCTGTACTACACACGTATCGCGAACTTATCAAATTACGTCATGAACACGATATCATCACGTATGGTGATATCGAGCCGATGTATATGGAACATCCACAGTTATTCATTTATCGTCGAAATTATGACAACCAAACGTGGCTAGTCGTTGCTAACTTTTCAAAAGAAACAATAAAATTACCTGAAGACCTTAATAGTGAGGGGACGACGATAATTCAAAGCGGTACAATAGAAAATGGTGAAATATCTCCATTTGGTGCAGTAGTGATTAATGTTCAATAAAAAGTAAATAGGTTGATGTAATGGAGAAACAAATGGCAACACAAAAATTCATAACAATATATGAACAACTTAAACAACGAATACATGAGGGCGAATACACATACGGACAACAACTACCTTCAGAACATGAATTATTAACGCTGTATGGAGCGTCACGTGAGACTGTTAGAAAAGCATTGGATTTATTAGCAAATGATGGCATGATTCAAAAAATTAGGGGTAAGGGGTCCATTGTAATAGATCAAGGTATCACGGAGTTTCCGTTCTCAGAATTGATTAGCTTCAAAGAAGTGCAAGAGGAACTTGGTCTCAAGCATGAAACGGAAGTGCTCATTAACGAATTGGTTAAAGCAAACTCAGTTCCTCATGTTAAAAAGCAATTGAATATTAGTAATGATGATGTACTAATCCATGTAGTACGCACGAGAAATGTCAATCAAAAGGTCAAAATTTTGGATGAAGATTACTTTTTAACTTCAATAGTATCCGATATTTCGAATTCAGTGGCAAAAGATTCTATATATCATTACTTAGAAACGCAATTAGGATTAGATATCAGTTATTCAAGTAAGTCGATTACCTTTGAGCCTTTTACTGAAAGAGAATATGATGTTTTTGGGAAAATACAACCGCCATATACCGCAACAGTGAGAAGTGTCGTTTATTTAAATAATACGATGCCATTCCAATACAATGTGTCGAAGCATTTAGCGACAGAGTTTAAATTCCAAGAATTTTCAAGACGACACAAATTATAAGATGAAATTGTACTGGTTTCGATTCATTGAATTACTAATTGAAACTTTACGCTTGCAATCTGAAGAAAGTTTATAGTATTATAAAACTTACCGTGCTAGGTGGGGAGGTAGCGGTTCCCTGTACTCGAAATCCGCTTTATGCGAGACTTAATTCCTTTGTTGAGGGTGTGTTTTTGTGAAGTCTGCCCGAAGCACGTAGTGTTTGAAGATTTCGGTCCTATGCAATATGAACCCATGAATCATGTCAGGTCCTGACGGAAGCAGCATTAAGTGGATCCTCATATGTGCCGTAGGGTAGCCGAGATTTAGCTGTCGACTTCGGTAACGTTTGTGATACACACTCGATTCGAAGGTGCACGGTTTTTTAATGTTTTAAAGTAACCGAGACAAATAAAATTTTAAATATAAATTTAAGTGAGGAGTAGGACAGGAATTTTTATGAATTCATTGTCCTGCCCTGGCAAGATTGACTAAAATTAAAAATGCTTGTTATAAGTGTAGTTTTAATTCAGTCAACTACTGCCAGTATATAATTGTAGCCTGAGACATTGATTTTGTCCCAGGCTCGTTTTTTGTATAGAATATGTATGAATGAGTATAAAATGAGAAAGTGGTTTGTTCGAATATAAAATGGGGATCGCTCGGACTAATCAAAAGGGTGTCATTATGCGACTGTTCTTAAGTACATTAACTGAAATGGATTATATTGAAACATTAAATAAGATTGAATCAAGTTACGATGACAAAGGTCAAAGTGTTGGTCAAAAGCAAAGAGAACTCATTTCAAGACTACGCAGAGCATTAAACTATAATTATGAACTTGAAGTGATTGCAAAAAATGAAGCTGGCGATATTATAGGGCACATCATGCTCAGTGAAATTAACCTAAAGGCGGATGATCAACGGTACAAAGCTTTGGAATTAGCTTCTCTTATAGTAGATAAACCATACCGTAATGAGGGATTAGGTAAAGCTTTAGTTCAAGCTGTTGAAGAACGTGCTAAATCTCAACATTATACGACTATTGTTGTGGGATGTTGCCCGGCATATTTCGAAGAAGTAGGTTATGAACCGGCGGACAAACATAATATTTTTTCAAAAGAAACCAATCCATCCGCTTTGCGTGTAAAATTCTTATGGGATCAACTGGATGAATACCCCCATGGCATTGTGCAAGATGCTGATATGACTTAATAAATTCATTGAAACTTAGATGATAATGCGTGGTATAATGTAGAGTAATTGTTAACGGAGGTGCGGATGTGAATTATCAAGCTTTGTATCGAATGTTTAGACCCCAAAGTTTCCAAGATGTTGTGGGTCAAGAACATGTAACTAAGACGTTACGTAACGCCATTTCCAAAAGTAAACAGTCTCATGCCTATATCTTTAGTGGACCTCGTGGGACTGGTAAAACTAGTATTGCTAAAGTATTTGCTAAAGCGATAAACTGTTTAAATCCTCAAGACGGTGAACCATGTAATGAATGTGCGATATGTAAAGGCATTACACAAGGTACGAATGGTGATGTTATCGAAATTGATGCTGCGAGTAATAATGGTGTAGATGAGATTCGAAATATTAGAGATAAAGTGAAGTATGCACCTAGTGAGTCGAAATATAAAGTGTATATTATTGACGAGGTACATATGCTAACAACTGGGGCTTTTAATGCGTTATTAAAGACGCTTGAAGAACCACCAGCACATGCCATATTTATCCTTGCTACAACTGAACCACACAAAATCCCGCCTACAATTATTTCGCGTGCACAACGTTTTGACTTTAAAGCGATTGGTACTGAACAAATTACTGATCGTTTACGCTTTGTCGCTGAAGAACAACAGTTAGATTATGATAATGAAGCACTTGAGTTTATTGCGAAAGCATCTGAAGGTGGAATGCGAGATGCATTAAGTATCATGGACCAAGCTATCGCATTTGGTGATGAGCACCTTACGCTACAAGACGCATTAGACGTAACAGGTAGTGTAGATGAAGCGGCTTTAAATGAATTATTTAAAGATGTCGTTGATGGTAATGTTAAAAATGCATTTACACGCTATCATCAATTTATTTCTGAAGGAAAAGAAGTTAACCGTCTTATAAATGACATGATTTATTTTGTTCGCGATACAATTATGAATAAAACTGTAAATAATCACGCTGAATTTGATGCGTTAATGAATTTTGATTTAGACATGCTCTATCATATGATTGATATTATTAATGATACATTAGTTTCAATACGATTTAGTGTGAATCAAAATGTTCACTTTGAAGTGCTATTAGTGAAAATTGCTGAAATGGTGAAATCACAACCTGATACCGTTACTAATGTAGCAACGACTCAAGTTGCATCACAACCTAACAACGAAGTGTTATTGCAACGTATGGAACAATTAGAAAATGAACTGAAAACACTTAAAGCACAAGGTATTGCTCAAGCAAGTTCTAAACAACAATCATCACAAACAAACACACGTGGTAAACGTCAGAATAAAGGCACATTTTCAATGACAAATATTGCTAAGGTATTAGATGAAGCAAATAAAGAAGATATTCAATTATTGAAGAAACATTGGCTAGAAGTAGTAGATTATGCGAAAAAGAATGATAAAAAATCATTAGTAAGTTTATTACAAAACTCAATTCCTGTAGCTGCTAGTGAAAAACGAGTATTAATTCAATTTGATGAAGAAATTCACTGTGAAATTGTGAATAGAGATGATGAGAAAAGAACTAGCATTGAAAATGTAGTAAGAAATATCATCAATAAGAATGTTGAAGTAGTTGGGGTCCCTTCAGATCAATGGATGAGAGTGCGAACAGAATATATTAATAGTAGAAAACAGTATGATAAAGAAGAACATCAAACGCCATCTGATGATAGAGAAGAGCAACAAGACACTGATGTAGCACAGAAAGCACGTGATTTATTTGGAGAAGAAACAGTTCATTTAATAGACGAAGAATAGAATTTATTTTATGAATAGAATGAACTTACTTTAGTTAGTGAATTGTCGAAATGAGTCATGAAACAGAGATACATGACAATAAATATAAACGTATGTATAATAAAATATAAATTAAAAGATAATGTCGATACATTCAAGGAGGAAATGATATTATGCGCGGTGGCGGAAATATGCAACAAATGATGAAACAAATGCAAAAAATGCAAAAGAAAATGGCTCAAGAACAAGAAAAATTAAAAGAAGAACGCATTGTAGGTACAGCTGGTGGTGGCATGGTAGCAGTTACAGTTACTGGTCATAAAGAAGTTGTAGATGTTGAAATTAAAGAAGAAGCAGTAGATCCAGATGATATTGAAATGCTACAGGATTTAGTTTTAGCAGCAACAAATGAAGCGATGAACAAAGCTGACGAATTAACTCAAGAACGTTTAGGTAAGCATACACAAGGCTTAAACATTCCGGGAATGTAATTATAGATGCATTATCCAGAACCGATATCTAAATTAATAGATAGTTTCATGAAACTGCCAGGCATTGGTCCCAAGACGGCTCAACGTCTGGCATTTCATACTTTAGATATGAAAGAAGACGATGTAGTCCAATTTGCTAAAGCATTGGTAGATGTTAAACGTGAGCTTACCTATTGTAGTGTATGTGGACATATAACTGAAAACGACCCTTGCTATATTTGCGAAGATAAGCAACGTGACCGTTCAGTTATATGTGTGGTCGAAGATGATAAAGATGTTATTGCAATGGAGAAGATGAGAGAATACAAAGGTCTCTATCATGTATTGCATGGATCTATCTCCCCGATGGATGGCATTGGGCCTGAAGATATTAATATCCCAACTTTAATAGATAGATTAAAAGATGAAGAGGTTAAAGAATTAATATTGGCAATGAATCCTAATTTAGAAGGTGAATCAACAGCAATGTATATATCTAGATTAGTGAAACCTATTGGAATTAAAGTAACTAGATTAGCTCAAGGACTTTCAGTAGGTGGAGATTTAGAATATGCAGATGAAGTTACTTTATCTAAAGCCATAGCTGGAAGAACAGAAATGTAAAATAGGATCGCTATTTACAAATTGTCAGTAAATATAGCTATTAAAGTTATATTTCGATTTGTAATAGCGATTTTTTAATTTATCTTAAAAAAATCGTAAATTTTTTAAAGTTTGTTATTTGAGTGAATAAAATGTTGGATATAGGGTATTACATTCCAATTTCTTCTCAAAGACGAACAAAAATTTATTTAAATCTATATTTAGTTCGCTTATTAAGGTTTTATATAGATTTTTAATTATTGTTAGTGTAATTTTTACCATTGTTAAAACGACTGAAAGCCTGTATAGTATATATTTGTTGAGCGAAACAAATCAACGAACATTAAAATACTTCAAAAATTAATAAAAAGTTGTTGACTTTAAAGTTTATAACGAGTATAATTAATTCTTGTGGTAATAAAAATGAACATTGAAAACTGAATGACAATATGTCAACGTTAATTCCAAAAACAGTAACTTAAATGTTACAAACACTATTTAGTATTATGAGCTAATCAAACATCATAAATTTTTATGGAGAGTTTGATCCTGGCTCAGGATGAACGCTGGCGGCGTGCCTAATACATGCAAGTCGAGCGAACAGATAAGGAGCTTGATCCTTTG
>NZ_QJSN01000012.1:0-81547 GCF_003217445.1 Staphylococcus sp. AtHG25 | reverse complement strand
CCCAACTTCGGTTATAAGATCCCTCAAAGATGATGAGGTTAATAGGTTCGAGGTGGAAGCGTGGTGACACGTGGAGCTGACGAATACTAATCGATCGAAGACTTAATCAATTTATTTCAACGTTTTGCGAAGCAAAATCATTTACTTACTATCTAGTTTTGAATGTATAATCATTCTCTTGTCTGATGACAATGGCAAGGAGGTCACACCTGTTCCCATGCCGAACACAGAAGTTAAGCTCCTTAGCGCCGATGGTAGTTGGATTTACGTTCCGCTAGAGTAGGACGTTGCCAGGCAAATTAAATTATTCCGCAGTAGCTCAGTGGTAGAGCTATCGGCTGTTAACCGATCGGTCGTAGGTTCGAATCCTACCTGCGGAGCCATGGCTCCTTGGTCAAGCGGTTAAGACACCGCCCTTTCACGGCGGTAACACGGGTTCGAGTCCCGTAGGAGTCACCATTATTGGAGAATTAGCTCAGCTGGGAGAGCATCTGCCTTACAAGCAGAGGGTCGGCGGTTCGAACCCGTCATTCTCCACCATTTATATATCGGAGGGGTAGCGAAGTGGCTAAACGCGGCGGACTGTAAATCCGCTCCTTCGGGTTCGGCAGTTCGAATCTGCCCCCCTCCACCATTCTAATGGGCTATAGCCAAGCGGTAAGGCAACGGACTTTGACTCCGTCACGCGCTGGTTCGAATCCAGCTAGCCCAGCCATTAGAGCCATTAGCTCAGTTGGTAGAGCATCTGACTTTTAATCAGAGGGTCAGAGGTTCGAATCCTCTATGGCTCACTTATTAGCACTCCTAATCAGGAGTGCTTTTTTTATAAAATTAAATAGAAGTATTATAAAGTTTATCTATTTGAAGATTGATTATATTGGTAATAAATCATTAATCAATTGCTGATTAATTGAATAATCTACTTTTTTTAATACAATTTATTTGTTCATATGACAGTTGTAATTATCATTGGTATAATTATGACTATGGAAAATATATTCGGAGGAGATGCTATGGATTTTTCCAACTTTTTTGATAATCTTAGTACATTAAAAATTGTGACGAGTGTGCTGGATTTACTTATAGTATGGTATGTCCTTTATCTTCTCATAACTGTATTTAAAGGAACCAAAGCAATTCAATTACTTAAAGGTATTCTTTTTATTGTAATTGGTCAACAAGTGAGTAAAATTCTAAATTTAACTGCTACATCTAAACTTTTTGATATTGTAATTCAATGGGGTGTTCTTGCGCTTATTGTTATTTTCCAACCCGAAATAAGAAGAGCATTGGAGCAGTTAGGTCGTGGAAGCTTATTTAAGCGTTATACTAATACATACAGTCATGATGAAGAAAAGTTAATTGAAGCAGTATCGAAAGCTGTTCAATATATGGCTAAAAGACGTATTGGTGCTTTGATTGTTTTTGAAAAAGAAACGGGATTACAAGATTATATTGAAACGGGTATAGCGATGAATTCTGAAATATCTCAAGAATTATTAATTAATGTATTTATACCAAATACCCCGCTACATGATGGTGCAATGATTGTTCAAAATTCTAAGATTGCTAGTGCAGCTAGTTATTTGCCTTTATCAGATAGTGCTAAAATTTCTAAAAGTCTAGGAACGAGACATAGAGCTGCAGTGGGTATCTCTGAAGTTTCAGACGCATTTACAATTGTTGTTTCAGAGGAAACAGGTTCAATATCTGTAACTTTTGATGGTAAATTACGTAGAGATATCTCAACTGAGGTATTTGAAGAATTATTAGCCGAACATTGGTTTGGCACACGCTTTCAAAAGAAAGGTGTGAAATAAGATGCTAGAGAGTAAATGGGGTCTCAGATTTATTGCTTTACTATTGGCAATCTTTTTCTATTTATCAGTTAATAATGTATTTGGAAATATTTTTAGTAATGATAATTTATCACAAAATTCATCTAAAACAATTGAAGATGTACCTGTTGAGATAATTTATAATTCCAAAGTATTACATGTAACTAAAGCACCTGAGACTGTTAATGTAACTGTTTCAGGTCCACAATCTAAATTATTAAAAATCGAAAACGCCGATGATATTAAAGTTGCAGTGGATTTATCCAACGCTAAAGCCGGAAAATACAAAGAAGACTATATCGTTAAAGGCTTAAGTAATGATATTAATTACAATGTTAAACCTAAGCAAGCTTATGTTACTTTGGAAAATAAAGAAACTAAAACGATGCATGTTCAAGCAGATATAGGGAAAGATGATATAGACCCAAACTATAAAGTGAAAGACAGTTCTGTTGAGCCTAATTCTGTCAAAGTAACTGGAGGACGAGAACAACTTAAGAAAATCGCATATTTAAAAGCTACTTATAAAGAAGCTAACAAATTAAGGCAAGATACTTCTAGTGTAGCAGATGTTACTGCTTTTGATAAATCATTAAATAAATTAGATGTTAATATACAGCCTAATGAAGTCAAATTAAATGTTAAACTCCAAGAATATAGCAAAAAGGTTAAAGTTAAAATTAATAAAAAAGGCAGTTTACCTGATGGTGCTAGCTTGGATGATATAACAGTTGATGAGAATGAGATAGAGATTTATGGTAATAGAGATGATTTACAAGATATTAATGAGATAGAGGCAAATGTTGATCTTAAGAATATAACTGAATCTAAAGATCAGAATGTTCAATTAAATTTACCAGATAAAGTAAAGAAATCTGATCCAGATGAAATAACAGCACATATTAGCTTAAAATAACAAATTAAAAAGGAGTATTAATGATGGGAAAATATTTTGGTACTGATGGAGTAAGAGGAATAGCCAATAAAGAGTTAACACCTGAATTAGCATTTAAGTTGGGTCGTTATGGTGGTTATGTACTAGCACATAATGAAGGTGCTGACAGACCAAAAGTTTTAGTTGGTAGAGATACACGTGTGTCAGGTGAAATGCTTGAATCTGCTTTGATTGCAGGATTAGCTTCAATTGGGGCTGAAGTTATGAGATTAGGTGTTATATCTACACCTGGAGTAGCTTATCTTACTAGAGAAATGGGAGCTGAATTAGGTGTAATGATTTCAGCTTCGCACAATCCAGTGGCTGATAATGGAATTAAGTTCTTCGGTGCAGATGGTTTTAAATTATCTGATGCTCAAGAGGAAGAGATTGAAACATTATTGGATCAAGAAAATCCTGATTTACCAAGACCAGTTGGAACAGATATTGTACATTTTTCTGATTACTTCGAAGGTGCTCAGAAATATTTAAGCTACTTAAAATCAACTATTGATGTTAATTTAGAAGGATTAAAAATCACACTTGATGGTGCAAATGGTTCTACATCAGCACTAGCACCTTTCTTATTTGGAGATTTAGAAGCTGATACTGAAACAATTGGCTGTAGCCCAGATGGTTATAATATTAATGATAATTGTGGATCAACTCATCCTGAATTATTAGCTGAAAAGGTTCTTGAAACTGAAAGCGACTTTGGTTTAGCATTTGATGGCGATGGTGATCGATTAATTGCTGTTGATGAAAAAGGTAATATTATTGATGGTGACCAAATCATGTTTGTCATTGGTCAAGAAATGCATAAAAACCAAGAATTAAACAACGATATGATTGTTTCTACTGTTATGAGTAATTTAGGTTTCTATAAAGCTTTAGAAAACGAAGGTATCAAATCTAATAAAACAAAAGTTGGAGATAGATACGTAGTAGAAGAAATGAGAAAAGGTAACTACAACCTTGGTGGTGAGCAATCAGGACATATTGTTATGATGGATTACAATACTACAGGAGATGGTTTATTAACTGGTGTTCAATTAGCTGCTGTTATTAAAATGAGTGGTAAACCTTTAAGTGAGTTAGCTGCTCAAATGAAAAAATATCCGCAATCTCTAATCAATGTTAAAGTTACAGATAAGCATCATGTAGAAGAAAATGTAGATGTTAAAAAAGTGATGGATGAAGTAGAGACTGAAATGAATGGTGAAGGTAGAATTTTAGTTAGACCATCAGGTACAGAACCGTTAATTCGTGTAATGGTCGAGGCTTCAACTGACGAAGATGCGCAACGTTTTGCACAACGAATTGCTGATGAAGTTCAATCTAAAATGGGCTTAGAGTAACCAATTTAATAAAACAATTTTCGTTTTCCTTCAAAGTTTACATTTAATGTGTGGCTTTGGAGGTTTTTTAAATGTTTAATTAACGTTTTTCTGAAGCGTTTTCATTTAATTGGTTGCGATATTGTTTAGTAATAATTTAATAATTAGAAACAATTATTATGTAATTTAGAAGATTACAAAAGATATTTATTTTAAATTTTTACTAAAAAGGTCGGAAATTGTTTGCATTCATTTATTTGAAAAGTGTAAAATAAATAATATTGGAAGGAGGATAGTTCAAAATTAATTATAAAGCGCCAGGGCAAAATATAAGTGTACCTATAATCAAAAGTTAAATATGAGAGCTTTTGTAGGGCAATTTATTACTTTGCAGACGAGGAGAATAGTCATCGAAAATATCGGCGGATGCTATTCCGGATGAGGCTCATTCGTTAGCTTATTATTTAAAACATTTAGGTAACTAAATGCACAAAAATAATAAGAATGCCTAAAATTTATAAAATCTTAGAAATATAATATGGCTTTAATGGGTAAATACAATAAATATAAAACATTAATAATAAATAGAATTATTAATAAAATTACTAATGTTTAAAAACACTTTACCTTTTTAAATTTTATATAACAGATAAAATTTTCAAGCTATATTTAACGGAGGAAAAATTTATGTGCGGAATTGTAGGATATATTGGATATGATAATGCAAAAGAATTGTTATTATCAGGATTAGAAAAATTAGAATATAGAGGGTATGACTCAGCTGGTATTGCAGTTGCAAACGATAATGGTACAACTGTTTTTAAAGAAAAAGGTCGTATTGCAGAATTAAGAAAAGTTGCTGACAACAATGACACTGATGGTCACGTTGGTATCGGTCACACACGTTGGGCTACACACGGTGTACCAAGTACAGTGAATTCACATCCTCACCAATCTAATAATGAACGTTTTACATTAGTTCATAATGGTGTAATTGAAAATTATGAAGAATTAAAAAGTGAATATTTATCAGATGTAACATTCCAATCTGAGACAGATACAGAAGTTATTGTTCAATTAGTTGAACACTTCTCGAATAAAGGTTTAGAAACTGAAGAAGCTTTCTCTAAAGTAGTTTCTTTATTACACGGTTCATATGCATTAGGCTTACTTGATAATCAAGATAGCGATACAATCTATGTAGCTAAAAACAAATCACCTTTATTAGTTGGTGTTGGAGAAGGGTTCAATGTCATTGCATCAGACGCATTAGCTATGATTAAAGTAACGAATGAATACAAAGAAATTCATGACCATGAAATTGTTATTGTTAAAAAAGACAGTGTAACTATTAAAGACCTTGATGGCAATGTACAAGATCGAGACACTTATACTGCTCAAATCGATGCTTCAGATGCTGAAAAAGGTATCTATGATCACTACATGCTTAAAGAAATTAATGAACAACCAGCAGTTATGCGTCGTATTATTCAAGAGTATGAAGATGAAAATGGCGACCTAAAAATTGACCCTGAAATTGTTAAAGATGTTGCAGCTGCAGATCGTATATATATCATCGCAGCAGGAACAAGTTATCATGCAGGTCTAGTTGGTAAAGAATACTTAGAAAAATGGGCTGGTGTACCTACTGAAGTACATGTAGCTTCTGAATTTGTTTATAACATGCCACTATTATCTGAAAAACCATTATTCATTTATATTTCTCAATCAGGTGAAACTGCTGATAGCCGTGCAGTGTTAGTTGAAACTAACAAATTAGGTTACAAATCATTAACAGTTACAAATGTGGCTGGTTCAACATTATCACGTGAAGCAGATCATACATTGTTATTACATGCTGGTCCTGAAATTGCAGTTGCTTCAACAAAAGCATATACAGCTCAAATTGCTGTTTTATCAATCTTATCTCAAGTTGTAGCTAAAGCACATTGTCGAGATAATGATATTGATTTATTGAGAGAATTAGCTAAAGTAACAACTGCAATTGAAACAATTGTAGATGATACTCCAGTAATGGAACAAATTGCTAAGGATTTCTTAGAAACAACGCGTAATGCATTCTTCATCGGACGTACAATGGACTATAATGTAAGTCTTGAAGGCTCATTAAAACTAAAAGAAATTTCATATATTCAAGCTGAAGGATTCGCTGGTGGAGAACTTAAACATGGTACAATTGCATTAATTGAAGACGGCACACCTGTAATCGCATTATCTACACAAGAAAAGGTTAACTTATCAATTCGTGGTAATGTCAAAGAGGTAGTAGCACGTGGTGCAAAACCATGTATTATCTCTATGGAAGGTTTAGAAAAAGAGGGAGATACTTATGTAATTCCACATGTACATGAGTTATTAACTCCGCTTGTATCTGTAGTTACATTACAATTAATTGCTTACTATGCAGCACTACACAGAGGATTAGACGTAGATAAACCTCGTAACTTAGCTAAATCAGTTACAGTTGAATAATTCGTATAAATTTTGAGCCGGGGTAAAATTTAATAAGGTTAGACAACATTGAAATTGAAGTGGCTAACTTAAATGTGAAAGCGTTAATCGCATGCTCTTCTCTAATATAGTTATCCTAGTGGGAGCAAGATGTTAAATTCATTAAGAATTTGATCTTGCTCTTTTTTTATTTGAAATACTAACTTATAAAATATAGTCTGTTATTTTGAAAAAATGTCTGAATTATCTTACAATTATCGTATTGTGAGGTGATACTATGCTAATTTCAATGAATAATGTACATCGATATAGAAGAGGTAAGCATATATTAAACGGTATTGATTGGAATATTAAAAAAGGGGATAAATGGATATTATATGGTTTAAATGGTGCTGGAAAAACAACTTTATTAAATATTCTAAACGCTTATGATTCAATTACAAGTGGCAACATAGTCCTTTTTGGTATGACACCTGGAATGGTTGGATATTCAGCAGATAATGTGAGACAACATATCGGTTTCATTTCAAACAAGCTCACTAATCAATTTCAAGATGGAGAGCATGTGATAGATGTGGTATTAAGTGGCTATTTTAAATCTATTGGCCTATACAAAACATTCAATCATCAACAATTGTTAGAAGCGCAGAAGCTATTAAAATTAGTCGGTATGGCAGAATTTGAGAATGAATACCTCGGTTATTTATCAACTGGACAACAACAAAGGGTTATGATTGCACGTGCGCTTATAAGTAATCCAGAATTATTAATTTTAGATGAGCCAGCTTCGGGCTTAGATTATTTAGCGCGTGAAACACTATTGGAAGTATTAGAAACTTTATCACATGAGCGACCTGAAATTACTATCATTTATGTGACACACTTCATTGAAGAAATCATACCAATATTTGATAAAATTTTTATTTTAAGTAAAGGCATGAATTTTGCACAAGGAAAGATTGATGATGTTTTAACTAATAAGACGATGTCATCTCTTTTCAATAAAAATGTAGAAGTTGTGAATTATAAAAATCGATTTTCTTTACACATGATAGGGTAATCTCGTTGCACATTTCATCAAATAATGCCACAATTTTAAAAAAGACACGTAAAGGAGAAGGCTACATGACATTGAATAATATCAAAGCGATTTTTCTAGATATGGATGGAACAATTTTACATGAGAATAATAAAGCTTCAATTAAAACAAAATCAATTATTGATGAATTACGAGAAAAGGGATATAAGGTATTTTTAGCAACTGGTCGATCATATACAGAGATTGATCAACTTGTACCTCCTCAATTTGAAGTTGATGGAATCATCAGTTCTAATGGTACGAGTGGAGAAGTAAACGGTGATAATCTTTTCATGCATAGTTTATCGAGTGAAAGTGTTAAACGAATCGTATCTTTAGCACAACAGCAAGAAATATATTATGAAGTTTTCCCATTTAATGGATCAAGAATTGCGCTAAATGAAGATAAAGCATGGATGCAAGAGATGATTAAAGGTGATACGCCTCCAAATCATGTAAGCGAAAGTGAATGGAAATCAAGATTAGATGCAATGTCTGGTAAGATTGATTGGAAAGAGGACATACCTGAAGATGACTATGCTAAAATTTATTTATTTACGCCAAACTTAGAAAAAATAACAACTTTTAGAGATGAACTTATTCAAAATCAAGTGCTTTTAAACATTAGTGTTTCTAATTCATCAAGATTTAACGCTGAAACTATGGCATATCATACCGATAAAGGAACGGGTATTAAAGAAATGATAGAACACTTTAATGTTAAACAAGAAGACACGCTTGTAATAGGGGATAGTGATAATGATAGAGCTATGTTTGCATTTGGTGGTTATAGCGTCGCAATGAAAAATGCACGACAAGAAATACAGGAAATTACTAATGAAGTGACACAATTCACTAATGAAGAAGATGGCGCTGCATTATTCTTAGAAAGCAAATTCCTAAAATAAAATTGTGGAACATAAAAGGTGGAACCCCTATTTAATTGGGTTCCACCTTATTTGTATTATTTATCTTTATTGAAATTATGACTTGCTTCATCTTTGGCATTCTCAGATTTTTGTTTAACATTGTTTGTAACATTATTTGAATGTTCTTCAACATTGTTTTTAGAAGATTGATGAGTATTGTCAATTTTTTGTTGATTACTCAATGTGTCATTTTTATTAGTTACGCTTTTATTTTTATTTTTGTGCTTTTTCTTCTTCTCGTTAGTAGTTTTATTTAATTTTTCACCACGTTTTAAGAAGTACTGAACTGCACCCATTATAAGAACAAAATAAAGGATTAAACGTAATATAACAATAATTACTTGTGCTACATACAGAATGACTGTAGCAACTTTTTGAGACATGTTTCCAGTTGTTACAGAAAGAATTGTACCAAGTGGTTGAGTAATGATAATAATAATTAAATTTAATAAAAGAACAGCTATAAAGAATTTAAACCAAGTTTTATGGCCATTTCTAATACCTTTAAAGCCAACTTTAAAGTGAGACATTGCACTATAGTTAGATTCTCTTACTAATGAAACAGTATAATTAATCATTAAAATGAAAAAGAACCATGATACGATTGATGTGATTAATCCAATAATAATTAAAATAATAATTTGAATTGTTAGTAAAATGGCAATTGCATTATCAGATGAACTTACAGCTGACTGTAATGATGTAAATAAAGGTGTTAATGCTAAATTAAATAAATAATTTAATGCCATTATAATTAAGTACATCACTATAAATAAGCCAATTGAGATTAATGATAAAATTAAACTCTTACCATATTTACCTTTTTTGAATGCAACAAATAAGTCATTGAAATGAACATTTTCACTTGAAATTGCTTTTGCAATAACATTAATTGCACCTGCTAGTAATTGATAACCTGCAAATATAAAGAATAATAATCCCAATAATAAAGCCAGGATCATAATAATTAAATATGGACCCGATGATTGTTGTAATTGCGCTGCTAGCTGCATTTGCATGAAATATTGCATAAAGAAAGTTCTAGCAACAGCAAAAACCGCAAATACTACAATGAAACTAACGATACTAAACAAAATCGTCTTAAGAATTTGCGGTTTAGCATTTTTTAATGCCCAACTATGATATTTGAACAAATATAAGCACTCCTTTACTTTAATATAAATACAATATCAAAATTTATACTTTTTTTAAAATAATATCTAACATATTTGAAGATTAAGTGTTAAAATATGCTAATGATTAAATTTTGAAAGGAGATATCATCATGAAATTCGCGATTATTACAGATGTGCATGGTAATTTCGATGCATTACAAACTGTCTTAGATGATATTGATAATAGAGTAGACATCGATAAAATTTACAATCTCGGGGACAATATCGGAATTGGTCATGAAACAAATAAAGTACTCGATACAATATTTGATCGTGATGATATGGAAATTATAGCTGGTAATCATGATGAAGCGGTTATGTCATTAGTAAATAACACGCCTTATCCTGAAGATTTGAAGGATAAATTTTATGAGCATCATCAATGGATAGAGAGCCATATGGATGAAGATTACTATGACCAACTTAATTTGTTACCTAGATATATCGAAAAAACTATTTGTGGAAAAAAATTACTATTCATTCATTATGAAATTGAGAATCAAAAATTAGAGACTGGCATAGAAGGACAGCCGTATAGTCCAATTACTGAAAATAGTAAAGAAAATATTATTGAATTATTTAAAGATAAAGATGCTGATTTAATTGCATTTGGCCATAACCATCAAATGCATTTATATGATGATAATAAAACAATTTATTTTAATCCTGGCGCAATAGGTTTAAACAATGGTGCCAATGCCGTCTACGGTATTGTAACTATTAATGATAATGAGTTTTCAATCGAAAGAATTAAGCTACCTTATGATAATGAAGAATATTTACAAGGGTTTGATGAAAAACAAGTGCCTGCGAAGCAACTCATTTTTGAACATTTTCTATAAGTTTTAAAAATCAGGGGTTAGACAGAATTTAACTCGAATTCAACGTCTAACCCCTGATTAATTTTTAATAAGTTATACTAATGTGAGTGTTGATGCATAACTCCAGAACATAAAATTGATTCGTCATGTTGATGTTTTGGTGTTTCTAATTGAATCGTCATATGTTGTATATTAAGATGTGCTAATTCATGTTCTATTTGTTTAAGTAATTGTTCACAATCCTCTATCGTAAGTGATTTATCTACTACTGCATGACAACTTAAAGCATTCATATCATTAGAAATAGTCCAAACATGATAATCATGAACATTTTGTATTTCCTCATGACCCATTATTGTATAGATGACTTGTTCTAAATCTATGTCAGAGGGCGTTCCTTCCATTAAAATATTAATAGATGATTTCGTAATTCCGTATGCACTCTTTAAAATTAGCAGTGAAACCACTATACTCGCAATAGGGTCTGCAATTGTAAAATTAAATGTCCATATGAGTATTGAGGCAATAATTGCACCAACAGACCCTAATAAATCTCCTAGTACGTGAATAAACGCACCACGCATATTTAAATTGTGATTGGTATCTCCGCCTTTAAACATTATAAGTGCTACTACGATATTAACTATTAAGCCTACTAAACTAATAATAAACATTTCTGTTGATTGAACTTCAGGTGGTGCAAAAAATCTTTTAATTGCTTCAACGATAATAACTACACTAATAACAAATAAAGTGACGCCATTAAACAATGCAGCTAAAACTTCAAAACGTTTATAACCAAATGTTTTACTAGATGTGGCATTCTTTTCAGCATAAATAAATGCAATAAGGGCAACACCTAGAGAAACTGTGTCGCTAAACATATGTAGTCCGTCAGATAATAATGCTAAACTATTAGCAATAAAGCCACCTACAATTTCTATCACCATGAAAAGCCCAATAATAATAAAGGAAATGGCTAAAATTTTTTTATTATTAGTATGTACATGTGAATGGTTGTGTGAATGTGTATGAGAATGACTAGTCATTTGAAACTTCACCTCTTAGATGTTTCGTATGATGAATGGCTTGTTTCAATAGGGTTGAAACATGTTGATCATCAATCGAATAGATTTTTGATTGACCTTGTCTTAAGGACTTAACAAGTCTAGCTTGTTTAAGGATTTTAAGTTGATGAGAAACATTAGACTGGCTCAAGTTTAGCGTATGTGTAATATGACCAACGCTAGATTCCTCTTGCTCTAACAATAATAGAATTCTTAATCTATTTTTATCACTTAGGGCTTTAAAAATTTCAGTAGTCTGTATTAAGGTAGCATCTTCGTTCCAACTGCTTAAAGATACATTCAAATAAATCACCTCTTATATATGAATATATGTTCATATATTAATTTAATATACATGATTGACTATGTCAAAAATGACTTACGTTTTAATTTTTATTTAAGTGGTAAATTGATGGAAGTAGAAATACTAAGGAGGAAGATTTGAATGAGTTTATTAGTTATAGGTGCTAACGGTGGAGTAGGTTCTAAATTAGTAAAGCAACTAAAAGAAGATCAGGTAGATTTTACAGCTGGTGTACGTAAAAACGAACAGATCGAAACATTAAAGCAAGATAATATTGAAGCAACTTTAGTTGATGTAGAAAAAGATAGTATTGAAGACTTAACTGAAACATTTAACGGTTATGATAAAGTTTTATTTACTGTGGGTTCTGGAGGCAGTACAGGTGCTGACAAAACTATTATTGTAGATTTAGATGGTGCGATTAAGACAATTGAAGCTAGTAAACAAGCCAATATTAAACATTATATTATGGTGTCAACGTATGATGCTCGTCGTGAAGCTTTTGATTCAAGCGGTGATTTAAAACCATATACAATTGCTAAGCACTATGCTGATGAACACTTAAAAAATTCTGGATTAAATTATACGATTGTTCATCCAGGTGCGTTAGAAGATAAAGAAGGAACTTCTAAAATAGAGACTGATTTATACTTTGATGGAAGAGGTTCTATACCTAGAGAAGATGTGGCATCTGTGTTAAAAGAAGTTGCTTTATCTGAGAATAAATTCATAAATAAAGAATTCCAAGTTATTACAGGTAATCAATCAATAAGCGAAGCATTGTCTTCATTTGAATAAATGAGTTGTTTAAAGATAATCATTGAATTAAAAAATGCTTTCATTAAACTTTAACTAATAGTAATTATTTCAGTTGTGGTGGGATAATGAATTCTAATTGAATTATGTCCCACTTCTTTATGTGTTTTATCATTTAAATAATTTCTATTAAAATAAAGATAAAGTTGATATAATAAGGATACGAATGGTAACACAAGTAATGTTGGATAATTATTTTGAATATAATTTCACTTTTACATAATTAATTTTTAAGTTTTATACATATAAATCAGATATTATCATTTACTTTAGAAATAGAGAATATAGCCTTAAATGGTTTTAGGGGGTGCAACTATGCCATTATTTTTAAAGCCTATTTTTTTCGAGAAAATTTGGGGCGGTAATAAATTAACTCAATTCAATTATGATATACCTAGTGAATCCACAGGAGAATGTTGGGGGATTTCTGCACACCCAAATGGAAAGAGTATGATCCTTAACGGGCCTTATGCTGGACAAACATTAGACCAAGTTTGGACGCAACATAGAGAATTGTTCGGTGATTTTCCAAGCAAAGATTTTCCGTTATTGTGCAAAATAGTTGATGCGAATGAGCCGCTATCGATTCATGTTCACCCAGATGATTCTTATGCTTATGAATTTGAAAATGGGCAATATGGCAAATCAGAATGTTGGTATATTATTGATGCAGAAGAAGATGCTGAAGTTTTAATTGGTACTACGGTTAACTCTAAAGAAGAACTGGAAGATCAGATTAGCCAAGATAATTTCTTGGAATCTTTAAAAAGAGTTAAAGTACAACCTGGGGAATTTTATTTTATTCCTGCTGGTACTATACATTCAATCGGTTCAGGTATAACTGTGTATGAAACAATGCAATCTTCAGATATTACATATAGATTATATGATTATAATAGACAACGTGAAAATAGTTCTTCATTAGATGTTGATAAAGCATTAGATGTTATTCAATATTCTCAAGAACTACCTAGTATCGTTCCCGAAAATGAAATTATTGAAAATCATAAATGCAGTCACATTGTGTCTAATGATTTCTTTACAATGGTTAAATGGGAAGTTAGTGGGACATTAAATTATATGAAACCTAGAGAATTTTGTCTTGTTTCAGTTTTAAATGGTGATGGACAAATTATTATTGATGGAGAAATCTTCAAGATTCAAAAAGGTTCCAATTTTGTTCTGACTTCAGAAGACTTAGATAGTGTCTTTGAAGGAGACTTTACGCTAATCATTAGTTATATTTGATTTTTATTGTTCGTGTTATAAATGATTCATTGTATTAAAGAGGAGTGTGAATATTGAAACAGTTTTTATATATCTCTTTAGTATGTGGTGTGATAGCAGGGGCAGGTGTCTTTTTCAATATGCCACAATATCCTTCACTTGTTATTCCTAGAGTTGTTGCAATATTAGGTATTATAAGTGCAATTATTACCATTAAAGACAAAGATTTAAGTGGATTACTAAAACTTGGTGGCATCATGATCAATTTAATGCCATTATTAGGTAGTTTACTAGCACCTCATTAAATTAATGCATAGGGGAATATTTAGAATTATTTATGATGGATTCTGAATGTTCCCCTTTATAGCAACTTATTAAAATGAGATAAAACACTAAAAAAATTAAACATAAATAACGACGATATGTTAAGATTTATAGCATAACTTAATAAACATAGCGTTTAATTAAAATACAATGAAATCAATTAAAATACATAATAACTTTTGAGAATTAATTTAAAGGAGACCCACAATGGAAGAAGAAGTAAATTACTTTTGGCTTAACTGTGGCTATACTAGATGGAATCACAATGAACCGTTAGTAGGTCAAACAACATTATTTGAATCTGGAGCTCAATTCAACCCTACTCAAGGTTTTAGAGCCTTCAAAAAGGCTAAGACAGGGGATCAAGTTATATTTTATCAAGTCCAAACAGATACTGGATTACTTGGTATTGGAGAAATTATTAGTGTTCAAACAGGTGCTCAAAATAAAATTAGAGTTGAATTTAAATTTAATGAACTATTAAAATCACTTACAACTGATTATTTAAAGCGAAGTGAAACGCTTGATTTTCGCATGAATAATATGCGTGAAACTTTAATCAATCAATTAACTAAAGAAGAGTATGATTTAATTGTTTCACTAGGTAAAGGTGAATTGAAACTTCCACGTTATTTCTTCCTTTCTGAAACTGAGTCATTTGAATCAGGAGAATATTATACTATTTATACTCATACGTATAACGGCATTAAACGTAATGGATATCATTTTTACAATCAGTTAGAAATAGGAGATAATCTTATCTTCTATAATAAATATGAAGATCAATCAGTGGTAGGTATTGGAGAAGTTTCTCGACATATTCATGAGAAACCACCTATTCCTGGTAGAACAAATAGTACTGCCATTGAAATATATTATGATAAGCATATTACTCCAGTGACATTAGGTGCATTAAATAAACATCCTAAGTTAAAAAATCTTTATTTTTTACAAGAAAATGCGAAACAAGCCATCGCAAGCATGAGTCAAACTCAATACGATGCTATTATTGAAATGAGTAATAATGATAGTGTGAAAACACCTTTTGAAACAATTAAAAAAACTGAAATTGATTCAGCAAATCATGATGAGTCAATAAAACCTTTTATATTGTTGATTGTTGAACAACGTGAAGAAGGATTGAAAGCGGCAAATAATTTATTACAAAAGACAAATGCAAATCCTGTAATAACTAGTGGACATCCGGATTTTACAGAGGACATGTTATATGGTAAATATTTACCAAATGAAACTGGT
Source organism: Staphylococcus sp. AtHG25 (assembly GCF_003217445.1). NCBI lineage: Bacteria > Bacillati > Bacillota > Bacilli > Caryophanales > Staphylococcaceae > Staphylococcus > Staphylococcus sp. AtHG25. The sequence goes on along the minus strand of NZ_QJSN01000012.1, from coordinate 65,968 downwards.
GCCCTATACTATCGCGAAGGTTTTATCACTCAATTAATGCCTAAAAATGATAAAAGTTATTTAGTCATCGATAATTTTAATAGAATTGATCCTGACATTTTCCAAACTTACATCAATGTGTTAGAAGGATATGAAGTAACATTACCTAGGTATAATAAAGAGGGGCAAATGGTAAAATGGTCAAGAGAAAAAGATTCATTCTATCATTTTAATCCGAACTGGCATATTATTGGTGTAACTTACGACCGTCTAGAAGATATAAAACGCAAATATTCAAATCAATTTCTTAAATATACAAGAATTGTAAAAGTAAATCATGAATAACTTAAGATAACTAAACCTGAGACGTTTTACTATGTCTCAGGTTTTTAATTTTATTATTATGGCTTTAAAATTTTATATCAAATTTAAATCATTCATAGTTAAAGGCATGCTATACTATGGACATTTTTAATGTTTAATGTAAGGCATAGAATGGAATATTTATAATAAGACTTAGAGGAAGGTGAAAGAAATGCCTATTATTTATTACGATGGTAATTGTGTTTATTGTTATAACTATTGCATTTGGTTAATACAGAATGGACTTCCTAAGAGTTATGAATTCGCAACTTTAAAAGGGGAAGCAGGGCAACACTTATTTGAACAACATCCAGAAGCATTAAATAAAAACAGCGTGATTTTACAACGTGGTCAACATTTAGAGTTTAAATCTAATGCGATTGCTAATCTTATCATGACTACAACGAATTACAAGTGGTTAGGATTGTTAATTAAAGTCATTCCACGTCAAATAAGAGATTTAGCGTATAATTTATTTGCAAATAATCGAAATAAGATGTGGAAGACGCATTGGCATAAACCAAATGAATATGAAAAATCCTTTTTCATAGATGATAAACGCATGTAATTGATAAAATATTGTCATAATTGATAATGAGAGGTTTGTTAGTAAATATATATATAATTTTAGTTGCTGATGTAAATCACTTTTCAAACACTGGTAAATAAGTTTTAATAGTTGATAGGAAAAGGTAGTTATAAAAATCAGTGCAAAAAATGTTAAGCATAACTATTTACAAATTATAATGATTATAATATAATAATTATTGTAATAAAGAGAAACCAATTCAGAAGTACAAGGAGAGAATATAATGAGTCAACAAGATGTAGTAAAAGAATTAAATCAGCAAGTTGCAAACTGGACTGTAGCGTATACTAAATTACACAATTTCCATTGGTATGTTAAAGGACCTAATTTCTTCTCATTACATGAGAAATTCGAAGAGTTATACAATGAAGCTAGCCAATATGTAGATGACTTAGCTGAACGTATTTTAGCAATTGGTGGAAATCCTGTTGGTACATTGAAAGAAAGTCTTGAAATTTCTATCGTTGATGAAGCTGGTAAAAATTACTCAGCTGAACAAATGGTTGAAGCCTTCTCTAATGATTTAACTCATATTTCAGAGCAATTAATTAAATCTATAGAAGTAGCTGGAGAAGCTGGCGATGATGTTTCAGAAGATATGTTCATCGGTATGAAAAATTCTGTTGATAAACACAATTGGATGTTCAAATCATATTTAGTTTAATTAATCATATAAAAAGGTGCTTGAGATTTCATTATCGTCTCAAGCACCTTTTATTATCTATTAGAATTTGATATTACTCGGCGATTTCCAATGCAATTTCCATCATTTGAGTAAATGAATTTTGTCTTTCTTCAGCTGTAGTTGCTTCGTCTTTTAGAATATGGTCACTAACTGTAAAAATACCTAACGCTTTTTTACTAGCATTAATTGCATTCAAGTATAAACCTGCTGATTCCATTTCTATACCCAATATTCCCATTTTTTGCCAATTATCATTGAATGTTTTATCAGCATTGTAGAATGTATCTGAAGATAAAACATTACCTACATGGCTTACTGCTCCTATTTCATCTGCTACATTTTTAGCTTTAGTGATGAGATCATAGTCAGCTATTGGAGCAAAGTGACCAGGTATATTAAATTGATCAACATAATTAGAATTTGTAGATGCTGCTTGAGCAATAATGACATCATATAAATTTACATTCTCTTGTAATGCGCCACATGAACCTACGCGAATAATAGTATCAACATCAAAGAAATTATATAACTCATAAGAATAAATACCGATACTTGGTATTCCCATCCCTGATCCCATTACAGAAACTTCTTTTCCTTTATATGTACCTGTGTAACCAAACATATTTCTAACTTCATTAAATTGTTCAACATTTTCTAAAAAGTTATCAGCAATATATTTTGCACGTAATGGATCGCCAGGCATTAAAACAGTCTTTGCGATTTTTGTTCCATTAGGTTGAATATGAGGTGTGCCATTTGTCATTAATATCTTCTCCTTATCATGATTGTTAAGATTAAGATAACATTTGTTTAACTTTTTTGCGAATTTTTGTACTATAGAAATGAGAGGACTATATTAATTTAAATAGTTAATATTCCAGTTAGATGGAATATCATTAAAATTTAACAACATATTGGAGGAAACTACTATGAATTATGCTAAATTTATTGATCACACATTATTGAAACCGGAATCTACACGTCAACAAATCGATCAAATTATTGATGAAGCCAAAGAGTATAACTTTAAATCTATTTGTGTAAATCCTACACATGTAAAATATGCAGCAGAACGATTAAATGATTCTGATGTATTGGTTTGTACCGTTATAGGTTTCCCACTTGGTGCTACTACAACTGCTACTAAAATCTTTGAAACTGAAGATGCCATTAAAAATGGCGCATCTGAAATTGATATGGTTATCAATATCGGCGCACTTAAAGATGGAAGATTTGAAGAAGTTCAAAAAGACATTGAGGGCGTAGTTGGAGCAGCAAATGGAAAAACAGTAAAAGTGATTATTGAAACTGTGCTTTTATCAGATGAAGAAAAAGTTAAAGCAAGTGAATTAGCGAAAGCAGCAGGTGCTGATTTCGTTAAAACATCAACTGGTTTTGCTGGGGGAGGCGCTGCACCTGAAGGTGTGAAATTAATGAAAGATACAGTGGGAGACGAATTAGAAGTTAAAGCATCAGGTGGCGTTCGCAGTTTGGAAGATTTCAATAAAATGATTGATGCAGGTGCTACGCGTATAGGTGCGAGTGCAGGTGTTCAAATTATTCAAGGCTTAGAGTCAGATTCTGATTATTAATAATGCAATTAACGTAACAGCACATAGATACAACAGCTTATTTTGAGAGGGGTTCAGAATTATGAGAATGGTAGATATTATTGAAAAAAAACGCGATGGTAAATCATTATCAAAAGAAGAAATTGAATTCTTTATCAAAGGTTACACGAATGGGGATATCCCGGATTATCAGGCATCGAGTTTAGCTATGGCTATCTTTTTCCAAGATATGAATGACGAAGAGCGCGCAGCATTAACTATGGCAATGGTTAATTCAGGTGATGTGATTGACTTATCAAAAATCAATGGTATTAAAGTTGATAAGCACTCAACAGGAGGCGTTGGTGATACAACTACATTAGTATTAGCGCCTCTAGTGGCAGCAGTGGGTGTCCCAGTAGCCAAAATGAGTGGACGTGGCTTAGGACATACGGGTGGAACAATTGATAAATTAGAATCAATAAAAGGATTCCACGTTGAAATCTCTGAAGAGGATTTCATTAAACTTGTTAATGAAAATCAAGTAGCTGTTATTGGACAGTCAGGTAATTTAACTCCAGCTGATAAGAAACTTTATGCATTGAGAGATGTAACAGGGACAGTTAACTCAATTCCTTTAATTGCATCATCTATTATGAGTAAAAAAATTGCTGCGGGTGCTGATGCTATCGTCTTAGATGTTAAAACTGGTAATGGTGCTTTCATGAAAACATTAGAGGACGCTGAAGCGTTAGCTCATGCTATGGTTAGTATAGGGAATAATGTAGGTAGAAATACAATGGCTATTATTTCTGACATGAGCCAACCACTTGGTCGAGCGATTGGTAATGCTTTAGAATTGAAAGAAGCTATTGATACATTAAATGGTAAAGGACCAGAAGATTTAACTGAACTTGTATTAACACTCGGTTCTCAAATGGTAGTTCTAGCTAATAGAGCAAAAACACTTGAGGAAGCACGTCAATTATTAAATGAAGCAATTGAAAATGGTTCAGCTTTAGAAAAATTTAAAACATTTTTAGAGAATCAAGGTGGCGATGCCTCAGTAGTTGATGCGCCTGAACTATTACCAACAGCAACATATCAAATCGAGTATAAAGCTCAATCAAGTGGCGTAGTTTCAGAACTTATTGCTAATGAAATTGGTGTTGCTTCAATGATGTTAGGTGCTGGGAGACAAACTAAAGAGGATGAAATAGATTTAAGTGTTGGGATTGTATTAAATAAGAAAGTAGGAGACGTTGTTAAAGAGGGAGAATCTTTATTAACCATTCACAGTAATCGTGAAAATGTTGACGACGTTATTAAGAAACTTGATGAAAGTATTGAAATTCAAGCACAAGCAACAACACCAACATTAATTCATAAAATAATTACAGAGTAGGAGGGAGTGTTAAATATGACTACACCATTCAAAAGAGTACATTTAATTGTTATGGATTCAGTAGGTATCGGAGAAGCGCCTGATGCTGCAGCTTTCAATGATGAAGGATCTCATACATTAAAGCATACATTAGAAGGATTTAACCAAACGCTACCTAATTTGGAAAAATTAGGATTGGGTAATATTGAAGAATTACCTGTTGTCAATAAAGTTGAACAACCAGGTGCTTTCTATACTAAACTTAGTGAAGCTTCAGTGGGTAAAGATACCATGACAGGACATTGGGAAATCATGGGCTTAAATATCATGCAACCATTTAAAGTATATCCAAACGGATTTCCTGATGAGTTAATACAAGAGATTGAAGAAATGACAGGTCGTAAAGTTGTAGCAAATAAGCCCGCTTCAGGGACAGCCATTATTGATGAATTAGGTGAGCATCAAATGAAAACTGGGGACTTAATCGTCTATACTAGCGCTGACCCAGTACTTCAAATTGCTGCACATGAAGATATTATTCCTCTTGAAGAATTATATGATATTTGTGAAAAGGTTCGAGAATTAACTAAAGATCCTAAATACTTAATTGGTCGTGTAATTGCACGTCCGTATGTAGGTGAACCAGGAAACTTTACACGTACTTCTAATCGACATGATTACGCACTCAAACCATTTGGCAAAACTGTTATGAATACATTAAAAGATAATAACTATGATGTTATTGCTATAGGAAAAATTAATGATATTTATGATGGTGAAGGTGTAACTGAAGCAATAAGAACAAAAAATAATATGGATGGTATGGATCAATTAATTAATGTCGTAAAAAAAGATTTTAATGGCATTAGTTTCTTAAATTTAGTTGATTTCGATGCACTATACGGCCATCGTAGAGACAAAGAAGGTTATGCACAAGCTATTAAAGATTTCGACGAGCGATTACCAGAATTAATCGACAATCTTCAAGAAGATGATTTAGTTATTATCACGGCTGATCACGGAAATGATCCTATTGCCGATGGTACTGATCATACTAGAGAGTATATCCCAGTACTTATGTTTAGCCCTAAAATTGATAAATACCATGAATTATCAGGAGACAGTACGTTTAGTTCAATCGGTGCGACCATTGCAGATAATTTCAATGTGGAATTACCTGAATTTGGTAAGAGTTATTTGAATGAAATGGGAGTAGAACATTAATGAAAGTATTTCGTTATTTATTAGGTTTATCATTTGGAACAGCTGGCGTTCTACATTTTACTAATGAACGCTCATTTAGAAATATTGTTCCAGAATACTTACCATTACGTAAAACAGCTGTTTTAGTAACAGGTGTATTTGAAATTTTCTTTGGCATTATGTTGTTATTAAAACGTCCTGCTAATTGGTTAAAAACAGGTATAAATCTTTTCTTATTAGCTGTATTACCAGCAAATATATATATGGCACGAAAAGAATTACCTTTAGGTGATAAACAAGTACCTAAATGGGCATTATACACAAGACTACCAATGCAATTTGTTTTAATTGCACTAGTGAAAAAATTATAGAAGAGAAAAGTAAAACCACCAATATTTAAATATACTTAAGTATATTTAAATATTGGTGGTTTTTATTTTGAATATGAAATTTATTTACCTTCACCAAAAATATCTGACCATTGATTGCGTTTATCTAAAAATGCTTGCGCAATTTCTTTTGCACCTTCAAGTGAATGACTTGCTGCCCAACCGCATTGTACTTCATTGCAAGCGGGTACCTCAGTAGCTTCTAAAACATCATTTAGTGTTTTTTCAATTATATTTAACACTTCTTCATAGTCGTCATGATTAATAAATGAAACATAAAAACCAGTTTGACAACCCATTGGACTTAAATCTACAACTTTATCAGTATGATTTCTAATGTTTTCAGCCATTAAATGCTCTAGTGAGTGTAACCCAGGCATTTCCATGTGCTCCTTGTTAGGTTGTTTGAAGCGAATGTCATATTTTTTAATAACATCACCATTTAAGCCTTCCATTGTACCAGCTAAACGGACGAAAGGTGCGACAACTTTAGTGTGATCTAGATTAAAACTTTCAACGTTCATTTTAGTCATGATAAATCCTCCTATATTAAATAAGCTTAATTATTAAGTTAACGATTTGATTGTATCAATAGTTAAGGGTATTTACAATTTTCAAAATTATAGTTAAACAAAGTTAATTGTGAGAAAATTTCGTAAATATAAAGTTATTTAATGACAACAATCTTTAAATCCGATAAAATAAGTAATAATTAATTGAGAAACGATATGGTTACAATATCCAAAATATTTTTAAAAATTTTTACAATAATAAGGGAGTTATGATTTATGAGTAATAAACAAGGAATTTTAGATTATATAGAGAATAATAAATATGATTATGTTGAAATTAGTCATAGAATACATGAACGCCCTGAATTAGGCAATGAAGAAATTTTCGCGTCTAGAACGCTTATAGATAAATTGAAAGAGAATGATTTCGATATAGAAACGGATATTGCTGGACACGCTACTGGATTTATAGCTACATATGATTCTGGGCAAGAAGGCCCGGTTATTGGCTATTTAGCTGAATATGATGCATTACCAGGCCTAGGTCATGCATGTGGTCATAATATTATTGGAACTGCTAGTGTACTTGCGGGTTCAGCATTGAAACAAGTTATAGACCGCATCGGTGGCAAAGTTGTCGTGCTCGGTTGTCCTGCAGAAGAAGGTGGCGAAAATGGTAGTGCAAAAGCGACATATGTTAAGGCTGGTATTATCGATGATATCGATATAGCATTAATGATTCATCCAGGTAATGCAACTTATCCAACCATTGATACACTAGCGGTGGATGTATTAGATATAAAATTTTATGGCAAAAGTGCACATGCTTCTGAAAATGCTGACGAAGCTTTAAACGCTTTAGATGCAATGATTTCATATTTTAACGGTGTAGCACAGTTAAGACAGCATATTAAAAAAAGTCAACGCGTACATGGTGTTATCTTAGACGGAGGAAAAGCTGCAAATATTATACCCGATTTTACACATGCTCGATTCTACACACGTGCAACAACTCGAAAAGAACTAGATATTTTAACAGAAAAAGTTAATCAAATTGCTAGGGGTGCCGCAATTCAAACAGGTTGTGATTATGAATTTGGCCCTATACAAAATGGTGTGAACGAATTTATTAAGACACCTAAATTAGATGAATTATTTAAAAAGTACGCGCTCGAAGTTGGTGAAGATGTAAGTCATGATGATTTTGGTTTTGGTTCAACAGATACGGGTAATGTCAGTCATATAGTACCTACGATTCATCCTCATGTGAAGATAGGATCTAGAAACTTAGTTGGTCATACACATAGATTTAGAGAGGTTGCGGCAAGTGTACATGGTGATCAAGCGTTAATTCATGGTGCGAAAATTATAGCATTAATGGGATTAGAACTAATTGAAAATAAGGGAATGTTTGATGAAATTGTTCAACAGCACTCTCATATAAAGGGGCAGTCAAAATGACGATAAATGAAAAGGGTCTAAAATTAACTTTAAGTGACTTATATAATGAAAATATAGTGTATAACTCGAGACCATCTTATGTTTCAAATCCATGGTTAAAGCCAGAGGAGCATCAATCTAATTTCTTAACTGGTAGGGAAATGCTTATTGCAGATTCAATGCCAATGATTGTACATGAAGCAAGTATTACTGAAAAATTAGATCAACTATTTAATCTTGTTGGAAAAAAAGTTCCCACAAATACGTATCAATTTAAAAACCGTGAAACATATGAAGCACTATTAAATCGAATTGTTAAAGAAGAAGGTAAAGATATATATTTTCAATATATTCATAGTGAAGATGTTGTTTCGGATAAATGCTACGCTGTAGATAAAGAGACATTTGTAGCTTTGAACAATAAAGCGCGAATACCAGAATGGACGAATCATAAATATTTACCAGAGCGAGAAATTGTATCGATAAATGATTTTAAAGCGCGCATAAAAGAATGGGATTTCCCTTTTGTAATTAAACCAGGTGATGACTTACCAACAGCTGGTGGATATGGTGTAATGATTTGCTATGATGAAGAAGACTTAGCTAAAGCAACACAACGTATTTTAAAAGCAAGTGATGCTACGGATAATTTAATAATTGAACAAAAAATTGAAGCGGTAAAGAATTATTGTGTTCAGTATGCTTATTCTGAAGAAATAGGTGTGACTTATTTAGGGACTGCACATCAAATCACTGATAAATATGGATTTTATGCTGGAAATGAAAATGTTCAAGATGTTCCTCAACAAGTTATTGATGCAGGAAGAGAAATTATGGAAAATGGTGTAAAGTTGGGTTTCTTCGGTGTAGCTGGATTTGATTTACTATTAGATAAAAACGATGATGTTTTTGCCATCGATTTAAACTTTAGACAAAATGGCTCAACAAGCATGTTATTATTACAAGAAGAATTAAATTCATCATATCAGAAATTCTATAGTTACTTCTCTAATGGTGATAATGAACATTTCTTTAATACAATTTTAAAATATGTCAAAAAGGGCGTATTATATCCATTATCTTATTATGATGGTGATTGGTTTGGAAAGAATGCAGTTAATTCTCGTTTTGGTTGTATATGGACTGGAGATTCAAAAGAAGCCATAGAGAAAATTGAAAAATCCTTTTTAGCTGAATTAGATAAAAATTAAATTACCCTAATCACTATCCATTGATAGGTATATAGCAATAATTTTAAAAAGCATAATTTCAATTCTTAGCATTTAAATGAATCAAAAGATAATAATTCAATATAGTTATAGCTCTATGCGTCAATTTGGGAGCAAGACATGGCATTCATCAAGAATACAGTCTTGGTCCTTTTTTTAGAATAGAAATTTGACGACATAAGTATTGTCATTTAGTATTTTAATAGTTGCAAATTAGAAATGGAGGGTTATGCATTGTCTTATAAGAATGAGGCGTACTTTAAAGATGTACTGATTAATGAAGTGTTTTATGTTGCTAACAAAAATAAAAAACTGGTCAGACTAAATAGTAATAACCAAGATTATGTTGGCGTTTGGACTCAAGAAGGACAAGCGGAAGACTATTTAAAACATGCGTCAATCGATTATGACCGTGTGCTAAAAATTGATATTGATACATTCGTTACATATGAATTGGATGACTTATTTGATGAGGATGATCAAGTTATCATTAATCAAACATCACAAGAAACTGGTCAAATTGTAAAAGTCGTTAAAATGACTGATGAATTAATGTCAGAGTTGGATAAAATTCGTATTAAAGAATTTGTAAAGGATGTTGCCAAAGAAGACCAAGTATTTGGTTTATCAAAACATGGCGAAAATCACTTTATATTGATTAGTGATGATAGTGAAGACAAACCTCAAATCATGCCGGTTTGGAGCTTGAAAAATAGAGCACTCAAAGTTCGTGATGAAGATTTTGAGGAATGTGAATTAATTGAAATTGAAGGTAGTGTATTTAGTGATTGGTTAGATAAGTTGCGTGATAATGACCAAGCTGTCGCAATTGATTTGAAACCTGGTGTGGTAGGCACAGTCATTTCTGCACAAAAATTATCAAATGAATTAACTTTTTAATTTGAAGCACGTAACATTTAGTGAAATCTTGTCTTTATATATACATTATTAAATAGTCGATGTTAAATATGTCGATGCAGTTAAGAATTAGATAAATTGTAGAGGGAGCAGACAGAATTAATATTTTTCAAAATTTATTTGTTGTATCCCCAGCTTGCTTAGCTTGTATAATTTCTTTAGGAAATTCTCTTTTCTGGGGCCCGTCTGCCATGCAAGGTTACTAGAATTAAAAAGCTTGTTACAAGTGCGCTTTTTAATTCAGTCAACTACTGCCAATATATATTTGTAGCCTGAGGCATTGAATTATGTCCCAGGCTCTTTTCAATAATAAGTATTTAATTTAAATAAATTGCGCCAAGTGCTCCTGAAAAAGCACCATTCTCAATGTAATATGGTTTGAAACCACGTAATACCGTATAATCTTCAATTACTTCACGTAAAAGTGGATTATTGTTGAAAGAAGACCCGATATATACAACATTCTCAGTTTTATTTTCACGAGCAACGGTTATGGCCATAGTAGTTATTACTTCACCAACAACTCCAACCACTGATGCTAATTTATTAGCAGGTGAAAAATCTACGTCTAAATTATGTAAGACGTTTCCAAAGTTAGCAGCTGTTAATTCACCTGGAATAGGTGGTTCGGTATCTTTGTAAATATGCTTAACTTTAAGATCAATCGTATCTCTATCTCCAGATTGAGCTAGATTTGTAAGTACTTCATAATCTGTAATTTGTGATAATAAGTATCCCAGTCCTTGAATCATACCTCCACCAGTACCTACACCGCCTACACGACGTTGTTGTTTGCCATCGAAATAATGTAACGAAGTGCCTGTACCGACATTAGCGAATATATATTCGTCAATATGATGACCTTGCTCTTTAAGAAGCATACCCAAACCTTTGGATGATGCATCGAATTCAACAAATATAGTTGCATCCACATTTAAACTTTCAGCAATAACGCCTGCATTCCCGCCAGTAAGACTGATTGATTCAAAAGTGTTTGCGTTTAACCATGCAATTACTTCTGAAATGTTTGTAGTAAGTTTTGTTTCATACGAACGTCCTTGTTGAGATTCTTGGACGATTTTTATTAGCGTACCACCGGCATCTATACCGACTTTCATTCTAGTTCACCTCGTGATTTTTATATGTCATATTTATAGTAAAGCAAATTAGCTAAATTTCAATAGATTATTTTTAAATTGTAAAAATTTAAAACAATTGTACCTAACTTAAAGTAGATTTTATTTTGATAAGTGTAAAAAAACAATTATAATAAAATTGATTAATTAAAAGAGGCATAGGGGTTAGTGGTTATGACTATAAAAAAACAGTTTGAAAATATAACGATTCAAGAATTTGAAGAAAAGTATAGACAGGATGTAGTTAACTTTGAATTAAGTGAGAGACAACAAATATACTCATCCTTACCGAAATCAGTTCTAGATGATGCTCTTTCAGATTCAAATAGAGTGGCTAATATAGCTATTAATGAGTATGGTGATGTTGTTGGTTTCTTTGTATTACATCAATATTATCAACATGAAGGGTATGATACACCTGAGAATGTTGTATATGTAAGATCATTATCAATTAATGAGAAGTTTCAAGGAAATGGCTATGGAACTACGATGATGATGTATTTACCTCAATATGTACAAGATTTATTCCCTGATTTCAATCACTTGTATCTGGTTGTCGATGCTGAAAATAAAGGGGCTTGGAATGTGTATGAACGTGCTGGTTTTATGCACACTGCTACTAAAGAAGAAGGTCCTATTGGTAAAGAACGGTTATATTATTTGGACTTAGATTCAAAACATGTGTCTTCACTACGATTAACTGAAAATGAAGCATCAAGCATTTCATCTTATAGTGTTGTTGATTTACTAAAAGATAACCAAAAAGTAGGTTTTATAGCACTTGAACAAACGGATAATCGAATTGATATTGTGGCTATTGAAGTGTATAAAGAACAACGAAAAGAAGGTATCGCTGAAAGTGCATTAAGACAAATTCCTACATATGTACGAAAGCATTTCAAACAAGCTAAAACGATTATGATTACGTTATTTGGTGAAAACAATGAATTAAAATCATTATGTGTAAATAGTGGTTTCGTAGAAATTGATCAGTCAGATGATTTAGTTATTTTCGAGAAATATGTAAATTACTGAGATAATCGTAATTGCGAAATCGTGTATTGTCATTTATAATTTATTTTTGTTACTATTAATTAATGAAATCTAACGACATAATTAAAAAATTCTTCGAAAGGAAGATTAGCTATAATGAAAATCCAAGATTATACTAAAGAAATGGTTGATGAAAAGTCATTTATAGATATGGCTTATACGTTATTAAATGATAAAGGTGCAACGATGAATTTATACGATATCATCGATGAATTCAAAGATTTAGGTGGTTATGAATTTGAAGAGATTGAAAATCGTGTAGTTCAGTTCTATACAGACTTAAATACAGATGGACGTTTCTTAAACATTGGTGAAAATCAATGGGGATTACGTGATTGGTATTCTGTAGACGATATTGAAGAAAAAATCGCACCTACAATTCAAAAATTCGATATTCTTGATGATGAAGATGAAGAAGATAAAAATCTTAAATTATTGGGTGATGACGAAATGGATGACGACGATGACATTCCTGCCCAAACGGATGATCAAGAAACTTTAGACGACCCTGAAGATGAACAAGTAGAAGACGAGATTAGTGAATCAGATTTAGTAATTGAAGATGACGAAGATGATGAACTCGACGAAGAAGACGAGGACGAATTCGAAGACTAAGAAGATTTTAAAACTAAATTTTAGTTTTAATTGACTTTTACTAAAAAAATGATAGAATTTTATTCGGGCTCCTTTAAATAGGACACGTGTATAAATCATATACGCTCCCCTTACAGATATGTGAGAGGGAGCGATTTTTTTATTTTTTAAAAGTGATTATTTAAAAAGAATAAATAGGTAAGGAAGCATCCCTTTATAAATTAGGAGGTCAGGAAATGACAAAATTTATTTTTGTAACGGGCGGAGTAGTATCATCATTAGGAAAAGGTATCACAGCCGCTTCTCTAGGTAGATTGTTAAAAGATAGAGGCTTAAAAGTAACAATTCAAAAATTTGATCCATATTTAAATGTTGACCCAGGAACTATGAGTCCGTATCAACATGGAGAAGTATTTGTTACAGATGATGGTGCTGAAACTGACTTAGATTTAGGACACTATGAGCGTTTTATTGATATTAATTTAAATAAATATTCAAATGTTACAGCTGGGAAAGTTTATTCACATGTACTCAAGAAAGAACGTCGTGGTGATTATTTAGGTGGAACAGTTCAAGTTATTCCACATATTACTAATGAAATTAAAGAACGTTTACTACTTGCTGGTGAGAGTACAAACGCAGATGTAGTTATTACTGAAATCGGTGGTACAACTGGTGACATTGAATCACTTCCATTTATTGAAGCAATTAGACAGATTAGAAGTGATTTAGGTCGTGAAAACGTAATGTATTTACATTGTACATTGCTTCCATACATTAAAGCTGCTGGTGAAATGAAAACAAAACCAACACAACACAGTGTTAAGGAACTACGTGGTTTAGGTATTCAGCCGGATTTAATTGTAGTGCGTACAGAATATGAAATGACACAAGATTTAAAAGATAAAATTGCATTATTCTGTGATATTAATAAAGAGAGCGTTATAGAATGTAGAGACGCATCATCTTTATATGAAATTCCATTACAATTAAGTGCACAGGATATGGATGACATTGTCATCAAGCGATTAGATTTAGATGCTAAATATGAAACGCAATTAGATGAATGGCAATATTTACTAGATACCGTTAATTCACTTGATGGTACAATCACGATTGGATTAGTAGGTAAATATGTTAGCTTACAAGATGCATACTTATCTGTTGTAGAGTCATTGAAACATGCTGGCTACCCATTGAAGAAAGACGTTGTAGTTAAGTGGATTGATTCTGGCGAAGTTAATGATAATAATGTTGAAGACTATTTAAAAGATGTAGATGGCATTCTTGTACCAGGTGGATTTGGATTTAGAGCAAGCGAGGGTAAAATTGCTGCAATTAAATACGCTCGTGAAAATAATGTTCCATACTTTGGTATTTGCTTAGGTATGCAATTAGCGACTGTTGAGTTTGCACGTAATGTACTAGGTTTAGAGGGAGCACACTCAGCAGAACTTGATCCTAGCACACCTTATCCAATTATTGATTTATTACCTGAGCAAAAGGATATTGAAGATTTAGGTGGCACGTTACGTTTAGGATTATATCCATGTAAAATTAAAGAAAACACATTGGCACATCAAATTTATGACGCAATAAATATTGAAGAAAGACACCGCCATAGATATGAATTTAATAATGAATTTAGAGAACAATTAGAAGCCAATGGTATGGTGTTCTCTGGTACTAGTCCAGATGGTCGATTAGTAGAAATGGTAGAAATTCCAGAGAATGACTTCTATATCGCATGTCAATTCCATCCTGAATTCTTATCAAGACCTAACAGACCTCAACCTATTTTCAAATCGTTTGTAGAAGCGGCTTATAAACATCAAAATAAATAATATAATAAATCAACCCTTACGTACTGAAATGGTGACGTAAGGGTTGATTTTATAATGAATGACATCACAACTCTAAATCTCGTGTCATTTCAATCATTTGAGTGTAAATTTCATAATATATGTAATTAAAAGATATCGTATGAGGTTGAACAACTTTATCATAATCCTCAGTATAAACAATTGGTCTAGGGGTAGCTAGATTGATGAAATGTATAAAGTGTTCTGGTATTTCTGAATCTTTGGGTCGATTACAAATTAAGACAACATCTATATCGTTATCTACTAATGTTTGTAAATCTTTAGCTACTTCTTCAGTGTAAAATGGTGAAAAGAGTAACACGCGATCTGTTGAATCTATATCATCAAATGTTGTGAGCGTGGATAATAATTTACTAGATTTAAGGTGCTCTTCACTTTCTATAACGAAAGGCTCGAAAAATTTCAAATCGCCATAGCCTTTAATGTATACATAACCTTCGCCACCGATTGCTTGTATTAGACATTGAGCAGCCATTTGAATATCTAAAGCTTGATCTTCTAACCGATTAAATATACCCGTTAATTGAGTTTGTAATATTTTAGACATGTTGTTCCTCCGTTTCATATGTATTGTAAATAAACTCAAACTTATGTGCAATAAAACCGTTCATATATTGAATTATTAATAATTTAGTATTTAATAGTAAAAGTTTATTTTAAATCAAGCATGCATTCACATGCAATTCAAAAAAATATCTGATATAATGATTTTAAAAATTGTGCAGTTGCACACAAGGAGGAACTTTCATGCCATTAGTTTCAATGAAAGAAATGTTAATCGATGCAAAAGAAAATGGTTATGCGGTTGGTCAATACAACTTAAATAACTTAGAATTTACACAAGCTATTTTAGAAGCTTCACAAGAAGAGAACGCGCCAGTTATCTTAGGTGTTTCAGAAGGTGCTGCACGTTATATGAGTGGTTTCTATACAGTAGTTAAAATGGTTGAAGGTTTAATTCATGACTTAAACATTACTGTACCTGTAGCTATTCACTTAGACCATGGTTCAAGCTTTGAAAAATGTAAAGAAGCGATTGATGCTGGATTCACTTCAGTAATGATCGATGCTTCTCATAGTCCTTTTGAAGAAAATATCGAAATCACTTCAAAAGTTGTAGAGTATGCTCATCAACATGGTGTATCAGTAGAAGCTGAATTAGGAACAGTTGGTGGACAAGAAGATGATGTTGTAGGTGGCATTATTTATGCTGATCCTAAAGAATGTCAAGAATTAGTTGAAAGAACTGGCATTGATACTTTAGCTCCAGCATTAGGTTCAGTTCACGGGCCATATAAAGGTGAACCTAAATTAGGATTCAAAGAAATGGAAGAAATTGGTGCATCAACTGGTTTACCATTAGTTTTACATGGTGGTACTGGTATACCAACTAAAGACATTCAAAAAGCAATCCCTTATGGTACTGCTAAAATTAATGTTAATACTGAAAACCAAATTGCTTCAGCTAAAGCAGTAAGAGAAGTTTTAAATAATGATCAAGATGTATATGATCCACGTAAATATTTAGGACCTGCTCGTGAAGCGATTAAAGAAACAGTTAAAGGTAAAATTAGAGAATTTGGTACATCTAATCGTGCTAAATAAATAATTTAATTGAAGATGTTTTGAAATAGGAGTGAAACTTTAAGTCGTTTCACTCTTTTTCTTTATAATTTGAGTATTCATATTTAAATATTTTTCAAAAATGATTTATAATATTTGTACATATAATTCTCGAATTAGTTTTATAAAGTTTGAATCGATAATTTTAATAATTGCAATTATCAATAAATCGTAATAATTTATGTTTTACAAATAAAGAATATGTATTTTATAATGTTACTAATGTATTATTTTAAATAAATGAGAAACAAAGGAGATAAACTTATGACTCAAGAGGTAATAAAAATTCGCGGTGGTCAAACACTAAAGGGAGACGTTACGATAAGTGGTGCCAAAAATAGTGCGGTAGCAATTATCCCAGCAACATTATTAGCTCAAGGCCAAGTTAAATTAGATGGCTTACCACAAATTTCCGATGTAGAGACGCTAGTTAGTTTATTGGAAGATTTAAATATTAAAGCCCATTTAAATGGAAAAACTTTAGAAGTAGATACTTCAAAAATTGAAAATGCACCACTGCCTAACAATAAAGTTGAATCTCTTAGAGCATCTTATTACATGATGGGAGCAATGTTAGGGCGTTTTAAAAAATGTGTAATAGGTTTACCTGGTGGTTGTCCATTAGGGCCACGTCCAATTGATCAACATATTAAAGGTTTTAAAGCATTAGGAGCAGAAATAGATGAATCAAATGATACATCTATTAAAATAGAAGCTAAAGAACTACATGGTGCTAATATCTTCTTAGATATGGTTAGTGTAGGCGCAACAATCAACATTATGTTGGCAGCTGTTCATGCAACTGGTCAAACAGTCATTGAAAATGCAGCTAAAGAACCTGAAGTTGTAGATGTTGCTAATTTCTTGAATAGTCTTGGCGCAGATATTAAAGGGGCAGGGACAAGTACGTTAAAAATTAATGGTGTTGATAGCTTACATGGTTCTGAATACCAAATTATCCCTGATCGTATTGAAGCAGGGACGTACATGTGTATAGCGGCAGCAGTTGGAGAAGAAATTACTATTAATAATATTGTTCCAAAACATGTTGAAGCACTTACTGTTAAATTAAAAGAACTTGGTGTAGACATCCAAGTAGATGGTGATGCTGAAAAAGCAATCATAAAACGCAAATCATCTTATAAAAATGTAGATATTAAAACTTTAGTATACCCTGGGTTTGCAACAGATTTACAACAACCAATCACGCCTTTATTATTTATGGCAGATGGCCCTTCATTTGTAACAGAAACAATATATCCTGCACGTTTTAAACATGTCGATGAGTTAAAAAACATGGGTGCTAATATTGAAGCCGATATGGAAACTGGAACTGCTACAATTAAACCATCATCACTTAATGGTGCTAAAGTATATGCAAGTGATTTGCGTGCAGGTGCATGTTTAATTATTGCAGGTCTTTTAGCTGAAGGCGTTACTACAATTTATAACGTTAGACATATTTATAGAGGCTATACTGACATTGTTAAGCATTTAAAAGAATTAGGTGCAAATATTTGGACTGAAGAAGTCTAAAGGTATTGATAAGTTAATATTGACAGTTTCAACTCTCGACATATTAGCTTTTTCTGGTATAATAATTATATTAGATACTAATAAGATTTTGGTTTATAGATATCATTAAAGCCTATACAATGTTTATATTTATAAGCGATTTTTAGTACCTACAATCTAAAGAAGTTTTGAATAGAGGTGAAGACAATGGAAATCTGTCCATATCTTGAAGAAACCTTTAAAATTGTTGGTAGAAGTTGGAACGGTTTAATCATTAATTATCTATCACGATGCACTGATTATACTGCGCACTTTTCCGATATGAAAAGGGATTTAAAGACCATTACACCACGTGCATTAAGTATTAAATTAACTGATTTAGGTGAATGGGGATTAGTTGAAAAGAAAGTAGTCTCAACTAGTCCAGTTTCAATCATTTATGAATTGACTGATAAAGGTAAAGCTTTAGCAGAAGCTTTAAAACCCATTGAAAAATGGGCTCAAGAACATGTAACACTTGAAGAAGAAGTTAAATCTAAATAATATAATAAAGAGTTTTGTGCTTTATATTGAATGAATAATCACTTTTATAATTGTTCATCATTGCTAGGTGCAAAACTCTTTTGTTATTTCATACTAAGATGGTATGTTTAATTTTCAATGAAAAAAGGTATAAAAATGACATAATGATTCTTAAGGAGTGAAGAATTTATGAGAAATTATACTCAACAATATATAAATGGCGAATGGATTGATAGCGATAGTAATGAAACGATTGAAGTAATCAATCCAGCAACTGAAGAAGTTATTGGTAAAGTAGCTAAAGGTAATGCTAATGATGTGGAAAAAGCAGTAGAAGCTGCAAATAACGTTTATTTAGAATTTCGTCATAGTTCAGTGAAAGAAAGAAAAGAACTATTAGATAAAATTGTAGAAGAATATAAAAATAGAAAACAAGATATTGTAGAAGCCATAACAGATGAATTAGGTGCACCTTTAACAGTATCTGAGAATGTCCACTACCAAATGGGACTAAATCATTTTGAAGAGGCAAGTAGAGCACTAGATTCATTCGAATTTGAAGAAAGACGTGGAGATGCATTAGTTATTAAAGAGGCAATTGGTGTTTCAGGCCTAGTAACACCTTGGAATTTCCCAACTAATCAAACTTCATTGAAATTAGCAGCCGCTTTTGCAGCAGGTAGTCCTGTTGTTCTAAAACCTTCAGAAGAAACACCATTTGCTGCAGTCATTTTAGCTGAAATATTTGATAAAGTAGGCGTACCAAAAGGTGTATTTAATCTTGTTAATGGTGACGGCGAAGGTGTAGGTAATCCACTAAGTGAACATCCAAAAGTTAGAATGATGTCATTTACTGGTTCAGGACGCACAGGTTCAAAAATAATGGAAAAAGCTTCTAAGGATTTCAAAAAAGTATCACTTGAATTAGGCGGTAAATCGCCTTATATCGTATTAGATGATGTTGATGTTAAAGAAGCAGCGAAAGCAACTACTGGCAAAGTAGTTAATAACACAGGTCAAGTATGTACTGCAGGTACTCGTATTTTAATTCCTGAAAGCAAAAAAGAAGACTTATTAACTGCACTTAAAGAAGAATTTAGTAAAGTTAAAGTTGGAGATCCACGAGAAGAAGGTACTCAAGTTGGACCGATTATTAGTAAGAAACAATTTGATACAGTCCAATCATATATTGATAAAGGTATTGAAGAAGGTGCAGAGTTATTCTACGGTGGTCCTGGTAAACCTGAAGGATTAAATACTGGTTATTTCGCGAGACCAACTATTTTTATCAATGTAGACAATGACATGACAATTGCTCAAGAAGAAATCTTTGGACCAGTTGCTTCTGTAATCACATATAATGATTTAGATGAAGCAATCAAAATTGCTAATGATACTAAATATGGATTAGCAGGATATGTAATAGGTAAAGATAAAGAAACACTTCAAAAAGTAGCTCGTTCAATTGAAGCAGGTAGAATTGAAATCAATGAAGCTGGAAACCAACCAGATTTACCATTTGGTGGATATAAACAATCTGGAATTGGTCGTGAGTGGGGCGATTATGGTATAGAAGAGTTCTTAGAAGTGAAATCAATTGCTGGTTATTTCAGTTAATTTAAAAAATTAATTTATATATTATTTGTATCAGTTCATGGAATATTTTTAGTTCCATGAGCTGTTTTATTTTTGGAAATTTAATAAAATCGTTTTGTATTTAAATTGAAAATTTGCTATATTAATTCTAGTATTCAAGACTTTAAATATTATTTTATGAGATATCCTAAATAGACTTAGTGAGTTCTTGAAATGAAACTATTTAAAATATCTCTTTTCTAATCAAATTGAAGTCTTTATAAATATATAAGAAATGGGTGCAATTTATGCCTGAAAAAGTACGTACATCTCCACAGTATGAGTCGTTTCATGAATTGTATAAAAATTACACAACGAAAGAATTAACACAAAAAGCAAAAACATTAAAACTTACTAATTATAGTAAATTGAATAAGAGTGAATTAGTTTTAGCTATCATGGAAGCCCAAATGGAAAAAGATGGTAACTATTACATGGAGGGTGTCTTAGATGATATCCAGCCTGATGGTTATGGGTTCCTAAGAACAGTCAACTATTCAAAAGGTGAAAAAGATATTTATATATCTGCAAGTCAAATACGACGTTTCGAAATTAAACGTGGTGATAAAGTAACCGGAAAAGTTCGTAAACCTAAAGATAATGAAAAATATTATGGTTTATTGCAAGTTGACTTTGTTAATGATGAGAATGCTGAAGTTGTAAAAAAACGCCCTCACTTTCAAGCTTTAACGCCTCTCTATCCTGAGGAAAGAATCGTTTTAGAAACAGATCCCCAAAATTATTCAACACGTATAATGGATTTAGTTACGCCTATTGGTCTAGGTCAACGTGGACTTATTGTTGCACCTCCTAAAGCGGGTAAAACGTCTTTATTAAAAGAAATTGCAAATGCGATTAGTAAAAATAAACCTGATGCAAAATTATTTATTTTATTAGTTGGGGAACGTCCAGAAGAAGTAACTGATATTGAAAGATCCGTTGAATCTGCTGAAGTAGTGCACTCGACTTTTGATGAGCCACCAGAACACCATGTTAAAGTAGCTGAATTATTACTAGAACGTGCTAAACGATTAGTTGAGATTGGTCAAGATGTTATTATTCTGATGGACTCAATTACTCGATTGGCAAGAGCGTATAACTTAGTTATACCGCCAAGTGGAAGAACATTATCAGGTGGTCTTGATCCTGCTTCATTACACAAACCTAAAGCATTCTTTGGTGCTGCGCGTAACATTGAAGCAGGAGGAAGTTTAACGATATTAGCCACTGCATTAGTTGAAACAGGATCACGCATGGATGATATGATTTATGAAGAATTCAAAGGAACAGGAAATATGGAACTTCATCTTGATCGTAAATTATCTGAACGTCGAATTTTCCCTGCTATTGATATTGGAAGAAGTTCTACGCGCAAAGAAGAATTACTAATTAGTAAATCTGAACTTGATTCACTATGGCAGTTAAGAAACATGTTTACAGACTCTACAGATTTCACAGAAAGATTTATTAGAAAATTAAAACGTTCTAAAAGTAATAAAGAATTTTTCCAACAGTTGCAAAAGGCTGCTGAAGAAAGTACAAAAACAGGAAAACCGATTATTTAACGAATGTCTGTTTGAGGGTTGCGTTTTAATCTAATAACTATTATAATTACCAAGTATTGGGTAAAAAAACTCACAAATAACTCTGTTCCAGATGGTTCAGGGCAAAGGAGCTGAAAATTAATGAGACAAGGAATCCATCCTGATTATCACAAAGTTATCTTTTTAGATACAACTACTAACTTTAAATTTTTAAGTGGTTCAACTAAAACATCTTCAGAAACAATGGAATGGGAAGATGGCAATGAATACCCAGTTATTCGTTTAGATGTATCTTCTGATTCACACCCATTCTACACAGGACGTCAAAAATTCGCTGCTGCGGATGGTCGTGTGGAACGTTTCAACAAAAAGTTTGGTCTCAAATCAAACAACAACTAATTATAAGTTTAAACTGTCTGCCTAATCTATTTTATATAGAAATGCGTAGACAGTTTTTTTAAATTTAAGTAGTATTTAAAGTGATATTTATAATACATGGAAATATGATATAATTAAGCGATTATGTTTTTGTAAAAGGTGGAACTTATAATGTATGAAACTTACCATTCCGGTTGGATTGAATGCATTACTGGAAGTATGTTTAGCGGTAAGTCAGAAGAACTAATTCGTAGACTAAGAAGAGGGATATACGCTAAACAAAAAGTAGTAGTGTTTAAACCAGCGATTGATGATCGTTATCATAAAGAAAAAGTTGTTTCTCATGACGGTAATGAATTAGAAGCAATTAATATTTCTACTTCAAGAGATATATTATTACAGGATTTGTCTCATGTTGATGTCATTGGTATTGATGAGATTCAATTTTTCGATAAAGAAATTGTAAATATAGTGGAGAAGCTTGCTGAAAATGGCCATCGAGTAGTGGTTGCAGGCTTAGATATGGATTTCAGAGGGGAACCATTCGAACCCATGCCACAAATCATGGCGGTAAGTGAACAAGTTACTAAATTACAGGCTGTATGTGCAGTATGTGGTTTATCATCAAGTAGAACACAACGCTTAATCGATGGACAGCCAGCTAAAGTAGATGATCCTATCATTTTAGTTGGGGCAAATGAAAGTTATGAACCGAGATGTCGTGCACATCATATCGTAGCACCAAGTACAAGTGACGAGGAGGAAATGTAGTGTTTGATCAATTAGATATCGTTGAAGAAAGATATGAACAACTCAATGAAATGTTAAGTGACCCTGAGATTGTTAATGATTCAGATAAGTTACGTAAATATTCAAAAGAACAAGCTGATTTACAAAAAACAGTTGATGTATATAGAGATTATAAAAGTAAAAAAGAAGAAATTGCTGAAATTGATGAAATGTTAAATGAAACAGAAGATAAAGAAGAAATTGAAATGTTGAAAGAGGAAAGTGCTAGTTTGAAAAGTGCGATTCCTGAGTTGGAAGAACAACTTAAATTTTTATTAATTCCAAAAGACCCTAATGATGAGAAAGACGTTATCGTTGAAATCAGAGCAGCAGCAGGTGGGGATGAAGCGGCAATCTTCGCTGGCGATTTACTAAGAATGTATAGTAAGTATGCAGAATCTCAAAACTTTAAAACTGAAATTGTTGAAGCGGCTGAAAGTGACCATGGTGGTTATAAAGAAATTAGTTTCTCAGTTTCAGGTAGCGGTGCTTATAGTAAATTAAAATTTGAAAATGGTGCACACCGAGTTCAACGTGTACCTGAAACAGAATCAGGCGGACGAATTCATACTTCAACAGCGACAGTTGCTGTTCTTCCTGAAGTTGAAGATGTTGAGATTGAAATCCGAAATGAAGATTTGAAAATAGACACCTATCGCTCAAGTGGTGCTGGTGGTCAGCACGTTAATACAACTGATTCAGCTGTTCGTATCACTCACTTACCTACTGGTGTTATTGCAACTTCTTCTGAAAAATCTCAAATTCAAAACCGTGAAAAAGCGTTGAAAGTTTTAAAAGCACGTTTATATGATATGAAATTACAGGAAGAACAACAAAAATATGCAGCACAACGTAAATCAGCAGTGGGTACAGGAGATAGATCTGAAAGAGTTAGAACATATAACTATCCTCAAAGCCGTGTAACTGACCATAGAATAGGATTAACTTTACAAAAGTTAGATCAAATTATGGAAGGTAAATTAGATGAAATTATTGATGCATTAACTTTATCTGAACAAACTGAGAAATTGAAAGAACTAAACAATGGTGAACTTTAAAGAACAATTAGATTATGCGATTAAACAAGCTGTAGATAAGGGTTATGAACAATCGAGAGCAGAATGGTTGATGCTTGATTTGTTTGGGTGGTCAAGAACTGATTATTTAATTCACATGTATGATGACATGTCAAAAGCAGAAGAAATCAAGTTTTCACTTGCGACTGAACGGATGCTTTTAGGTGAACCTATACAATATATTGTTGGTTTTCAATCTTTCTATGGCTATCAATTTCAAGTTAATGAAAATTGTTTAATTCCACGTCCTGAAACGGAGGAAGTGATGTTGCATTTTCTTGAAAATTGTAAATCAAGTGCTACAATCGCTGATATTGGAACTGGCAGTGGTGTTTTAGCTGTTACTTTGAAAAAGTTAAATAAAGATTTCACTGTTTATGCAACAGACATTCTCCAAGAGACCTTAGAAGTTGCATCAGATAATGCGCATTATCATGAGGCTGCTGTAACTTTTTTTAAAGGCAATGCATTGAAACCTTTCATACAAAAGAATATAAAATTGGATGGTATTGTTTCTAATCCACCATATATTGATGTAGATGAGATAGAAATGATGGAGAACACAGTTGTTAAGTATGAACCTCATATAGCATTGTTTGCAGAGAATAGGGGTTTCGCTATTTATGAATTAATCCTTAATGATTTGCCTAAAGTTTTAAATAAAGATGCTTTTGTCACCTTTGAAATTGGTTATAACCAGGGTGAAAGGTTAAAAAATATTATTTTAGAAAAGTATCCAAAACTTGATGTTAAAGTTGTTAAAGATATAAATGGTAATGAAAGAATAGTGTCATTTAAATGGTAAAACTCAAAGTTACTTATCTGATATAATTTAGATGAGTAACTTTTCATATATATGAATAAAACAATAATGAAGGAGTGAGCTTGATGAAAACTGAGATATGGGATATGCGTGATTATCAAGAATCGCCATTGGATTATCCAGAATTGGAAAATATAAAACAGGTATATAATGATGGTGGGTTAATTGCAATTCCAACAGAGACTGTTTACGGATTGGGTGCAGATGCTCGAAACCAACATGCAGTTTCAAACATATATCAAGCCAAAGGACGTCCTTCTGACAATCCATTAATTGTCCATATACATGATTTATCTCAGCTTGATCAAATTATTTCTCATTTGCCTGAAGAAGCCAAATGTTTGATGGATGAATTTTGGCCTGGACCTATTTCATTTATTTTACCTTTAAGACAGGGTTATCTTTGTGAGAAAGTAACAGGTGGTTTACAATCAATTGCGGTAAGAATGCCTAGTCATCCAATAGGAAGAGCTATACTTCAATACATTGATATGCCTATCGCTGCCCCTAGTGCTAATGTAAGTGGGCGACCTTCTCCTACAACCTTTCAACACGTTTTTAATGATTTAAATGGCAAAATTGACGGTATAGTCAATGGTGATCAAAGTGAAGAAGGATTAGAAAGCACCGTGATAGATTGTACACAGTTTCCTTTCAGAATAGCAAGACCAGGATCAATAACACAAGCAATGCTCAATGATGTTTTACCAGGAAGTGTTGAGAATTATCATTATGACGCCAATAGCCAACCAATAGCACCTGGAATGAAGTATAAGCACTATGCCCCTGATATACCAGTAACGATGTTAACGCATCTTAGTGAACCTATCAAAACAATTAAAGAATGGAGTAATACAGCTTTTATTTTACCGGAAACTTTGAAGCAGTATGCTCCAAGTGATGCATTATTCATTAAACTTTGTAAAGATGAAAAAGATATAAGACAAGCTAATCATAATTTGTATCAAATACTTCATAGTATTGATGAAAATCCATCAATAGATCAAGCATATATTTATGCTTTTGATAAAACAGATGAATCTGAAGCAATTATGAATCGGATTATTAAAGCTACAGGTAATCACATTGTTAGAGGTGA
Source organism: Staphylococcus sp. AtHG25 (assembly GCF_003217445.1). NCBI lineage: Bacteria > Bacillati > Bacillota > Bacilli > Caryophanales > Staphylococcaceae > Staphylococcus > Staphylococcus sp. AtHG25. The sequence goes on along the minus strand of NZ_QJSN01000012.1, from coordinate 40,057 downwards.
GAACTTATGAGAATAACATTTGTATGTACTGGAAACACTTGCCGAAGTCCAATAGCCGAAAGTATCGCGAAGAAAATGTTTGTAGATGACACAATTAATTCTAGAGGACTGTTCGCGATTAACGGTCAATCCGTATCACCAGAGTCATTAGAAGTCATTATGGAGCATAATTTTCCTGAACCGACTGTAGCTAAGCAATTTAGTGAGAAAGATTTGAATAGTGACTTAATTTTAACGATGACAGATATGCATAAACAACAACTGGTTTCTCATTATGGTGACAATGGTCGCATTTATCAACTCAGTGAATATGTTGGAGAAATAGGTGACATTGTTGATCCTTTTGGTGGTAGCATAGATACTTACCGTCAAACGTTTGAACAACTTCTGTATTTGATAGGTAAGTTACGTACAAATTCATAAGCCAAATATTATACAATTAGTATATGTTAAGCTTTAAATAAGTTATAATGAAGAAGTATAGCTAGTTTGCTATGCTTCTTTTTAATTATGTATTTAAGGTGGAGATTTCAATGCAAGAACTTAAAACTTTGCTTGATGAACTTAAATCGCAATCATTTTTCAATGAAAATGAAATTTGTGTGATAGGATGTTCGACTTCTGAAGTTATAGGACAGAAGATTGGTTCTGTAGGATCAATGGAAGTTGCTGAAGCGATCTTTAATGCATTAGAAGAAGTGAAACAAGATACTGGTGTTTCTTTTGCATTCCAAGGTTGTGAACACATTAATAGAGCAGTCACAATTGAACGTGAAGATTTCAACCCTCTAACTATGGAAGAAGTCACTGTTGTTCCCGATGTTCACGCAGGAGGTAGTCTTGCTACATATGCTTATAAGCATATGAATGACCCAATCGTAGTTGAACATATTTCAGTACCTAAAGGTATTGATATAGGTCAAACATTAATTGGAATGCATATTAAACATGTTTGTGTACCGATTAGGACAAGTGTCAAACAGGTTGGTGAAGCAATTGTAACGATTGCAACCTCAAGACCTAAGAAAATCGGTGGTGAACGAGCTAAATACGAATAAGCTTGAAAGCGTAGGAGGGGATTTTTATGTCTTATATCCAAAATCAAGATAAAGCTGTCTATGAAGCGATTCAAAATGAATACAATAGACAAAATAACAACATTGAATTAATAGCATCTGAAAATTTTGTATCTGAAGCGGTAATGGAAGCACAAGGTTCTGTAATGACTAATAAATATGCTGAAGGCTATCCTGGTCGTCGCTATTATGGTGGTTGTGATTATGTAGACGTTACAGAAATAATTGCTATCGAACGAGCTAAAGCATTATTTGGTGCTGAACATGTAAATGTGCAACCACATTCCGGTTCTCAAGCAAACATGGCAGTTTATCTTGTCGCTCTAGAGATGGGTGATACTGTTTTAGGAATGAATTTAAGTCATGGTGGTCACTTAACACACGGGTCACCAGTTAATTTTAGTGGTAAATTCTATAATTTTGTTGACTATGGTGTAGATAAGGAAACTGAAAAAATTGACTATGAAGTGGTGCGTCAATTAGCACATGAGCATAAACCTAAATTGATAGTTGCAGGTACATCATCATATTCAAGACAACTGGATTTTAAAAAGTTTAAAGAAATCGCTGATGAAGTTGGTGCTAAATTAATGGTTGATATGGCCCATATCGCTGGTTTAGTAGCAGCAGGTTTACATCCAAATCCTGTTGAACATGCAGACTTTGTAACTACAACTACTCATAAAACTTTACGTGGCCCACGTGGAGGCTTAATTCTTTGTAAAGAAGAGTATAAGAAAGATATTGATAAAACAATATTCCCTGGAATTCAAGGTGGCCCTTTAGAGCATGTCATTGCAGCTAAAGCTGTTGCGTTTGGTGAAGCGCTTGAGCAAGATTTTAAAGTTTATCAAGAACAAGTAATTAAAAACGCTAAAGTACTTTCACAAACATTGCAAGAAGAAGGCTTTAGAATTGTTTCAGGAGGAACTGATAATCATTTACTTTCTGTAGATGTTAAAAATTCAGTTAATGTTACTGGTAAAGAAGCTGAAGCGACTTTAGATTCTATTGGAATAACATGTAATAAAAATACAATCCCATTTGATCAAGAAAAAGCATTCGTAACAAGTGGTATACGTTTAGGTACACCTGCAGCGACTACGAGAGGCTTTGATGAGGAAGCGTTTAAAGAAGTAGGTCGTATTATTAGCTTAGCACTAAAAAATCCTAATAATGATACTAAATTAAAAGAAGCAAGAGAAAGAGTAAGTCGTTTAACTGCTAAATATCCGCTATATGAATAATTTATAAAATTTTGGAGGAAATATAAATGAGTAAAGTACATGTATTTGATCACCCACTAATTCAACACAAATTAAGTTACATCCGTGATATGAATACGGGAACTAAAGAATTTAGAGAACTTGTTGATGAAGTAGGCATGTTAATGGCGTATGAAGTTACTAGAGATTTAGAACTACAAGATGTAGAAATTAAAACGCCAGTAACAACAATGACTGCAAAAAGATTAGCTGGTAAAAAATTGGCGATCGTTCCAATACTTAGAGCTGGTTTAGGTATGACAGATGGTGTGTTAAATCTAGTACCAGCGGCCAGAGTAGGTCATATTGGTCTATATCGTGATCCTAACACATTAAAAGCAGTAGAATACTTTGCTAAACTTCCACAAGATATTGATGAGAGACAAATCATTGTTGTAGATCCAATGCTAGCAACTGGAGCATCAGCAATTGAAGCCATCAATTCATTAAAGAAACGCGGTGCAAAAAATATTAGATTCATGTGTTTAATTGCAGCACCAGAAGGTGTAGAAAAGATGCAAGAGGCGCATGATGATGTAGATATTTATATTGCAGCATTAGATGAAAAATTAAATGACAAAGCATACATTACGCCTGGTTTAGGTGATGCTGGGGACAGATTATTTGGTACAAAATAGTATTTAGGAGCTTAAAGTATGAAAAAAATTATGACAGTCTTTGGTACTAGACCAGAAGCAATTAAGATGGCACCTTTAGTAAAGGCACTCGAATATGATGCTGAGTTAGAACCAATGATTGTTGTAACTGCTCAGCATCGTGAGATGTTAGATTCAGTATTACATACTTTTAACATTAAGCCACATTATGATTTAAATATTATGAAGGAAGGTCAAACACTTTCCGACATTACCTCAAGAGCTATGACGAAACTTGAAGATGTTATAAAAAAAGAGAAACCAGATATGGTATTAGTTCATGGCGACACAACTACAACATTTTCTGGTGCTCTTGCTGCTTTTTATAATAAAGTTGCTATTGGTCATGTTGAAGCAGGTTTAAGAACGCGACATAAATATGCGCCATTTCCAGAAGAAGTGAATAGGCAAATGGTAAGTAATTTAGCCGATATACATTTTGCACCTACTAAAGGGGCGGCTAATAATCTACTTCAAGAAAACAAGAGTCCAGATTCAATTATTATTACTGGAAATACTGCTATCGACACACTCGAACTAACAATTCAAAAAGAATATACTTCAGATATTATAAGAAAACATCAAGGTAAACGTATTATATTATTAACTGTCCATAGACGAGAAAATGTCGGACAGCCAATGATTGATATTTACAAAGCGATGCGCAAAATTGTGGATGAATATGAAGATATCGTTATTGTGTCTCCTTTACATTTAAATCCTAAAGTAAGAGAACTAGCTTTCGAGTATTTAGGAGAACATGAACGTATAGAATTAATTGAACCACTCGATGTTGTAGATTTTCATAATTTTGCAAATAAAGCATATTTAATTTTGACTGATTCAGGGGGGATTCAAGAAGAAGCCCCTTCATTAAATAAACCTGTTCTTGTTCTAAGAGATGTAACTGAAAGACCAGAAGGTGTAACAGCAGGTACTTTAAAGGTTGTAGGCACTGATTTTGATAATGTTTTTAAATCAACAACAGAAATCTTAGATAATCAAATGATTTATGCTCAAATGGCGCTAACTCAAAATCCTTATGGTGATGGCAATGCATCTTTGAGAATATGTGAGAGTATAAAATATTATTTCGGCTTAACTTCAAAAATGCCAAAGTCTTTCAATTCATAAAATAATCATAATTGTGAACATTTTTTGACAATTAAATAGTTAATTTTTACAACAATTTGAATAGAATTGACACACTATTTACCCTATATTATTATTAAATTTGTATGAGTGGAACGGTTTGCATGGTTGTCATAAGTTAATTTGGAGGAAAAAAATGAGGCGTTTCAGCATCATATTTAAACAATTCATTCAATATTATATTTATTTTCTAATTTTATTGGGTGTATTGTATATCATTATTCCAAAACCTTTTATTCTTGGATTGATAATCGGCACAGTTGGATCTTTAATAAATACCTATATTTTCGAATTATATTTATCTCGGGCAAAACAACCAGATAATATACATATTTCTACAGGCAATACTTGGAGGTACTTAGTCGCTATCATTGCGTGCGTAATATGGTTTTTATTAAAAGTTTATGTCAATATTATTGGAATAATGATAGGTCTTATGTTTTCTTATGTTTTAATCATACTACGCCCTCTACTGCTAAAGAGTTAAAATTTTAAGAACGAAAGAGGTGAGTACATGGATCACAAAAACCCGCTCGTGAGTTGGAATGTGTTTGGTTTTGATCTCGTTTTCAATTTAGCAAGCATCATGATGTTAGTTATTACAGCAATCATTGTTTTTCTTATAGCTATTATTTGTACACGTAATTTAAAGAAAAGACCATCAGGTAAACAAAATTTTATTGAATGGATCTTTGACTTTGTGAGAAGCATCATTGAGAGTAATATGGCTTGGAAAAAAGGTGGTCAGTTTCACTTCTTAGCTGTAACATTGATATTATTTATCTTTGTTGCAAACATGTTAGGGTTACCATTTGCTATAGTGACTAAAGATCATTATCTTTGGTGGAAATCTCCAACAGCAGATGCAACAGTCACATTGACATTGTCAACTATGATGATATTACTTACACACTATTATGGTGTGAAAATGCGTGGTACTAAGGCATACATAGGTAATTACTTCAAACCATTCTGGCCTTTAGCAATTATCAATGTTTTTGAAGAATTCTCTTCAACATTAACACTTGGACTACGTTTATATGGTAATATTTTTGCCGGTGAATTATTACTTTCATTATTAGCCGGTTTAGTTGTAAGTAGTGCTTGGGGTTGGATTATAGGTATTCCAGGCTTAATCGTATGGCAAGGATTCTCAATCTTTGTTGGCTCAATCCAGGCATATATATTTATCATGCTTTCAATGGTTTACATGTCCCACAAAGTAGCGGACACACATTAACTTAAACAAACATTTTAGGAGGAATTATTAATATGGGTTTAATCGCAGCAGCAATTGCAATTGGTTTATCAGCACTAGGCGCAGGTATCGGTAACGGTCTTATCGTTTCAAGAACAGTAGAAGGTGTAGCTCGTCAACCAGAAGCACGTGGACAATTAATGAGTATCATGTTCATCGGTATTGGTTTAGTTGAGGCATTACCTATCATCGGTGTTGTAATCGCATTCATGACTCTTTTCCAATAAGAAAATTTCATGGCGAAGTCACTTGGATCTTCGCCGTTCGTTTTATTTAATGGCAAGTGGTGATTAATTATGAAAGGAGTGTCAAATGCCAGTGAATGCATTAACTAATTCATTCGTTCTAGGTGCAGCAGGTGGTGGAGTTGAATGGGGTACTGTCATTGTAACATTTATCACATTTGCTATATTACTAGCACTACTTAAAAAATTTGCTTGGGGTCCATTAAAAGAAGTAATGGATAAACGTGAACGTGACATCAATAGAGACATTGATGAAGCCGAAGAAGCAAAATTAAATGCACAAAAACTTGAAGAAGAAAACAAAAAGACACTAAAACAAACTCAAGATGAAGTTCAACGTATTTTAGAAGATGCTAGAGTTCAAGCACGTAAACAACACGAAGAAATCATTCATGAAGCAAATATTCGTGCAAACGGTATGATTGAAACTGCTCAAAGTGAAATCAATAGCGAGAAAGAACGTGCATTAGCGGATATTAACAATCAAGTGTCTGAATTATCAGTATTAATTGCTTCTAAAGTACTTCAAAAAGAAATTTCAGAACAAGATCAAAAAGAACTTGTTGATAAGTATTTAAAAGAGGCAGGCGATAAATAATGGCAAATGTAGCAAATAAATACGCTAAAGCATTATTTGACGTAGCTATTGATAAAGACATATTAGATTTAATGTATGACGAATTGAGTGAAGTTAGTGAAGCTACGAGAAACTATGGTGAAGATTTTAGAGCAATTGACTCAAATCCTAACCAACCAGCTTCTGAAAGACGCAAATTTGTTGGTATCATTTTTGGAGATGCTAATTATTATTTGAAAAATATGCTAATGATATTAGCTAATAATCGTCATTTAGTACTTATCAATTCAATTTTTAAAGAATTCAAAAGTTTATATAATGAGTATCATAATGAAGATTCAGCAATTGTTGAATCAGTTTATCAATTAAGTGATGAAGAACTTGATCGCATTAAAGACTTAATTTTAAAACAAACTAATTTATCTCAAGTACATATTACTACGAAAATAAATCCAGAATTAATTGGAGGATTTAGAGTTAAAGTTGGTACTACTGTGCTAGATGGCAGTGTTAAAAAAGATTTAGAACAAATCGAACGCAAATTTAGAAGAGTAAACTAAAATAAAGAGGAGTGACATAGATGGCCATAAAAGCTGAAGAAATCAGTGCATTACTTCGCTCACAAATTGAAAATTATGAGTCTGAAATGTCTGTAACTGATGTTGGTACGGTACTCCAAATTGGTGACGGTATCGCATTAATTCACGGATTAAATGACTGTATGGCTGGTGAGCTAGTAGAGTTTTCAAATGGTGTTCTTGGTTTAGCTCAAAACCTTGAAGAATCAAATGTGGGTGTAGTTATTTTAGGACCATATACTGAAATTACTGAAGGCGACGAAGTTAGACGTACTGGACGTATTATGGAAGTTCCAGTAGGGGAAGAACTTATTGGTCGTGTTGTTAACCCACTTGGTCAACCTATTGATGGGCAAGGTCCTATCAATACAACTAAAACACGTCCTGTTGAGCAAAAAGCTACAGGTGTAATGGCTCGTAAATCTGTTGACGAACCACTTCAAACTGGTATTAAAGCGATTGACGCATTAGTTCCAATTGGACGTGGTCAACGTGAGTTAATTATCGGAGATAGACAAACAGGTAAAACAACAATCGGTATTGATACAATCTTAAACCAAAAAGGTTTAGATACAATTTGTATTTACGTAGCAATTGGTCAAAAAGATTCAACTGTGCGTGCAAATGTAGAAAAATTGCGTCAGGCTGGTGCATTAGATTACACAATTGTTGTTTCAGCTTCAGCATCTGAACCTTCACCATTACTTTACATTGCACCTTACTCAGGTGTAACTATGGGTGAAGAGTTTATGTTCAATGGTAAACATGTATTAATCGTTTACGATGATTTAACTAAACAAGCTGCTGCTTACCGTGAGTTATCATTATTATTACGTAGACCACCAGGTCGTGAAGCGTATCCAGGTGACGTATTCTACCTGCATAGTAGATTATTAGAAAGAGCAGCTAAACTTAATGATGATTTAGGTGGCGGTTCAATAACTGCTTTACCAATCATTGAAACACAAGCAGGGGATATTTCTGCATACGTACCAACTAACGTAATTTCAATTACAGATGGACAAATTTTCTTACAATCTGATTTATTCTTCTCAGGTGTAAGACCAGCGATTAACGCGGGACAATCAGTTTCACGTGTAGGTGGATCTGCTCAAATTAAAGCAATGAAGAAAGTAGCAGGTACGCTACGTTTAGACTTAGCTTCATATAGAGAATTAGAATCATTTGCACAATTTGGTTCTGATTTAGATGAATTTACAGCTAGAAAACTTGAAAGAGGTAAACGTACGGTTGAAGTCTTGAAACAAGATCAAAACAAACCACTTCCTGTTGAAAATCAAGTTTTAATTATCTATGCATTAACAAAAGGTTACCTAGATGATATTCCTGTAGAAGACATCACACGTTTTGAAGATGAATTGAATAGTTGGACTAAATCAAATGGTTCAGACTTATTAAATGAAATTAGAGAAACTGGTGGCTTACCATCTGATGATAAATTTGAAGCAACTATTAATGAATTCAAGAAAAGCTTTAGCAAATCTGAATAATTAAACTTTAAATTGAAAGGGTGGTGAGATAATGGCTTCATTAAAAGAGATAGATGGTCGTATTAAATCGACGAAAAAAATGAAACAAATTACCAAAGCGATGAATATGGTATCAAGTTCAAAATTACGTCGAGCTGAAAAAAACACTAAACAATTTGAACCTTATATGGAGAAAATGCAAGATGCTATTACTGCAATTGCAGGTGCTAGTAAAAATTCTAGTCATCCTATGCTTAGACCTAGACAAGTTCAACGTAGTGGCTACCTAGTTATTACAAGTGATAAAGGCTTAGCAGGTGCTTATAGTTCAAATGTACTAAAACGACTTATTAATGATATTAAAGAAAAGCATTCTAGCAGTGACGAATATAGTATTATTGTATTGGGTCAATCTGGTGTTGATTTCCTTAAAAATAGAGGTTATGAAATTGAGAATTCACTTGTTGATGTTCCTGATCAACCTTCATTTAAATCAATACAAGCAATTGCTAAACATGCGATTGACTTATTCAGTGAAGAACATATTGACGAATTAAAAATTTATTACAGTCACTATGTTAGTGTTCTTGAAAATAAACCAACAACTAAACAAGTTTTACCATTATCTCGTGAAGATTCTAGCCAAGGTCAAGGCCAAATGTCTTCATATGAATTTGAGCCTGATAAAGAGTCTATCCTAAGTGTTATTCTTCCTCAATATGTTGAAAGTTTAATTTATGGAACGATTTTAGATGCTAAGGCTAGTGAACATGCAGCGAGAATGACTGCAATGAAAAATGCTTCTGATAATGCAACTGAACTTATTGATGACTTATCATTACAATATAATAGAGCTAGACAAGCTGAAATCACTCAACAAATCACAGAAATTGTTGGTGGTTCCGCAGCACTTGAATAATAATTTAAAGGAGGAAACAACATGAGTAATGGCCGTGTAACTCAGGTTATGGGTCCTGTTATTGACGTTCGTTTTGAACATAATGAAGTACCTGAAATTAATAACGCCTTAATCATCGAAGTTCCCAAAGAAGATGGTACTTTTGAATTAACGCTTGAAGTTGCATTACAACTAGGTGATGACGTTGTTCGTACAATTGCCATGGATTCAACAGATGGTGTTCAACGTGGTATGGAAGTTCAGAACACTGAAAAAGACATTTCAGTACCAGTTGGCGAAGTAACTTTAGGACGTGTATTTAACGTATTAGGTGACACAATTGATTTAGAAGATAAATTAGATGGTTCAGTAAGACGTGATCCAATTCATAGACAATCACCTAACTTTGACGAATTATCTACTGAAGTAGAAATTCTTGAAACTGGAATCAAAGTTGTAGACTTATTAGCACCATACATCAAAGGTGGTAAAATCGGTCTGTTTGGTGGTGCCGGTGTTGGTAAAACCGTTTTAATCCAAGAATTGATTAATAATATCGCACAAGAACATGGTGGTATTTCAGTATTTGCTGGTGTAGGTGAACGTACACGTGAAGGTAACGACCTATATTATGAAATGAGAGATAGTGGCGTTATTGAGAAAACAGCAATGGTATTTGGTCAAATGAACGAGCCACCTGGTGCGCGTATGCGTGTGGCACTTTCTGCATTGACAATGGCTGAGTATTTCCGTGATGAACAAGGACAAGACGTTCTGTTATTCATCGATAACATTTTCAGATTTACTCAAGCAGGTTCAGAAGTATCAGCATTATTAGGACGTATGCCATCAGCTGTAGGTTATCAACCTACTTTAGCTACGGAAATGGGTCAATTACAAGAACGTATTACATCAACGAATAAAGGTTCAGTAACCTCAATTCAAGCTGTATTCGTACCAGCCGATGACTATACTGACCCAGCGCCAGCAACTGCATTCGCTCACTTAGATGCTACAACTAACTTAGAACGTAAATTAACTGAGATGGGTATCTATCCTGCCGTGGATCCTTTAGCATCTACATCAAGAGCGTTAGAACCAGCAATTGTTGGTCAAGAGCATTATGAAGTGGCACGAGATGTCCAATCAACACTTCAAAAATATAGAGAATTACAAGATATCATTGCTATTTTAGGTATGGATGAGTTATCAGAAGAAGATAAATTGACTGTAGAACGTGCACGTCGAATTCAATTCTTCTTGTCACAAAACTTCCATGTAGCAGAACAATTCACTGGTCAAAAAGGTTCATACGTTCCTGTTAAAACTACAGTAGCTGATTTTAAAGACATTTTAGATGGTAAATATGACCATATTCCTGAAGATGCTTTCCGTTTAGTTGGAAGTATGGAAGATGTCATTGCCAAAGCAAAAGATATGGGTGTTGAAGTCTAAACAATTAGGAGGTATAGATAATGAGTACAGTTAATCTTGATATTGTCACTCCTAATGGTTCAGTCTACGAAAAAGATGACGTTGAATTAGTTGTTTTTCAAACTACAGCTGGTGAAATGGGTGTCATGAGTGGGCATATTCCGACAGTTGCCGCATTAAAAACAGGCCATGTAAAAGTGAATTTTAGAAATGGTACTGAATATATAGCTGTTAGTGGTGGCTTTGTTGAAATTAGACAACATAAAGTATCTGTCATTGTTCAAACAGCTGAAACTGCAAGTGAAATTGATGTAGAACGAGCTAAATTAGCTCGTCAAAGAGCACAATCTCATTTAGAAGATCAGGATAACAGTGATATAAACAGAGCTAAAAGAGCGTTGGCAAGAGCTGAAAACCGCTTACGCGTAGCAGAATTAAAATAATTAAAAAGGTTTGGAAACTAACATTAGTTTTCAAACCTTTTTTATGTTGTATCATAGTCACGATTAGTACCATTCTGTGCTTATTTAATGTACAATATAGTACAGAAATCTAAAAGGAGAGAATGTCATGGATTATATTGAACAATTTGCAATAGTACACTTAATTTTACATGTTCTGTGTATTTGCGTAGCTTATTGGGCATTAAACTCTCTAAAATTAGATCAATTTTTTAAAAAAGGCTATGCTACTCAAGTACAAGTTTGTCTAATGTTTTTAGCAGTATTATTGGGTACAACTGTCAGTAATTTTTTAATTGATTTATTACAATTCTCAACACAAGTGAAATTTTTATTTCAATAATGAGTTTATTGTAAATTCTTTTTAAAAATGGATATAATAAATAAATAATTGATTGAAAATCGGGAAATGATGATAGTAATAAGAGTTTAAAGTGGAGGATTATTATGGATAAAATAGTTATAAAAGGTGGCAATCGCCTAACTGGAGAAGTTAAAGTTGAAGGAGCTAAAAATGCAGTTTTACCAGTACTAACTGCATCACTGTTAGCATCAGAAGGTCAAAGTAAACTTGTTAACGTTCCAGATCTAAGTGATGTTGTAACAATAAATAATGTGTTATCAACATTAAACGCTAATGTGGAGTATAACAAAGAAGAAGGTGCTGTATTAGTTGATGCATCTACAACATTAAAAGAAGAGGCACCTTATGAATATGTTAGTAAGATGCGTGCGAGCATATTGGTTATGGGTCCTTTGCTAGCTCGATTAGGACATGCCATTGTCGCATTACCAGGTGGTTGTGCAATTGGTGCACGACCAATAGAGCAGCATATTAAAGGTTTTGAAGCTCTAGGTGCTGAAATTCACCTTGAAAATGGAAATATTTATGCTAGTACAAAAGATGGTTTAAAAGGTACAGATATTCATTTAGATTTCCCTAGTGTAGGTGCAACTCAAAACATTATTATGGCTGCTTCACTTGCAAAGGGTAAAACAGTAATTGAAAATGTTGCTAAAGAACCTGAAATTGTTGATTTAGCAAATTATATCAATGAAATGGGTGGTAAAGTTACCGGAGCTGGTACTGATACTATTACAATTCATGGTGTCGAAAAATTAAGAGGTGTTGAACATTCAATTATTCCAGATAGAATTGAAGCAGGTACCCTTATCATAGCTGCTGCAATTACACGTGGTGATGTATTTGTTCGAGACGCTGTGAAGGAACACATGACTAGTTTAATTTATAAACTAGAAGAAATGGGTGTTAATTTAGATTTCCAAGAAGATGGTGTAAGAGTCACTGCTGAGGATGAACTTAAACCAGTTGACGTTAAAACATTGCCACATCCCGGATTCCCAACAGATATGCAATCACAAATGATGGCGTTATTATTAACAGCTGAAGGCCATAAAGTGATAACTGAAACAGTCTTCGAAAATAGATTTATGCATGTTGCCGAATTTAGACGTATGAATGCAAATATTACTGTAGAAGGCAGAAGCGCTAAAATACAAGGTAAGAGTCAATTACAAGGTGCTCAAGTTAAAGCAACGGATTTACGTGCAGCTGCGGCATTAATATTAGCTGGTTTAGTAGCTGAAGGTACAACTCAGGTTACTGAATTGAAACATTTAGACCGTGGTTACGTTAATTTCCATGAGAAATTAAAATCATTGGGTGCTAACATTGAAAGAGTAAATAATTAATAATATATTTTTCGTATAAACTTCTGGAGGATTTACATTATGAAAACAATTTTCGATTATAATCAAATTAAACAAATCATTCCACATAGACAACCATTTTTACTAATAGACCGTGTAGTTGAATATGAAGAAGGCAAAAGATGTGTGGGCTTAAAACAAGTATCTGGTAATGAGCCTTTTTTCCAAGGACACTTTCCAGATTATGCTGTGATGCCTGGCGTACTAATTACTGAAGCTTTAGCTCAAACAGGAGCTGTTGCTATGCTAAACAGTGAAGAGAATAAAGGTAAAATTGCTTTATTTGCTGGTATTGATAAATGTAGATTCAAAAAGCAAGTAACTCCTGGTGATACTTTAATGTTAGAAGTAGAAATTACTAAAATTAAAGGTCCGATTGGAAAAGGTACAGCTAAAGCAACTGTTGGTGGACAATTAGCTTGCAGTTGTGAACTAACTTTTGCAATTCAAGATGCTTAAATAATAAAAAATTGCCTCCTAACTTAATAAAGTGTTAGGAGGCAATTTTTTATTCTCTCTCAAATTTTTCTTCTTTAAGTTTTGGTTTTGATTGCATCATTCGATTGAATGTTATTTTTAACTCTTCACCAGAAAGACCTTCATCAATTAGCTGTTCTAATAAACTCTCTGCATATACTTGACGTAAAGTATAAATATGACAGTCAAATACTATTGACATTGTTGTTTCGAATTCAGAAATGCTTTTAATTGTGGCATCAAATAAAGCGGGATCATTTGAAGGACGCGTTATCACGACTCTAATGTCCAATAAAGTTTGATCATCATAATATTTTTTCATTGTCTCATAATGTGCATTTGAAATGACAACCTCTAAGAGCCAACCTGTGCCACTATTTTCTTTATTAATGATTACACCATCTTCTAACTTGAATTCAGTTATTCCACCATTTTCGTTAACGATTTGAAAACGTACAGCTTTAAATGTCTTCACTTCATCACATCCCCAAAAAAATTTAAAATTATGCAAAAAATGAAATTATTAATAATCTAATATGAGTTTTACAATTATTTTCTTTAAATATATCAAACTTTGTGTATTAAGAGGAATAAAAATATTAAAAATAGAATTTTGACGCCTAAATTATAAATGAATAATATAGTTATAGAAGGAGGTGACACATGCTAAATAAAATTGTGATAGTAGGTCGATTGACCAAAAAGGCACAAATATTTGAAAACGAGGAGGTGAAGATAGCTACGTTCTGTGTTGCAACTGACCGTAATTATAAAGATGAAAATAATGAAATAGCTTGTGATTATATTTTTTGTAAGGCATTTGGTAAAATAGCAACAAATATAGAATCATATACAGACCAAGGCACTTTAGTTGGTATTACAGGACAAATGAGATCTCGTAAGTACGATAAAGATGGTCAAACGCACTTTGTGACTGAATTATATGTTGAAACAATTAAATTTATGTCCCCTAAATCTAAAAACGATAATAATCTTCTTAACGCCACATATGATGAAGACGCTTATTCCTTTGATCACCTTGAAGTGATTGATGTTAACTAATGTTCTAATAACTCCATCCCTATTTACTATAAAAACTTCTTTTAATTATACTCATGGCCTCTCTTATATAAAGAATTTATAAGGGAGGCTATTAAATTACCCGTTTATTTATCTGAAAGATTTCATAAATATTACAAAGAAAAGATGTTTATATACCTATTCAAAGCTGTCATGATAGTTTGCAATTGAAATAATTATGGTTTTACTAATGTAATTTCTATGTAAAAAAGTCCTGTCTTTTTTAATTTCACTGTAACCTACTATGATTTTATGGATGTTAAAGTTGTACTTGTAAAAATAAATTAAGACACAAACATTCTTAGGAGGATATATATATTATGAAAAAGACAATTATTGCTTCATCATTAGCAGTAGGTTTAGGAGTAGTTGCTGGCAACGCTGGACACGTAGATGCGAGCGAAGCTCAAGTAAATAAAGCAGAATTAGCTCAATTAGCTCAATCAAATGATCAATCATTAAATGATAGCCCTATTCAAGAGGGTGCTTACAATGTAACTTTTGATTATGAAGGTTTCACTTATCATTTTGAATCAGATGGTACTAACTGGAGCTGGAACTATGCACAATCAGGTCAAGCTTCTCAACTACAAGATGTAAGTGCACAAGCTTCAACTGTTTCTAATCAAACTTCAGCTGAACAAGTTGGTTCTCAACAACAATCTAGTCAAGTTCAACCAACTCAAACACAACAAGCACCTCAAACTGAACAAACACAACAACCACAAACTGAAGCTACAACTTCTAACTCAAGTTCTTCAAATAACAATGCTTCAAGTGGTTCTTCTGTAAATGTTAACAGTCATTTACAACAAATTGCACAACGTGAATCTGGTGGCGACATTACTGCTATCAACCCAAGTTCAGGTGCAGCAGGTAAATATCAATTCTTACAATCTACTTGGGATTCAGTAGCTCCTGATGAATATAAAGGTGTTTCACCAGCACAAGCTCCTGAACACGTACAAGATGCTGCAGCAGTTAAATTATATAACACTGCAGGCGCTTCACAATGGGTAACTGCATAATATAGTAATTTAATCATTTAAAGTAAGAGTGGAACAGTGAATTTTGTTCCACTCTTTTTTGTTTTGTTTGATAAAAAGCAGTCATTTTGATATTGTTAAATTAATAGATTAATGCTACTAGGGGAACCATAGTAAATGGCTGAGATGATTAATTCAGACCCTTACAACCTGATTTGGTTAGTACCAACGTAGGAAAGTAGTTATGTAAATGTTACGTTCTCTTTATTGAATGATAGCTACATTTCTACGTTGAAATGTAGCATTTTTTAAATTTAAGGAGGATTAATATGACATTTTCAACTGAGATTAAAGAGGCTGCGCAACCTATTATTGAAGAGATTTATAATGATGGTTTTATACAAGACCTATTAAAAGGGGATTTAGATGCTCAAGCAGTACGTCAATATTTAAGAGCAGATGCGTCATATTTGAAAGAATTTACAAATTTATATGCACTTCTTATCCCAAAAGCGCCATCAATGAAGGATGTCAAATTTTTAGTTGAACAAATTGAATTTATGCTTGATGGTGAGGTTGAAGCACATGAAATCCTAGCAGATTATATCAACGAACCTTATGAAGAAATTGTTAAAGAAAAAGTATGGCCACCTAGTGGAGATCATTACATTAAACATATGTATTATCACGCATATGCTCATGAAAATGCTGCGTATACTATAGCTGCAATGGCACCTTGTCCTTATGTATATGAAGTAGTAGCTAAAATGGCATTAAAGGATCAAAACCTAAATAGAGATTCTGTTACAGCAAAATGGTTTGATTTCTATAGTACAGAAATGCGACCATTAATTGAAGTATTTGATAATTTATTAGATAAATTAACAACAAATTGTACAGAACAAGAGAAGAAAGATATTAAAGAAAGTTTCTTACAAAGTACCATACATGAACGTAATTTCTTTAATATGGCTTATATTAATGAACAGTGGAACTTCGGAGGCGATAAAAATGCATAAACCCAAAATTGCTTTAACAATTGCAGGAACTGATCCATCAGGTGGCGCTGGTGTGATGGCCGATTTAAAATCATTTCATTCCTGTGGCGTCTACGGTATGGCAGCGATTACAAGTATCGTTGCGCAAAACACTAAAGGCGTTCAACATATCCATAATCTTGAGACAAGTTGGGTACAAGAACAATTAGACAGTGTCTTTAATGATGAATTACCACATGCTATTAAGACAGGCATGATTGCAACTCATGAAACAATGGAGTTAATCCAACATTATTTGAAACAACACTCAGATATTCCATATGTTATTGATCCAGTTATGCTTGCTAAAAGTGGTGATTCACTCATGGATGATGATACTAAGAAACATTTACAGAATACATTACTACCTTTAGCAGATGTCGTCACGCCAAATATTCCTGAAGCAGAGGAAATTACAGGTATCAAACTAGACACTGAAGAAAATATACGAAAAGCTGGTAACATATTTATTAACGAGATAGGTAGTAAAGGCGTCGTAATAAAAGGTGGGCATTCAACTGATTTAAACAATGCCAAAGATTTCTTGTTTACTAAGGATGATGTATATACTTTTGAAGATCAACGCTTTGATACAAAACATACTCACGGCACCGGATGTACATTTTCAGCGGTAATTACTGCAGAACTTGCAAAAGGGAAATCAATCTATGAAGCGGTAAAAAAAGCTAAGAAATTTATTTCATTAAGTATTCAATATACGCCAGAGATTGGTCAGGGTAGAGGGCCGGTAAACCATTTTGCTTATATGAAGAAAGTAGGTTTAGATGATGAATAACTTAGAACGTTTGAGACAAGAGAACCCTCTAGTTGTATGTTATACAAATGATGTCGTGAAGAATTTTACAGCCAATGGTTTACTCAGTATCGGCGCGAGCCCAGCAATGAGTGAAGCACCTGAAGAAGCGAGGGAATTTTATAAAGTCGCTGGTACATTACTTATTAATATTGGCACGATGACTAAAGCAA
Organism: Staphylococcus sp. AtHG25; assembly: GCF_003217445.1. Taxonomy (NCBI): domain Bacteria; kingdom Bacillati; phylum Bacillota; class Bacilli; order Caryophanales; family Staphylococcaceae; genus Staphylococcus; species Staphylococcus sp. AtHG25. Next base: position 22,669 of record NZ_QJSN01000012.1, on the reverse strand, counting down.
ATGAACAAGACATATTGGAAATTGGTAAAATTGCGAATCAACAAGGAACACCGATTGTATTTGATCCAGTGGCAGTTGGTGCATCTTCATATCGTAAAGCATTTTGCCAAAAATTCTTATCAGAAGTGAAAGTATCAGTAATTAAAGGAAATGCCTCAGAAATTTTAACGTTAGTAGATGCGACTACAACGATGAAAGGTACAGATGGTGAAACTGACTTAGATGTTGTAGAAATAGCTAAGAGAGCCCATGAGGAATTGAATACAGCCATCGTGTTAACAGGTAAAGATGATGTTGTTGTCCAAGGTGGCAAAGTTGTCAAGTTATATAATGGGTCACCTTTATTAGCTAAAATTACTGGTGCTGGATGTTTACTCGGTGGTATTGTAGCGAGTTTCTTATTTAGAGAAGAAAATCCAACACTACAAGTGTTAGAAGAAGCAGTGAGCATTTATAATATTGCTGCTGAAATTGCTGAAAAGGATCAACAAGTGAATGGACCAGGTACATTTTTACCCAAACTGTTAGATCAAATGTATAACATTGACTTTAATACTTACCAACACCAAGTCAAAAGACAAGAGGTTGAATAATATGTTTAATTCATCATTATTAAACGTTTATTTTATTTGCGGTACACAAGATGTTCCAGAAGAAAAAGATATTAGAGTAATACTAAAGCAAGCTTTAGAAGCTGGAATTACCCTTTTTCAATTCCGTGAAAAGGGGCCAACATCATTAGATGGTGTTGCGAAAGAAGATTTAGCAATTGATTTATTAAAACTATGTCATGACTATCAAGTACCATTTATTGTAAATGACGATGTTGATTTAGCTGAAAAAATAAATGCAGACGGTATTCATGTAGGGCAAGATGATGAAAATGTGAAGTCTTTTGCTGAACGTTTTAGAGATAAAATCATTGGGCTTAGTATTGGAAATGAGAAAGAATATTATCATTCGGATTTAGAACACGTTGATTATATTGGAGTTGGACCTATGTTTGCAACAATCTCTAAAGATGATGCTAACGCACCAGTAGGTCCATCAATGATTGCTAAAATAAAGAACATCAATCCTTCGTTACCAATGGTAGCAATTGGAGGCATAACAGAAGACAATATTGAACCTATTGCTCAAAATGGTGCAGATGGTGTTTCAGTTATTTCAGCGATTGCACGTAGTCATAATATTGACAAGACTGTTACTAAAATGAAAAGTTATTTCAAATAAATAATAAAATTTTTCTTTTTTTGTTTTCTAGTACACGGTTACTATGATAAAATAATCTCTATGTGAATATATCAATAGAGGTGTAAAAATGAAGAAGAAAGCGTTACTACCTTTGTTATTAGGGGTAATGGTCTTTTTAGCCGGATGTGACTATTCTAAATCTAGTAATAGAGATGGATTTTTCTATAATACATTCGTAGAACCAATGTCTAAAGTATTACATTGGTTAGGCCATTCAGTATTTAACGATGACTACGGTATTGCAATTATCGTATTAGTTTTAGTAATACGTATTATCTTGTTACCATTCATGCTATCAAACTATAAAAATAGTCATTTGATGCGTGAAAAAATGAAAGTTGCCAAACCAGAAGTTGATGGCGTGCAAGAGAAAGTTAAACGTGCACGTACTCAAGAAGAGAAAATGGCAGCAAACCAAGAAATGATGGAAGTTTATAAGAAATACGATATTAATCCAATGAAGAGTGCATTAGGATGTTTACCTGTATTAATTCAAATGCCAGTTGTCATGGGATTATACTTTGTATTACGTTACCGTATTGGTGGCGGTATTGCAGAACATCCTCACTTCTTATGGTTTAATTTAATACATCCTGATATTTGGATTACTATTATTGCCGGTGTGCTTTACTTTATCCAAGCTTGGGTATCAAGTAAGCAAATGCCTCAAGAACAACGTCAAATGACATATATGATGATGATTGTATCACCAATCATGATTATTTGGATTTCATTAAGTTCGGCTTCAGCTTTAGGTTTATATTGGTCAGTCAGTGCGGCATTCTTGATTGTTCAAACTTACTTCGCCAATATGTACTATGAAAAAGTTGCTCGAAGAGAAGTTGCACCAATGATTGAAAAATTTGAGGAAAATAATAGTAACTCAAATAAAAAAGGTAAAAACACTCAAGTCGTTTCTAAGAATAATAAAAAGAAAAAATAAATTAGTTTAATTGAAACTAGTAAGTAAAAAGGCCGATATCCTTACGTAGGGTATCGACCTTTTTTTATATATGCCATTCTTTATAAAATTGATTTAAAAACTGTTCCATAAACGCATGTCTTTCTCTAGCTAATTTTCTAGCAGTTTCAGTATGCATTAAATCTTTTAATTTTAATAATTTATCATAAAAGTGACGTATAGCTGAAGGTTCTAAATTAGTAATCGTTTCAATATTAGGTATGTCTCTATGTGGTGATTCTGTCCACATTGGCTCGTTAAAATGGCCTGAAAATTGAAATGCTCTAGCAATACCAATAGCACCAATCGCATCTAGTCGATCAGCATCCCTAACAATTTGTCCTTCAATAGGAAGGTCTACATGATTATTTTGTCCATTTCTATAACTTAAATGCTGAATGATGTAAATAATCTTTTGTTGTTGATCAAAAGATACACGAATGTTCTTTAAAAATGTTTTTAAACAATCTAAAGCATTGGCTTTATTTGTTAACTTATCATCAATGACATCATGAAGTAATGCAGATAGTGTGATAATTAAATATTCTCCTTGTTGCTCGCATTTAGAGATTGTTTGAGCTAGTGACGTTACACGTTCTACATGTGCAATATCATGACCAGAATAATCATTTTTATGAAAATCTTTCATATAACGATGGGCTAATTCTATTTGTCGTGTTACATCCATTTTAATCTCCTTATTGTTCAGATAAGTTCGGGACTAAAGTAGTATTTTAAGTCTATTATATTTTCAATGTAATTTTTTAAACTACTATATCTAAATTATCTATAGAATAGGTGAAAGTAATTGAGATATACCTTCTTTAAATTTGATCCACAGGCTTCGTTTATTATATAAGTCTTCAGTGAGTCGGTAGGATACTTTCATATCTTGAATAAATGCTTCTTTTAGTTGAATTGCAATTGCTTCATCATAGATAAATGCGTTTACTTCAAAATTCAATGTAAAACTACGATTATCCATGTTGGCAGTACCTACTGAAGCAATTTCATCATCAATAATTAATGTTTTGGAGTGTAAGAAACCATTATCATAATGATAGATTTTCACACCAGCTGATAATAGAGAAGCTGCGTTTTTTAAGGTAGCCCAATAAACAAAAGGATGATCAGGTTTATTAGGAATCATAATATTGACCTCTACACCACCTAAAGCTGCTATTTTAATTGCATCAATGAAGGCTTGATCAGGAATAAAATAGGGTGATTGAATATAGATAGATTGTTTAGCTGAAGAAATCATTTTCAAATAACCATATTTGATTTGCTCCCAATCTTCATCAGGACCACTTGAGGCAATTTGTACACCTATTGTTCCACCAGAGTCTACATCAGGAAAATAGCGATCTTCATATTCGATTGAATCACGGTTTGATTGTGAATTCCAATCTAATATAAATCTCAGTTCAAGTGCGTTTACAGAATCTCCTTCTAATCGCAAATGAGTGTCTCGCCAATATCCAAATTTTTTATCTTTACCTAAATATTCGTCTCCTACATTAAAACCACCAACATAACCAATTTTACCGTCAATAATAACTATTTTTCTATGGTTTCGGTTATTCATACGGAGGTTTATAAGTGGGAGTTTAGAAGGGAAGAAAGATTCAACATGTCCACCTTTTTGACGGAAGTGTTTTAAATCTTTTTTTCTTAAAGTTCTTGATCCCATATCATCGTATAACATTTTAACTTCTAAGCCCTCATCAAGTTTATCCTCAAGTGCTGAGAGAATTCGATGACCTAATTCATCACTTTTGAAAATATAGTATTGAATATGTATATAATCCTTTGCATTTTTAATATCACTTAATAATGCATCAAATTTTGCATGGCCATCAGTATAAATCTTGATTTGATTATCAGTAGTAAGGAATGCAGCATTGTTAAAAAGTAACATGCGTACCATTTCTTTAAACTTAACAATTTGATGATTACCCTTTGAGAAATCGTCGCTTTCTAATGCTTCAATTTGTTCATCGACAATCATAGCAAGGCCTTTACGGTCTTCCTTTTTCAATTTAAAAATACGATTGCGTTGAATTTGGCGTCCTAATAGTAAATATAAAATAAACCCTATAATTGGTAAAAATACTAAAACAAGTAGCCAAGCCCATATTGAACCAGCACTACGCCGCTCCATAAAGATAATAACAAACGCAAAAATTAAGTTTAATATAAAGGCAGCAATTAAAATGATATTAATAATCAATGAGGAATGCGTGAAAGACATTGAATATATTTCTACCATAGTACGCCTCCTGTTTATTTTTTTAATTCTTGCAAGAATAAGATAAGTCTAGTACTTTCTTAAACTTAATTGTATCATGGCATTAACTAAATAGCATGACCCTTTTTCATGTAAATAAGTTACAGTGTTTGACGAATATGAAGGTAAATTATACGATATGATAGTACTATTAGAAAGGGTGACGACCTTGAATAATCATGAAAATGCACATCATTCCGAGCAAATTAAAATGAATTTAAAATCAAGACTAAATCGTATTGAAGGGCAAGTTAGAGCGATTAATCGCATGATTGAAGAAGATGCATACTGTGATGACGTGCTAACTCAAATTAGAGCTACAAGATCTGCATTAAATAGTGTGGCCACTAAGTTGCTAGATCATCATATGAAAAGCTGTATCATGGATAAAGTGAATAACGGCGCTCAAGAAGAAGCGATGGAAGAATTGTTAGTGACATTTCAAAAATTAATGAAAGATTAGGGGTTAATTAAATGAACTTTAGTGAAATTAGAATTAGTGAATTAAATACTGAAGAGCAAGCTAATTCGCTCCAACATAGACTTGAGAAGATGATAGGTGTAGATGAAGTAATTGTAGAACTAAATGACCAATTAGTTAAAATTTCTTTTGAAACACCAACGAATTTAAATAGTATTGAAAAAGAAATTTATGATGATGGTTATAAGGTATTAGGTTGATAAATTAAAATAATTTTATTAAATATCAATTTTATGCTGAATTAATGTAGTAAAACATCGATAATTGGGGTAGTATAACTTTGAAGTCATAAAACGAGGTGAAAGCCATGAGTAATTCGGATAAATTGCAAAATGTTGTTAAATTATTATCGTCATTAGGTGTGAATATTAAAAAAACTAAATCTCGTTTAGACATTATTAATACATTGCCAGCTACAACACCTGTGCGCCAAGAACTTAAATAGTCTGCTAGCAATTGATAAAGGGAGAAGCGTAATCACTTTTAAATGTGATTACGCTTCTTTATTAGGCATTGTTTGTCTTTGATGGAAATGTATAGATAAGACGACACCTATACCAACCATTAAACTCCATAGTGAACTACCGCCGTAACTAATAAATGGTAATGGTATACCGGTAATAGGTAGTAATTGGATTGTCATACCTATATTTTGTAATATATGGAAGACAAGTAGTGATACATAGCCTATGATAAATATTTTGCTGAATGGAGATTCAACTTTCGTAGCTAGTCGAATTAAATGAAAAATTAATGCTAAAAAGATGAGTAGTAAAACTACAGCGCCTATAAATCCCATTTCTTCTCCAACTACTGAGAATATAAAATCTGTATGATTTTCAGGAATGTAAACCTCACCATGATTAAATCCTTTACCGAATAATTGACCAGACCCAATCGCTTTTAAAGATTCTGTTAAGTGATAACCGTCTCCAGCACTATATGAATATGGATCCAACCAAGAATTAATTCGCCCCATTTGATACATTTTCACACCTAGAAGGCTCTCAATTAACGTTGGTTTATAAATGATAGCTAATATAATAGTTCCTCCAAAAACAAAAGCGGCTATAAATAATGGGGCTAAGATTCTCCATGTAATACCGCTAACTAACATTATTCCTATTATAATAGCGCAAATCACAAGCGTTGTACCTAAGTCATTTTGTAATAAGATTAAAGTCATTGGTACTATTGAAATTCCTATGATTTTAAAGAACAAGACCAAATCAGTTTGAAAAGATTTATTAAAAGTAAAACGATTATGGTTAGAAACGCTCTTTGCTAATGCTAGAATTAAGATGACCTTCATAAATTCTGAGGGTTGAATACTTACTGGTCCAAATGAATACCAACTTTTAGCACCATTAATGATTGGTGTAATAGATGTTTCAGGTAATATGAGTAAACCTATAAGTAGTACACAAAAGATAAAATAAAGAATATATGTATTATTTCTAATCTTTTTAGGTGAAATAAGCATAATAACTAATGCGATAATAGCACCTAATATGTAATAAATGATTTGGCGAATACTAAAGTTTGCACTATATTGTCCTCCACCCATAGCTGAACTAATCGTAGTAACACTTATAATGGCAAGTATGGTTAATAATGCTACAAGTATCCAGTCTATCTTACGTAGCCAATGTTTTGAAGGCTGTTGACGGGATGAATATTTCATGAGAAAACTCCTTAAATTCTTATAATCGAACGATTAATATTATATACAAATTTTACATGACTTTATATTAATTTGCTAGAAAATAACAGGCAGAATATAGAAAACTAAAAATTCAATCTAAAATTGTGTTTGAATTATGATTGGTAAATTAATCTAATAAAAACCAAAAAAATTAATTAAACATAATTAGATTTAAGTTGATAAATGCAAAATCACTTTAGACTGTGATAATATTGATTTTTAGAAAGCATAGTTTAAACTAAATAAAATTTATAAAATATTGATAGTTAACTAAAAAGAAAATGTAAAAATGAATTGAAAGAGATATAGACATTTGTAAGAAGTTGAAATAACGTAATAGTTTAATACTTCTCATAAATGATTGAGTTATGATCTTTCTTAATGGAGGAACTACTTATGGTAAAAGAAAACATTTGTATCGTATATGGTGGTAAAAGTGCTGAACATGATGTTTCTAAATTGACTGCGCAAAATGTTCTTAATGCAATTGATAAAGAAAGATATTTAGTGGATATCATTTATATTACGAATGATGGCTTATGGAAGAAAAAAGAAAATATCACTGAGGAAATTAAAGAAATTGAATCCCTAAATATGACAGATATAGAAGCGGGCGAAATCACTATTTTGCTTAAAGAAAGTAGCGATGGTAAACCTTATGATGCTATATTCCCATTACTTCATGGCCCTAATGGTGAAGATGGCACAATTCAAGGGTTATTTGAAGTTCTTGATTTACCATATGTTGGGAATGGTGTACTAGCTGCATCAAGTTCAATGGATAAACTTGTCATGAAACAATTATTTGAACATAGAGGATTGCCTCAATTACCTTACATTAGTTTCTTAAGAAGTGAATATGAAAAATATGAGGGTAACATTATTAAACTCGTTAAAGATAAACTTACATATCCAGTATTCGTAAAACCTGCAAATCTTGGTTCAAGTGTAGGTATTAGTAAATGTAATAATGAGGATGAATTAAAATCAGGTATTGAGGAAGCTTTCCAATTTGACCGTAAACTTGTTATTGAACAAGGTATTAATGCTCGTGAAGTTGAAGTAGCTGTATTAGGCAATGACTATCCTGAAACAACATGGCCAGGAGAAGTTATCAAAGATGTTGCATTCTATGATTACAAATCAAAATATAAAGACGGTAAAATCAGTTTACAAATTCCTGCAGAATTAGATGAAGAAGTACAAATGACATTAAGAAACATGGCATTGGAAGCATTTAAAGCTACAGATTGTTCGGGATTAGTACGTGCGGATTTCTTTGTTACTGAAGACAATCAAATTTTTATTAATGAAACAAATGCAATGCCTGGATTCACAGCATTTAGTATGTATCCAAGTTTATGGGAGAATATGGGCTTATCTTATTCTGACCTAATCACAAAATTAATTGACCTAGCTAAAGAACGTCACGAGGATAAAAAGAAAAACAAATACACAATTGACTAAGAGAGGGATTCATAAATGATAGAAGTTTCTTTACAGCAAATTCAGGAATGGATACCTTGTGATATTGATTCACAATATTTACAACAAACCATCAAAGGTGTGACGATCGATTCACGTGCAATCAAAACTAATATGTTATTTATACCATTTAAAGGTGAGAACGTAGATGGTCATCGCTTTGTTTCACAGGCGTTAAAAGATGGCGCTGGGGCTTCTTTCTATGAAAAAGGCCATGACATTGATGATATTGTGGAAGGACCTATTATATGGGTAGACAATACATTAATTGCGTTACAACAATTAGCTAAAGCATATCTTAAACATGTGAACCCTAAAGTAATAGGTGTTACTGGTTCAAACGGTAAAACAACTACAAAAGATATGATTGAGAGTGTATTACACACTGAATTTAAAGTTAAAAAAACTCAAGGTAATTACAATAATGAAATAGGCTTACCATTAACTATTTTAGAGCTTGATTTAGATACAGAGATTTCAATATTAGAAATGGGTATGTCTGGATTCCATGAAATAGAATTACTTTCTAATATAGCAGAACCAGATATTGCTGTTATTACAAATATTGGTGAATCACATATGCAAGATTTAGGTTCTCGTGAAGGCATTGCTAAAGCTAAATCTGAAATAACAATTGGACTTAAAAAAGAGGGAACATTCATCTATGATGGTGATGAACCATTGCTTGAACCACATGTTAAAGAAATTAAACATGCTAAATGTTTAAGTGTAGGTTTGAAACAAGATAATGCTTTAGTATGCGAAGTAGAACATAGTGAAAATGATGGCATTGCTTTCTCTATTAACGGTAATGAACATTATAAATTACCTATTCTTGGAATCCATAATATGAAAAATGCAGCTATCGCAATTGCTATTGGTCATGAACTAGGACTTAAATATGAGACTATTCAACATAACATTAATCATGTTCAACTCACTGGTATGCGAATGGAACGCCATATTACTGATGATAATATTACTATCATAAATGATGCTTATAATGCCAGTCCTACAAGTATGAAAGCCGCAATTGATACTTTGAGTCAAATGGAAGGTAGAAAAATTATTGTACTTGCTGACTCACTTGAATTAGGGGAAAATAGTCGTTCAATGCACGAAGAGGTAGGCGCATATTTAGAAGGTAAAAACATCCATACTTTATTAACATATGGCAAAGATGCAAAGTATATTAGTGATATAGGAGGTCAATTTGTTGACCACGTTGAATATTTTATTGATAAACAACAATTAACTCAATATTTAATAAATAACTTAGTTGCTAACGACAAAGTTCTTGTAAAAGGTTCAAGAGGAAATAAACTTGAAGAAGTTGTAAATAAATTGATTTAATTATTTTCAAAATTACTAGCATGCTAAGCAAGTCACTAATTAGGAATCTAAATCCTTTAGTGGCTTGTTTTTTTACTTTAAAAATTTAAATAATAAGTGAAAAATATAAACGCTATTATATGAAAATAGATTTGAAAACGAGTTCATCTATAAAATTGCTTTATTGCGATATGTAATTTTAGGTGGTACTATATAGAAGTTGACGTAATAAGAGGACCTTATATACACAAACGTATATTGATAAATAAGAAAGTTAAAAGGAGAATTATATTGCAAAATTTTAAAGAACTAGGGATTTCGGACAAAACAGTTGAGACCCTTGAAGCAATGGGCTTTAAGGAACCCACACCTATCCAAAAAGATAGTATCCCTTATACATTAGAAGGAAAAGACATCCTTGGACAAGCTCAAACTGGTACTGGTAAAACGGGAGCGTTCGGGATTCCTTTAATAGAAAAAGTTGTAGGTCAATCAGGTGTGCAAGCTTTAATATTAGCACCTACAAGAGAATTAGCTATGCAAGTAGCTGAACAATTAAGAGAATTTAGCCGTGGTCAAAATGTACAAGTTGTAACGGTATTTGGTGGTATGCCAATCGATCGACAAATTAAAGCTTTAAAAAGAGGACCACAAATCGTTGTAGGTACACCAGGACGTGTCATTGACCACTTAAATAGACGTACATTAAAAACAAATGGTATTCATACATTGATTTTGGATGAAGCGGATGAAATGATGAACATGGGATTCATCGATGATATGAGATTCATTATGGATAAAATTCCAGCTGAGCAAAGACAAACAATGTTATTCTCAGCAACAATGCCTAAAGCAATCCAAACTTTAGTACAACAATTCATGAAATCTCCTCAAATCGTTAAGACAATGAACAACGAAATGTCAGACCCTCAAATTGATGAATATTATACAATTGTGAAAGAACTTGAAAAGTTCGATACATTTACTAATTTCTTAGATGTACACCAACCTGAATTAGCCATTGTCTTCGGTAGAACAAAACGTCGTGTGGATGAATTAACAAGTGCTTTATTATCTAAAGGTTACAAAGCAGAAGGCTTACATGGTGATATCACACAAGCTAAACGTTTAGAAGTATTGAAGAAATTTAAAAATGATCAAATCGATATATTAGTTGCTACAGACGTTGCAGCACGCGGTTTAGATATTTCAGGTGTAAGTCATGTATATAACTTTGACATTCCTCAAGATACTGAAAGCTATACACATAGAATCGGACGTACAGGAAGAGCTGGTAAAGAAGGCATCGCTGTTACATTCGTAAATCCAATTGAAATGGATTACATCCGTCAAATTGAAGATGCAAATGGAAGACGCATGAACGCTTTAAGACCACCTCACCGCAAAGAAGTATTAAAAGCGCGTGAAGATGATATTAAAGATAAAGTGAAAAATTGGATGTCACGAGAAAGTGAAGCACGTTTGAAACGTATCTCAAGCGAGTTATTAGAAGAATATGATAGTACTGAATTAGTTGCATCGTTACTACAAGAATTAGTAGAAGCAAATGATGAAGTGGAAGTACAATTAACATTTGAAAAACCATTAGCACGTAAAAATCGCCAAGGTAAAGGTAATGGATCACGTCGTGGTGGAAAACGTAATAACAAGTTCGATAATAAAAACAAACGTTCAAAAGGCAACTTTAATAAGAAAAAAGGTAAAAAACCTGACCGTCGTGAAAGACAAGACAAAGGTAAATCTACGATGAAAGGTCGAACATTCGCAGATTTACAAAAATAAAATAATTCAATATTGAATTTTATAATCAAACCATCTCATGCTTTTGAGGTGGTTTTAAATTTGATTAAATAGTAGAAGTAATTTAACAACTTCGCATATTCAGCAAGGTCAGTAAGCCTCACACTAAATATGATATAATAAAATAAAATTACAAAGGAGTATATTATGAAGGTAGAAAGTTCATTTCATAAAAGTCCTAAGAATGCACTGAAATACCACTGGCTTAATAGTGGTATCTTATTTTTAATAGAACTGATTATCATTGCTGCACTATTCTCAATGTGGCGATATTTTAATTGGTACCACTTTATTGTCTACATACTTATCTTCTTAGTCTTCATTTCGGTTATTCGTTTGCTATTACAACCCATTATTAATTATAAATATCGTTTTTATAGGGTTAATGATAGAAATGTCGAAGTTAAAAAGTCTTTTATTTTTAAAAAACACCAAATGACTAAAATTGAACGGCTACAATTTTTAGAAATTAAAAGTAATCCTATTTTAAAGCTACTAAATTTAAATATTTTAATTTTTGTAACAGCAGGTCATGAATTAAAATTACCAATTGTCTCAGAAGAAGAAATGAATCAATTATCAGAAGATATTTTTATAGCATTGCGAGGTGCTGATTCAGATGTTTAATCCTCAAAAATTGCATCCAATTTCATACATAACAGGGATAATAGATGTAATTAAACAAAATATTTTTACATTTATAATATTAGTTGGTTTTAATATATGGAATTTTGATTTTACAGAAATTCGTCATTATATTGGCCCATCAATCTTTTTGTTTATCCTTATTGTAACGTTTATACATCGATTTTTAGAAATTAAAGTTACAAGATATTGGATTGAAAACGACCAATTTATTGTTACATCTGGATGGTTAAATAAAAAAAGAAAAGAACTAAATCTAAGTAGAATTCAGTCATTAGATACAACACAAGGTTTGATTAACCAAATCGTTGGTGGCGTTAGTTTACAAATTAAAACGCCAAGTGATGGCATTGAATTGGCAACAATAACGAAGAAACAGAGTGAGTTCATTGAACAAACCATACGAATGAGACAAAAAGAATTAAATAATAATACTCAAGAATATTTAATCAATGATGAATCGGATGAAAATGAACTAAAAACGGAGCAATATAATGCATCGACAAGTGTAACAGAAAGTAATTCAGAACATGTGTTCAATATGTCCTTAACTTCACTAATTCTAATGGCTATGACGAGTGGGGCAATAGGTGTGGCCTTTGCTGCCGTTTCGCCAATAGTAGGTGCATTTCAAGATATTATCCCTTGGGATAAATGGACGTCTAATCTATGGCATTGGGTAAATTCTGTATTTATTATTGTGCTGTTTGTTGTTGCATCGATTTTAATCATTAGTTATGTTTTAGGAACTATAATTACGATTATACGTTATTATAACTACAAAGTTGTACAACAGGGTAATCATCTTAAAATTAGTTATGGTCTTTTTAATGTGAAAAATCTAACAGTTCCAACTGATCGACTACAAGCAGTGTTAGAGAAACAATCTTTCTTAAGAAAAATATTTGGATATACCTCTATACACTTTATTATCACGAGTGATATGGATATAGAGTCTAATGATGATGCAAGTGACAATGGTAAAATTATGATATTACCATTTATAAAACAAAAAGAAGCATATGAAATTATTGGAAAGCTCGTACCAGAAATGAAGTTTAATAAGGTCGAAAACGTTATGCCATGGAAAGGATTTCATCGTCATTTCTTTATACCAAGTATTATCGTTTTAATTTTAGCTAGTATCGGAACTTATTTTTGGAGTGCATGGAGCTTTTTAATCGCTTTGATGATAATTATTGTGATGATGTCTCATGCATATATCTACGTTAAAAATGCTGGCTTAGTGATAGAGAATGATGAAATAACTTTGAAACGTGTAAGCACTTTTGGTTTTCAAACATATTACTTCAAAACGGATAAAATTATAGGTATAGAAACGAGCCAACATCCTTTTCTCGAAAGAAGTCATTTAGCAAATTTATATTTCCTTATTGCTAAAGGATCAATATTTGAGTTTATGGAATTAAAGTTCATAAAAGAAGATATATCGCAACGCTACGTTGATGCGTATTTAAGAGGTGAGTACGATGTCTAATTATAATTACATGAATAAAAAAGGCCCTAAAGTGATGAGAATTGCTTCAATGATTACTACCATTATTTTTACAATTATAGTGATAATAGCAAGTATTTTATGTGATTTATACATTGAGGAAATGAGTCGCGCATTACTTGTAAGTCTTGCGATAGCACTAATCATTTTATGTTGTGTTGTTTTTATAGTTATAACACCATTTTTAAAATATAAAAACTTTCGATATGGTTATTCAAACGATGAAATTTATATAAGAAGAGGCATTATTTTTATCAATACTAAAATTATTCCATTTTATCGAATTCAGAATATCGATATTGAAGAAGGTTTTTTAATGAGAAAATATAAGTTAGCTTCATTGCATTTGTCGACTGCAGGAGGCGTTTCTCAAATAGATTTGATTGCAAAGAAAGACGCAATAAAACTTAAACAAATGATACAAAAAAAGAAAAGTATTCAGCAAAATGATATTAGTGAAATGAATACGAAAATAGATCATTCAAATATACCTAGTGAGTGAGGGGTTAGCATGATACATGGAATAGGTATTGATTTAATAGAAATTGAAAGAATTAAAAAAGCTTTTGAGAAACAAAAAGACAAGTTAGTAAAGAGAATTTTAACACAAGAAGAGGAACAACAATTTCATTCATTTAAAAGTGAAAAGAGAAAACTTGAATATTTATCTGGTCGTTTCGCAACCAAAGAAGCTTTCAGTAAAGCATTAGGTACAGGCTTAGGAAAAACAGTGGCATTCAAAGACATTAATTGTTACAACGATATAAAAGGTAAACCATGTATAGATTACAATGGTTTTATCGTACATGTTTCAATAACTCATACAGAACATTATGCGATGAGTCAGGTTTTGTTAGAAAAGAGAGATTAACAGTATTATAATAAAAATAATTTCTACCTCGTATATTGAACGAGTTAAATCAATAATAAATAAGATTTTTTTACTAATTAAGAGGAGGATTACGTATGTCAGATAAATTCTATAGATCAACTTATTTAAACGTAGATTTATCAGCGATTTTAAATAACTATAATACTGTTAGAACGTTGCATAGCGATAAAACAGTTATACCAGTAGTAAAAGCTAATAGTTATGGGTTAGGTAGCGTTAAAATCGCACAACATTTAATGAAAAACGGTGCTGACTTTTTTGCAGTAGCAACTCTTGATGAAGCTATTGAATTACGTATGCATGGAATCAATGCTCAAATACTTATCCTAGGTGTCATTCCTCTTGAAGATATAAATAAAGCTATTCAACACAGAGTTGCTTTGACTGTACCATCATTACAATGGATACAACATGCAATAGAATTAATTAGTGATGATTATGAAAAGAATTTATGGCTACATGTGAAACTCGACACAGGTATGGGCAGACTTGGAATTAAATCACTGGAAGAATATAAAGAAGTCATTGACTTAATTCAAAGTCATTCTCATTTAGTATTCGAAGGTGTATATACGCACTTTGCTAATGCTGATGAACCTGGCGACTCAATGGATCATCAATATGAACAATTTGAAACTTTAGTAACTCAAGCTGAGAAACCTAAATTCATACATTCTCAAAATTCAGCTGGTTCTTTATTGAGAAACTTTGAATTATGTAACGCAGTTAGACTTGGTATTTCACTTTATGGTTATTATCCGTCAGAGTACGTAAAAGAAAAAGTTGAAACTGAATTACAACCAAGTGCGCAATTATTAACACAAGTTGTCCAAACTAAATATTTAAAAGTTGGAGAATCGGTAAGTTATGGCAGTACATATACAGCAACTGAAGATATAAAGATCGCGATTTTGCCAATTGGATATGCGGATGGATACTTACGCTCAATGCAAGGGGCATTTGTTAATGTCAAAGGCCATCAATGTGAAGTCATAGGTCGAGTATGTATGGATCAAATGATAATTAAAGTGCTAGATGATGTAAAAGAGGGAGACACTGTGACACTTCTAGATAATACTTATGATTCACCTCAATCAGCTGAAACTTTAGCTCAAAAACAAGACACGATTAGCTATGAAGTTTTATGTAATTTAGGTAGACGTTTACCTAGAATCTATCAAGTTGATGACCAGATGCATGTAACTAATGAATTATTAAAATAGTATAGTCACTTGAAATAAAATTTGTTATTATAAAATTAATTAAAGTTTATAATGTCTTATTTGGTATCAACTGGAGGTTCATATTATGCTTACTTTCAATCAAAATAGAAGTCACAGTCTTGAACAATCTTTAAAAGAAGGCTATGCACAAATGGCCGAATTAAATCTCTCCCTAGCGACAGAAGCTTTTCCTCTAGAATGCGAAGCTTGTGATTGCAACGAAACGTACATTATTTCTAATTATAAAAGTGAATGATTAGAAGAGGCGATGTATATTTAGCTGATTTGTCACCAGTACAGGGCTCAGAACAAGGGGGAGTCAGACCTGTAGTTATCATTCAAAACGATACTGGCAACAAATATAGTCCTACCGTAATCGTTGCTGCGATTACGGGAAGGATTAATAAAGCGAAAATACCCACACATGTTGAAATCGAGAAAAAGAAATACAGACTTGATAAAGATTCAGTAATTCTACTCGAGCAAATTAGAACATTAGATAAAAAACGACTAAAAGAAAAATTAACATATCTATCTGATGAGAAAATGCAAGAAGTAGATGAAGCACTAGACATTAGTCTAGGATTGCATGATGAAGTTAAAACGCAAAATACATAACTTAATTCATGTATAATTCAAAAGTATTTCATTTTAACTATTAAAGACAATATTTTAAATTCAGTTATTCGAATTTTCGTACTTTAATTTCTATGTACTTAATACATATTAGTCCTATTTGAAGGTAAGTACTAGATTAATTGATAGTCTTTAGTTGTTGACTTTAGGTAATACCTAAAGTCTTTTTTAAATATAAAGCATATTATTTAATATTATGGTTTTAACAATAATGAATTTTATTAATAAATATCAAATGCATATAAAAAGTTCTAAGTGATAGATATATTGAAGCAAGGAGGCAGATTTGTGGAAGAATGTAAGCAGCATTATAAGCAACTTATTGATGAAAGTTTAGTTACGCAAAATAAACAACAATTTCTAGAAAAGTGTAATGATTTTACAGATGAAGTAATTAAAAAAGATATTCTACCTGAAGATATTGTGAATATACACAAATCATATGTATCCTCCTTAAATTTAAATAAAGAACAAATTTTTGATACATTAGATGTGTTACAAGAGGTTGTAAAAGGGTTTGGATATAGTTATCGAGACTACCAAAAGTTAGTTGATAAAATGCAATTCCACGATAAAGAAATTGATTTAGCTTCTAGGCTTCAACAGACAATGTTAAAAACTGATATCCCTCAATTTGATAGTATACAGATTGGTGTGATTTCAGTTGCTGCTCAAAAAGTGAGTGGCGACTATTTTAATTTAATTGATCATAGAGATGGAACGATGAGTTTCGCTATTGCTGATGTTATAGGTAAAGGAATTCCAGCTGCATTAGCTATGAGTATGATTAAATTCGGAATGGACTCCTATGGGCATTCCCAATTACCAAGTGATGGATTGAAACGTCTTAATCGTGTTGTGGAGAAAAACGTAAATCAAAACATGTTTGTGACTATGTTTTACGGATTATATGAAGAAATGAACCATCTACTTTATTGTAGTTCTGCAGGTCATGAACCTGGATATATATATAGAGCGGAAACTGAAACATTTGAAGAAATTGAAGTTAGAGGAAGAGTCTTAGGTGTAAGTCAGCACACTCGTTATAGACAACAAGAAATTCCCATTCATTTAGATGATTTAGTTATCATATTTACTGATGGTGTTACAGAAGCAAGATACACAGATGGTGAATTCATAGCTAAAAACACATTGTTGAACCTCATACGTAAGTATAAGCATATGCATCCACAAGATATAGTACAAATATTATATGAAGCTATATTAAAAATACAAAACCCTAACAAACGTGACGATATGACTATTATGATTATAAAACGTGTAAATTAAATATTAAATTTTTAGATTATATAAATCTAACTATGGGTATACTTACTAAAGTATACATATTATTAGTAACAAAAGACTAAACTAGGAGTGTAAGAACTATGAACCTTAACATTGAGACGGTAACACATGATGAATATTATGAAGTCATTGTGGCTGGGGAATTAGATGTTTATACAGTACCTGAATTAGAAGAAGTTTTGATGCCAATGCGTCAAGAAGGTACTCATGATATTCACGTGAATGTGACAAACGTTAGTTATATGGATTCTACAGGATTAGGTTTATTTGTAGGAACATTAAAAGCTTTGAATCAAAATGATAAAGAATTATATATTTTAGGTGTATCAGATAGAATCGGAAGATTATTTGATATTACTGGCCTTAAGGACTTAATGCATGTCAATGAAGGAACGGAGGTAGAGTAACTTGCCTATTAAAAATGATTATATCGAGATGAAATTGCCTGCCTCTGCTGAGTATGTGAGTTTAATTCGTTTAACTCTATCAGGGGTATTCTCAAGAGCAGGCGCATCTTACGACGATATAGAAGATTCTAAAATTGCAGTAAGTGAAGCCATTACTAACGCAGTGAAGCATGCTTATAAAAATGATGAAACAAATGGTATGATAAATTTATGTTTTGAGTTATTTGATGATAAAATAAAAATAGTTATCTCAGATCAAGGTGAAAGTTTTGATTATGAAACGACTAAATCACAGTTAGGACCTTACGATGAGAATGAAAATATCGATTTCTTACGTGAAGGCGGACTTGGTTTATTCTTAATTGAATCCTTGATGGATGAAGTGAAAGTCTTTAAAGAATCTGGTGTAACAATCAGCATGATTAAGTATATAAAAAAAGAGCAGGTGCCAAATAATGACGAAAGAGTCGAAATCAGTTAATGATGTATCACCTGAGCAAATTAACCAATGGATTAAAGAACATCAAGATAACGCTAATACAGAAGCTCAAGATAGATTAGTTAATCATTATCGAAAATTAATTGAATCTTTAGCTTATAAGTATTCTAAAGGACAATCACATCATGAAGATTTAGTTCAAGTTGGTATGGTTGGTTTAATAGGTGCTATTAACAGATTTGATTTGTCTTTTGATCGCAAATTTGAAGCATTCTTAGTACCGACCGTTATTGGTGAGATTAAGAGATATTTAAGGGATAAAACTTGGAGTGTTCATGTTCCGAGAAGAATAAAAGAGATAGGCCCACGTATCAAAAAAGTAAGCGATGAACTAACAAATGAGTTGGAAAGATCCCCATCAATTGCAGAAATTGCTGATCGTTTAGAAGTTTCAGAAGAAGAAGTGTTAGAAGCTATGGAAATGGGTCAAAGCTATAACGCGCTTAGTGTTGATCATTCAATTGAGGCAGATAAAGATGGTTCAACAGTAACTCTATTAGATATCATGGGGCAAAAAGATGATAATTATGACTTAACTGAAAAACGTATGATTCTTGAACGTATTTTGCCTATTCTCTCAGATAGAGAAAGAGAAATTATTCAATGCACGTTCATAGAAGGATTAAGCCAGAAAGAAACTGGGGAACGTATTGGATTAAGTCAAATGCATGTATCACGCTTACAAAGAACTGCAATTAAGAAATTGCAACAAGCTGCTAAACAATAAAATATTACATTTAGAGTCTAGAACATTAATTATATAAAACTATAGTGGACAGTCGCAATTGTTGCACGTATTGATAAATAGTTCAACTAGTAGTTTTTCAGTTCTAGTCATCTATGTAGGGGTGGGACAATGAATTCACTATGAATTCTATCCGACTCCTTTTTTACTTTTGAATTAAAAAAGCAATGCTTAAAATTAAATATTGTATACTTAGAGAAATAAGAATTTTTGAAAAGTGTGGTTATATAAATGGATAAAATGTTAATGAATGAAATAGTGTCTAAATATCAATTTTCTGAAAAACAAGTAAAATCCGTATTAGAATTGCTAGAAGAAAATAATACTGTTCCTTTTATAGCAAGATATCGTAAAGAAGCAACGGGTGGTTTGGATGAAGTTCAAATCAAACAAATTTCTGACGAATATCAATATGTTGCAAATTTACAGAAAAGAAAAGATGAAGTTATACATAATATTGAACAACAAGGTTTATTAACAAATGAATTAAAAGAAGATATTCTTAAACAAACCAAATTGCAGCGTGTCGAGGATCTTTATAGACCTTTTAAACAAAAAAAGAAAACAAGAGCAACTGAAGCTAAGCGAAAAGGACTTGAAAGTTTAGCCCAATGGATTAGTGATGGTCAACAGGGTGAATTGAGTCAAAAAGCTGAGGCGTATATTAATGATGAAGTAGCTACTGTTGACGAGGCAATTCAAGGAGCGTTAGATATCATTGCTGAACACGTTTCAGATAATCCTAAGTATCGCAGTCGTATATTGAAAGATATTTATAGGCAAGGAAATATAGTAACGGCTAAGAAGAAAAAAGCGGATGATGAAAAAGAAACATTTGCAATGTACTATGATTATGTGGAACCTATTAAGAACGTTGCTAATCATAGAGTGCTAGCTATGAATCGTGGTGAAAAAGAAAAAGTGCTTTCAGTCAAAGTAGAATTTGATACTCAACAAGTAGCAAGTGCTATTGAAAAAAATGAGGTTAAAAATAATAATCCACATGGAGATTATATAAAATTAGCAATTGAGGACAGTTTAAAAAGGTTAATAATGCCTTCGATTGAAAGAGAAATACGCGCTGATTTAACTGAGAAAGCAGAACAACATGCTATTGAGGTCTTTAGTGAAAATTTACATCACTTATTGTTGCAACCGCCTATGAAAGGTAAGCAAATATTAGGAGTTGACCCAGCATTTAGAACAGGATGTAAACTAGCAGTCATTAATCCTTATGGGACTTTTATTGATAAAAGTGTAATTTATCCACATCCACCTAAATCTAAAGTAGAAGCATCTGAAAAAGAAATTGTCCGAATGATTAAAGAAAATAATATAGAACTTATTGCAATTGGTAATGGTACAGCAAGTCGTGAAACTGAACAATTCGTTGCAGATGTTATCAAAAAATATAATTTAGATATTAAATTTATTATTGTCAATGAAGCGGGGGCCTCAGTGTATTCTGCTTCAGAAATTGCTAGATCTGAGTTTCCTAATTTTCAAGTTGAAGAACGAAGTGCTGTTTCAATAGGAAGACGAGTTCAAGACCCATTAAGTGAATTAGTTAAAATAGATCCTAAATCTATTGGTGTGGGTCAATATCAACATGACGTAAATCAGAAAGAACTTGAAAGTGCATTAACATTTGTTGTTGAAACAGCCGTAAACCAAGTTGGTGTAGATGTAAATACAGCATCAAAATCTTTATTACAGTATGTTTCTGGTCTATCTAGTGCAATAGCTCAAAACATTATTGATTACCGTGAAGAAAATGGAGCAATCAAGCACAATAAAGAAATAAGTAAAGTGAAACGATTAGGTGCTAAAACATTCGAACAAAGTATAGGATTTTTGCGTATTGTAGATGGCTCTGAACCAATTGATAATACATCAATTCACCCTGAGAGTTATGATGTGACATATGAATTATTGACAGTTTTAAATTTTGATATCAATGATTTAGGTACTGACAAGTTAAAAGCTGAATTATCCAAAATAAACACAAATCAAATAGCTGAACAATTAAATGTTGGAGTACCAACCTTAGAGGATATTATTAAATCTCTAATGGCACCTAATCGAGATCCTCGTGATGAGTTTGAAACGCCTATCCTAAAATCTGATGTACTATCTATTGAAGATTTAAAAGAAGGTATGAAATTAAGTGGAACAGTAAGAAATGTTGTTGATTTCGGAGCATTTGTAGATATAGGTGTGAAACAAGACGGATTAGTACACGTATCTAAATTATCAAAAAAATTCGTCAAAAATCCTATGGATATAGTTAGTGTTGGAGATATAGTAGAAGTTTGGATTCTTGATATTGATCAAAATAAAGGAAAAGTTTCTCTAACAATGATTGATCCACATGAATAATAATGAACTTCAAAATATGGTTGAAAGCATTTCAAACCGATATTTTAATGAACCTTTTCGTCATAATGCTTTGTTTAATAATAAGCTACGTACTACAGGTGGACGTTATATTTTAGATTCACATAACATTGAAATTAATCCTAAACAATATCAGTATTATGGTAAAAATGCACTAATCGATATAATTAAACATGAATTATGTCACTATCATCTGCATTTAGGTGGAAAAGGTTATAAACATAAAGATCCAGACTTTAAAATGTTGAGTAAGCAAGTCGGTGCTCCGAGATTTTGTAAACCTATTCAATCATATGAAGCGCGTGCTAATTATTTATATAAATGTCAATCATGTGGTTGCAAATATTTAAGGATAAGGAAAGTAGATGTTCGGAAGATGAGGTGTGGAATTTGCAATGGAAAGTTGTCACTAATCGAACATTTAACTTAGTTACTAAGTAACTAAAATTGAAATTCAGGTCTACTTTTACAATAATTGTAGATCTGAATATTTTTGTTTATTAAATGTTGACATTAATTATAAAAACATGTATAGTATATATCGTTGCTTTAATAAAAGAGTTAAACATTAATTGATTGTAAAACGTCTTTAAAAATATGTTAAAAAGTTATTGACATTTCATTACAAAACATTTACAATAATTTATGTTCTCGATAGTTAATAGTAATTATTGCGTTTTGCCAGCGGTCGTGGCGGAATGGCAGACGCGCTAGGTTGAGGGCCTAGTGGGAGAAATCCCGTGGAGGTTCAAGTCCTCTCGGCCGCACCAAATAAACTTTTAATTTAATATGCGGGTGTAGTTTAATGGCAAAACCTCAGCCTTCCAAGCTGATGTTGTGGGTTCGATTCCCATCACCCGCTCCATTATTAATGAACATTGAAAACTGAATGACAATATGTCAACGTTAATTCCAAAAGCAGTAACTTAAATGTTACAAACACTATTTAGTATTATGAGCTAATCAAACATCATAAATTTTTATGGAGAGTTTGATCCTGGCTCAGGATGAACGCTGGCGGCGTGCCTAATACATGCAAGTCGAGCGAACAGATAAGGAGCTTGCTCCTTTG